>NZ_JAMNDD010000018.1:0-74716 GCF_051812965.1 Salmonella sp. NW1250 | reverse complement strand
TGGTGCCCTATCCACAGCAGGCTGCGATGGAAGCTGTCGCGCACGCGGCGCAGGGGCTCGCCCTGCCAGTACACCTCCCCGCCGTCCGGGCGCGCCAGCCCGGTCAGCAGGCGCAGCAGGGTGGTTTTTCCGGCGCCGTTGCCGCCGGTGACCTGCACCCACTCCCCGGCCTCCACGGTGAACGACAGCCCACTGAACAGCGTCCTCTCGTCCCGCTCGCAGTACAGATCTCTGGCTTCAAGCATCATTGTCATTGCGCATATTCAGGTTGATATGGCGTATAAACACCGGTCAGGCTTTCCAGGAAGGCGACGATATCGTCAATATCGTTTTGCGGCAGATCGGTGCCAACCTGATAACGCAGCATCAGTTTTACCGCGCCATCCAGCGTCGGTACGTCGCCCCGATGGAAATAAGGCGCCGTTAACGCGACGTTGCGTAAGCCCGGGACTTTTTGCCGTAATTTATCGCGAACCTCTTTGGTGACGTTCATACGACCAATATCCGCTGCGGTAATTTCGCCAAAATTAAAGTCTCGCTTTAATCCCAATGGTTCAAAAGAGCGCCCGCCTAAAATGATACCGCCGTGACAGGTTGCACATTTATTTTCTTTAAATAATTGATAACCGTGTTTCTGTTGCGCGGTCAGCGCATTTTCATCTCCACGTAGCCATTTATCAAAGGCGGAATCCGGCGTTATCAACGTTTTTTCGAATTCGGCGATCGCATCAGTAATATTTTCCCCGGTAAATCCTTGCGGATAAACCGCCTGGAAGTCTTTTTTCAGGACAGGATCTTTATCAAGCTTGCTAATAATTTCATCCCAGGATTTAGAGGCCATTTCAATAGGATTTAACGGTGGTCCGCCTGCTTGCTCCTGCAGGGTTGCAGCACGACCATCCCAAAATTGTTCGATATTGAATACGGAGTTGAATACCGTCGGCGCATTTATTGGTCCTACCGCACCGCCAACGCCAATTGAGGTTTTTCTGCCATCGACACCGCCCGCATTTAACGCGTGACAATGCGCACAGGATATTGTGCTGTCGCCGGATAAACGTTCATCATGATAAAGGCGGAAACCTAAGTCGACTTTTTTCGCATCGACGGGAATATTGCGCGGAATAGGCTGAACGGGTTCATTCCGGTGCGCGGCGTCGGTATCGGCGCTGGCATAGTTGCGCTCACGCTGATCGGCTATCCAGTTCAGGATGTCAGTACGCTCTTTATCGCTGACGCCCCCCGCCCAGTGCAGCGCGACATAGCGGGTTGGCGGCATAGTCTGATGTTGCATAACCCATTCAATTTTATTCAGTTCGCTTTGCGGCACCGGCGTATCCGCAATCAGGGCGGCCCGTACCGCCTCCAGGTTAAACGATTTGTAGCCGAGCTGGATATCGTAATCCATTAGCTGCTTTGCCACCGGAAAAGAGGAATAAAAAGGTAATTCAGCGGAAGGCGTATGACAATAATCACATCCTTTCTCCCTGAAATAACCCAGTATTTTATTATTTTCACCCACAACCGAGGCCTGCACATCGCTTTTTTTACTGCGCTGTTTGTCGTAATACCATACATACCCGGACAAGCCTAAATAACATAACAGCCCAACGGTGATAACCGTTGTCGCATAGAGGGTAATTTTTTTCATATCACTATCCTTATGGGGTATTGCGGCATGATTAATTAAATTTTATTTTTTTACTCATGAGGCCCGTCAATACTAAATACAAACCCATCATGGATATTGATTGGTATCAATAATTACAATTGGCTAAACCTATAGATATGATAACCTCCGACTATCGTAAGATTTATTTTGCGATGCCCGTCACAAGGTTTATTCAGCCGCAACAATGGATAAATCCTCTTTTCCGTCATCAAAACGAACGATAGCCAACAATAATTGACTTAACGCAGCATAAAAACCATAGGGATCATGCTTAAGGCAATTATTTGTAAATTCCGGAAGCCATTCCAGTAATGACGACAATGTTTTCTGGCGTAATTTATTCATTCTCCGTTGTTGGAACGATTCACCCAATGAAAAATGTAAATGGCTGAGTAATTCCAGATAAATCGCCAGGTGGTCGGCCGGCTCTTTAAAATCGTCGTTGACTTCCATCCCGGCTTCAAGCAATAAATGTTTAATCATGCCGGGTTCCTGCTGCGGGTATTGCGAGGCGTAGGGCAAGGCCGATTTTTTATCCGTCATCAGGAACAATCCGCAAAAATCTGCGGCCAGCTCCAGCTGCGCATCCTGGCGCAGGCTAAGCGCGGCAATTTTTTGTTCGAGTAACGCCACCGACGCCGCTAGCGCAGGCTGACGCTTTAACAGCGCCAGCCAGTCCGCGATCTCCGCGGACTGTAATTGTATTAACCCTTCATCATCCACTTCCCGGAAAAAGAGTAACGCCAGCCATGCATATACGCAGGCGTACTGTTCCTGAGCAAGCGCTGGCTGCTTAATCATGCGGATTCCCCTGCGATGCGGGTACATATTCACACTGCGCGACCATCTCGACCGGACCGTTAAACGCCGTGACGTTATCAATAGGGCCGGTATATTTTTCAATTTCCACCAGCGTCGTATGCGCGCTGGTCGCCTGCGCGAGCTGTGATGTACCGATATCCAGCGTTAATACGTTAGGGTTGCCGTACTTACACAACGCATTGATGTCGCCGCCTTTATCAGGATCGTACCAGGCGCCTTCATGAATTCGCGCCACGCCAGGCGCATAGCGATCGGAAACCACCGCCCCCGCCAGTACCTGCCCGCGTGCATTGAATACCCGCACGATGTCACCGTTGCGGATCCCGCGCGCGCTGGCATCCTGTGGGTTAATAAAGACCGGCTCCTTGCCGCCAACGGCATATTGCTGACGCAGCGTTTCCGACTCGCACAGTTGGGAATGCAGACGGAAATCAGGGTGGACGGATTGTAAGTGCAACGGCCAGCGCTGCGATCCCGGCCCGCCATGCGAGCGTTCGATTTTTTCGAACCACATGGGATGGCCCTGACAATCGTCGTATTGCATGTCGGCGATCGTTTTGGAGTAAATCTCGATCAAACCGCTTGGCGTGCCCAACGGCTCCAGGTCCGGATCTTCACGGAAAGCCTGATGGCGCACAAACATCTGCGGATGATCAAACTCGATGTACTCCTGTTGATTCCAGAACACCTCGAAAGTCGGTAAGTGGATACCGCGACCTTTTCCCTGCTGGCTCCCTTCCTGCCAGATGCGTTTCAGCCAGCCCATTTCATCAAGGCCTTCCGTAAATGCCGCTTCACGGTTAAAGCGTCGGCAGAGATCGCGGAAAATATCAAAGTCGTTACGCGCTTCAAACTGCGGCGACACCACCTGTTTCATGGCGATAATCCCGCGGTTAGAGTGATTGCCGAACTGATCGAGGTCGTTACGCTCAAATTGGGTGGTAGCCGGCAAAACGATATCCGCAAAGCGGCAGGTCGACGTCCACTGGTTATCAATAGCGATGACCGTTTCCAGCTTGCGCCACCCTTCAATTATGCGGTTAATTTGTTGGTGTCGGTGGAACGGGTTGGTCCCGGCGAACACGCACATCTTCAGCGGCGGTAATTTAACCGATTTGCCGTTCCAGTTAATGACCTTGCCCGGTTCAAGAATGGCATCCATAAAACGCGCAATAGGAATGGTGCTGCTGTAGCCTTTGTAATCCGTGCTGTCGTGTACTGGCGGAACGGTCGTCGAACCGGAAAAGCCGCTTAAAATGATCCCTTTACGACCAGGCGTCCCGGCGCCGTTGTAGTGCCAGCCAAAACCAAAGCCGCCGCCCGGTAAACCAATCTGTCCCAGCATTGCCGCCAGCACGACGACCATCCATGACCACTGTTCGCCATGCTGCATACGTTGTACGCACCAGCCAGCGATGATTTGCGTTCTGTCGCCCGCCATCTGCCGCGCCAACGCGCGGATGGTGTCGGCGTCAATACCGCACAGTTTTTCCGCCCAGGCGGCATCTTTGGGCTGTCCATCTTTTTCGCCCAGCAAATAGGGGAGGAACTGGTCAAAACCGACGCAGTAGTTATCGAGGAAATTTTTATCGTACAGTTTCTCGCTGTACAGCGTATGCGCCAGCGCCAGTTGTAACGGGACATCCGTCTGCGGGTTAATGGCGATATGTTTGACCTTATCGCGCCCCAGATAATCGTGCGTGGAGGTGACGACCGGGTCGATGCTGATGACCGAGATAGCGCCGCTGGCAACCTTCTCTTTTAATTGTTCATAGTACTGATAGACATCGTGATCCGGGCACCACCAGTTTGCCTGCTGGTTTTTCACCATATCAGAACCCCATAGCACAATCGTTTTACTGTTCTGTAAAACCAGAGGCCATGACGTTTGCTGCTCGTACACTTCCATTGAACCCACCACGCGCGGCAGAATCACCTGCGCCGCGCCGGTCGAATAGTCCCCTCCCGTGCTAACGCTATTGCCATGTAGCGCAATCGCGCGCGCCAGCATCCCGGAGGCGTTATGGAACATGCCGGTAGATTGCCAGCCGCTCGCCGTCAGTAGCGCGCTCGGCCCGTAGGTTTTTTGCACCCGCTCCAGTTCCTGATAGAACAGATCCAGCGCTTCATCCCAGGAGACGCGCACAAAACGATTATCGCCGCGCTGCGAGGTGTCGCTTTGATGACCTTTGCGCATCCAGTCGACGCGCACCATCGGATAGCGAATACGCGCCGCGTTGTGGACGTGATCGGGCAGGCCGGCGATCATTTTGGACGGGTATTTATCCTGTTCAAACGGTTTTGCCGCCACAAATCGACCGTCAACCACCGTGGCGCGAATCGCCCCCCAGTGAGAGCCGGTAAGGATACCCTCTTTCGTCGCGGCGCCTGGCGCAACGGCATCCGCTGCGCGGGCGCTACGGGGCGTCAGCAGTGACGGCCCCAGCATTCCTGCCACCGTCAAACCGCCAAGCTGCGCCAGAAAACGTCGACGAGAGACGTGTAACGAGTCCTTATTTTTCATTGTGTTCTCCCTTATCGCTGTGCGGCGTGTTGGTGGTATCAGACGCATTCATCTGGAGATATTTCAACAAGGTACGTTCTTCACGCTTATCCAGACTGGTGAAACCGATCATGCCGTTGAGCGTGCCGATCCAGCCGTTAGCGTCAAAGTGCGCTTTGTCCGGCGCGCCGTGACACTGATTACAGGTGCCGTTATAGAGGGAGTCGGCATAGGCCCAAATCGGTTTAATGTCATTTACCATGTCGCCTTTTTGCATCCACGCGGTTGCCTGTAATTTGCTCCACTGAGTATTGGTCGCCGCGACGGTGGTCTCTTCCAGCGTTTTCACATGCTGTTGCACATCGCCGCGAATCGAGGCGACAAAAATACGTTTACCGGGCAACTGCGTCAGCACGCGCTGGCGACCGTCCGTCTCCGTCCAGCCTTCGATTTGCACTTGCAGCCAGTCACCGTCCCGTTTAAGGACTTTCACTTCAGAAGCAGGTAACAGCGAACCTGCCGGTTCTTTATCGCCTTTAGCGGCGTAAATCGGCTTGATATCCAGCGAATAGAGCGTATCGCCGTCATTATGCGTACTGGCGCTGGCGCGCAGTTCATCAAACTGTTTGCGGAAACCGCTGCTCATATCCGGTAGCTGGTGGGCAATCCCTTTATGGCAGTCGATGCAGGATTGATTTTCTTTCGCGGCGATTTTCATTTGCCGCGCCGCTTCCGGGTTCTGTTTCGCGTGATCCATCGCATCGTAGTTATGGCAGGAACGACAGGTCGCGGAGTTATTCTCTTTCATGCGCGCCCATTCACGCTCGGCAAGCTCGGCGCGTTTGGCTTCAAATTTTTCTGGGGTATCAATCGAGTGGGCGATAAATGTCTGGTAAAGATCGTTGCTGGCTTCCAGCTTACGTTTCACCATGCCTGGAATATCAGGGGGGATATGGCAATCGTGGCATTCCGCGCGTACGCCGGAAGCATTCTGGAAATGTACGGACTGTTTATATTCCTGATACACCGGCTGCATACTATGGCAGCTGACGCAAAACTCTGTCGTACTGGTCAGTTTGATACCGACGTGAGGTAACACGATCAGCGCAACACCGATCACAATCCCGACAATGACCAGCGCCAGTATCGACCAACGGGCGCTTGGCCTGAGTAGCGCTCTCCAGAGTTTTCGCATAATAGCCCCTGTAATTATATGGTTTAATGCGCAGATCTTATTCCGCAAATATGAACAGCGTCACTGGTCAGGATGAACGGGATACGGCAATATATGAACAGATATGAACAGAAAGAGACCGCGCGCAGGATGTCACATCACATTGTTATTGTTGAGGATGAACCTGTTACTCAGGCCAGATTACAGGCCTATTTTGAGCAGGAGGGATATCGCGTTTCGGTGACCGACAGCGGCGCGGGCCTGCGCGACATCATGGAGCATGAGCACGTTTCGCTGATCCTGCTGGATATCAACCTCCCCGATGAAAACGGGTTGATGCTGACCAGGGCGCTACGCGAACGTTCCACGGTGGGCATTATTCTGGTGACGGGGCGTTGCGACCAAATAGACCGCATCGTCGGACTGGAGATGGGCGCGGACGACTACGTCACCAAGCCGCTGGAACTGCGCGAGCTGGTAGTACGGGTGAAAAATCTTTTGTGGCGCATCGATCTGGCCCGCCCCACGCCGCAAAATGCCAGTGAAAACTGCTATATGTTTTCCGGTTACTGCCTGAACGTGATGAATCACACGCTGGAGCACAATGGTGAAGCCATTAAGCTTACGCGCGCGGAGTACGAGCTACTGCTGGCCTTTGTGACCAACCCAGGCAAAGTGCTGCATCGTGAACGCCTGCTGCGAATGCTTTCCGCCCGCCGCGTAGAGACTCCGGATCTCCGCACAATTGATGTCCTGGTTCGCCGCTTACGCCATAAAATTACGCCGGAACTGCTGGTCACACAGCATGGCGAAGGTTACTTTTTAGCCTCGGAGGTGTATTGATACAGATAGACGGGCCGAAATCCCGGAGGCGATAGCGAACGGCGAACGCGCGCGCTGTCAGCGTTGTTATGCGTCAAAATAAGCACCGGCGGGCTGATATTTTCAGGCACCGGTTGCCCCTGTAAGACCTTAATCGACTGCGTTATCGCTAATTCTCCCTGCCAGGCCATCTGATCGCTGAGCGCCATCAAGATATGGCCGCGTTTTAAACCGCGATAAACCTGATGCGTCAGATAAAATGAGACGATCGTGAGCGGAGTCGTCAAATTTCGCCCTTCGCCCATCGCCGCCTCCGCCGCTATCGCCGACCCGGCGACCACATTGGCGTCCGGATGGCGTTCCAGCATTTCCTGGAGTAAGTTTCGCTGCACTTCAATGTCGTTATCGCCCCAGGCGATATCCACAATGTTGATGGCGCTGCCTTTAATTGCCTGACGAAAACCCGCCACCATCTCCTGACTGCCGCCGGCTTCTTCCGGCCCCGGGAAGAGTAAAACGTTAAGCGCTTTTCCTTTGCTCCACTGCACCAGGAAACGTCCCGGCAGATACCCCATCTGAAACCACGGCAGACCAACGCGGGTTGCGACGCTGGCATCGTGAATCATGTTCACCAGTTCAATAACCGGCACATTACCGGCATACCGTTCCAGTTCCGGGAAACGATCGGTACTGCTGCCAAGCAGAATAGCGTCGGCGCCCCACTCCCGGCATTGCATCATTTGCTGTTGTTGCGTCGCCAGTTGCCGATAGCCATTCGCTTCCAGCACTTTTAAATCAACGCCATACAATTTGGCCGCTTTTTGCATCCCGTAGTTGACGGACAACCAGTAAGAATCTTTCAGGCTGGGGTATAATGCGCACAGTTTCCAGGGTTTACTCGCATTGACTGACGTTTGCCGCCAGGGAATCGCCCGATCGGCGCGCGTCCAGTGTAACAGCCCGGTTTCGGCTGACGCCGTTTCTACATTCGAGACGATGATTATCAAAAAAAAGAACGAAATAAGCGCGCGCATGATAGCCCCACCAGCAACAAGGTTTTATCCTAATGGTTTTTCCGGCGGCAACTCAACCCATTTCACCCGCGGCGCATAAATGTCAACGCCTTCACTGACCCGCAGATTATGGCTGGCCTTCGCCCTGATGGCGGCACTCACCCTGCTCAGCACCGTGATCGGCTGGATAAGCCTGCGCGTCATTAGTCAGGTGGAGCAAACCAATACGCAAGCGCTGCTCCCCACGATGAATATGGCCAGGCAGTTAAGCGAAGCCAGCGCTTACGAGCTCTTTTCTGCGCAAAATCTGACCAATGCCGACAGTGAGGGCGTTTGGCTGGCGCAGGGGAAGATGCTGAAAGCGCAAAGCCTTAAAATTAACCATCTTTTGCAGGCATTAAGCGAGCAGGGATTTAATACCTCGGCCATCGCCCGGCAAGAAAAAGAGATTGCGCAAACGCTTGGGCAACAGGGAACGCTGGTCGGTGAAATTCTCACGCTGCGCGCACAGCAACAGCAGTTAAGCCGCCAGATTGCGGAGGCGGCGGAAAGCATTGCCGCCCAGGCTCACGGTCAGGCCAATAATGCAGCGACATCTGCGGGCGCCACCCAGGCCGGTATTTACGATCTTATCGAAAGCGGTAAAGGGGACCAGGCTGAACGCGCGCTTGACCGACTGATTGATATCGACCTTGAGTATGTGAATCAGATGAATGAACTGCGGGTCAATGCCCTGCGGTTTAAGCAGCTCATTGTGACCTTAAAAGACGCGCAAGGGCTGAGCGATGCCGAGGACACCGATGAAAAACTTAATCAGTTGGTTAAAATTTTATCCCGCCGCCAGCAGCGTATAGAAGATCCTACCGTTCGCGCCCAAATCGCCGACGCGCTGGAGAAAATAAATCAGTACACCACACTGGTTACCCTGTTTCGTAAGGAAAACGCCATCCGCGACCAGCTTCAAACGCTCATGGCCAATAACCTCTTCCAGTTTACCCGCTTCAGTACGGAAGTGTCGCAGTTGGTGAACGCCATCGAAAAACGAAACGAGGCTGGGTTAGCGCGTCTTACACACGCCAGTCAGCGTGGGCAAATAGGGTTAGTGATCTTAGGCATCCTGGCGCTGTGCTCATTAAGTTTTATTCTTTGGCGAGTGGTTTACCGTTCCGTATCCCGCCCGCTGGCGCAACAAACGCAGGCCTTACAGCGGCTACTGGAGGGCGATATTGACTCGCCGTTTCCGGAGGCGGCTGGCGTCAGCGAACTGGATACCATCAGCCGTCTGATGGAAGCGTTTCGCGCCAACGTGCGCAAATTGAACCGCCATCGTGAGGATTTGGCGGAACAGGTGCGATCGCAAACGGCGGAGCTTCATGCGCTGGTGCTGGAACACCGGCAGGCGCGCGCCGAAGCGGAAAAGGCCAACGAGGCGAAATCGACGTTCCTTGCCGCCATGAGCCATGAAATTCGCACGCCGCTTTACGGCATTCTCGGTACGGTACAATTGCTGGCCGATAAACCGCTCATGGCAAACTACCGCGACGACTTACAGGCCATTAATGATTCAGGCGAATCGCTACTGGCGATTCTTAACGATATTCTTGATTACTCGGCGATTGAAGTAGGCGGCACCAACGTTTCTATTAGCGAGGAGCCGTTTGAACCGCGACAATTGTTGAATAGCGCGCTGCATTTAATGCACAGCCGCGTGCAGGTGGCGCTCATCGCCGACTTTAGCGAGCAACTCCCCTCCACGCTACAAGGCGATCCGCGCCGGATACGTCAAATTGTGATTAATCTTTTAAGTAATGCGGCGAAATTTACCGATCGCGGCAGCATAGTGCTGCGCACGTTTTGCGACGATCAGAGCTGGTTTATTGAGGTTGAAGATACCGGGTGCGGTATCCCTGAAGCGAAGCTGACGGCTATTTTCAAACCGTTTGTGCAGGCGACAGGACGCCGGGGCGGGACGGGCCTGGGGCTGGCTATCAGCGCCAGCCTGGCAGAAGCGATGGGCGGGACGCTAACCGTCACCAGTACGCTTCATGTTGGCAGTTGTTTTCGCTTACAACTGCCGGTTCGCCACCCCAAACCCGCAAGCAAAAATGCGTTCAGGGAACCGATAAATCTTAACGGACTACGCCTGTTGCTGATTGAAGATAATATGCTGACGCAGCGTATTTCCGCTGAAATGCTCACGGGTAAAGGGGTGAAGGTCTCAGTAGCTGAAAGCGCGAATGACGCGCTACGCTGTTTAGCTGAAGGCGAGTCCTTTGATGTGGCGCTGGTGGATTTTGATTTACCGGATTATGACGGCTTAACCCTGGCGCAGCAGTTGATGAGCCTGTATCCCGCCATGAAACGCATTGGTTTTAGCGCGCATGTGATAGACGATAATCTTCGTCAGCGTACCGCCGGTCTTTTTTGCGGGATTATTCAAAAGCCCGTTCCCCGCGAGGAGCTTTACCGCATGATAGCGCACTATTTACAGGGCAAATCTCACAACGCGCGGGCGATGCTGAATGAACATCAGCTTGCCGGCGATATGGCGTCTGTCGGCCCGGAAAAACTCCGGCAATGGGTCGCGTTATTCAAAGACAGCGCGCTGCCTTTAGTCGAGGAGATCGAGGCGGCGCGCGCCATGAATGACGACGTTAACATTAAGCGGCTGGCGCATAAATTAAAAAGCGGCTGCGCCAGCCTGGGGATGACGCAGGCAACCGAAGCCTGTCGGGAGCTGGAATTGCAACCGCTTAGCGATATAGATATTAAAACTATCGTGACGCAGGGAGTGACGGCGCTCGACGCATGGATAGCCGATCATCCTTCGCCATAATAGCTTCCGGCTCGCCAAACGACGCGTTTCACATCACCAGTTATCAGGACATAAAACAGTACGCCGAGGGTATAAGAGGGAACTAGCCTACGGCTACTGCCTGTTTAATGATTCTGTGTTTTTTCGTCCTGTAGCCGTGCCTGCTCCGCCAGGGCGGCAAAATCTTTTTCGCTGTAATAGTGCGCGGGAGGCGGTAGCTGCGCCATATCCTCGCTGGGCCACAATTGTAGTTGCGCCAGCGTGCTAAGCTGGATACCGCGCCAGCGATGGGGCAAGCTCAGCGGCAATAGCGGCATTATCTCGCCAGGAATGGCGGTCGGCAGGCGGTCATCGCCCATCTGATAATTACGATGCAGCACCAGATATTTTTCCGGTACCCGCCGCTGGCTGTTCCACCAACGGCCATCAAGCATATCAAACTGAAAACGGGTGATCTGCGCCGGCTGCGCTGCCAGCTGCGTCAGCGCTTGCCGCAGCGCAGTTTCCATCGCCGTGTTGTACATCTCTTGCGTTTTCGTCTGGCCGCCGACAATTAAAGACGCCGCCAGACGGGCACCCGCGAGGTTAGAATAGAGATCTTCCGGCGAAAAGGCCGATACTCCCTCAGAAAATCCGCGAACAGACTCGAAACCGTACCATTGGGCGATTTCGTGCCACTCCGCCACCTGGAACGCCAGATGCGCCGACAGCCAGGCGGCCAGCGTGTAACGCTCGCGTGCATCGACCGGAGGGGTAAAAGCAGTAAAAACCAGACGCCGTTCGGCCAGCTCCTCGCCCAGATTCAGCGTAAAAGCCTGCCCCAGCTTTGGTAGTAGTTGGCTGAAGATATACACTGTCATATCAGCGGTATCCCGCACATGTGCGGTGTCGATGAATCCGCCACGCAAGGTATACACAATACCGTTATTCTCACCGCTAAGGCCGATCAGGTTTGCCACGCCCGAGTACAGATGGTCGTTGTACTGATGATGCCCCAGCGAGTCTACCGTCACGACGTTATTTAACTGATAAAACGGAACCGGCAGTCCCAGCAGCTCGGCATGCAGGTCGTAACCAAAAGCGCAACACGGACGCAACCCCTTTGGCAGTGGCTGCGGCGGCATCGTCGGCCAGGCTTCACTGGCAACTGGCATTGGGAGAGAGGACAGATAGAGCGTCAGTGGTAAGGCGGCGCGGGCGCTCCCCGCCAGAAACAGCAGCGCCAGAAAGATAACCCGAACGACGGACCTCAAAATGCTTCTCCTACCTGAAAATAAAAACCGCTGCTAGCTTTGCCCACGCCGTAATCCAGCCGCACGTTGACGCGCGGCTTGAACTCAAAGCGATAGCCCACGCCCGCAGAAGGCAGCCATCGCCCGTCATCCAGATGGTGCAAAGACGATCCCATGGTGCCCGCGCCCACCCAACCGACAACGCCATGCCGCCAGCTCAGCTTATGGCGATATTCCAGCTGACCGCTGATAGCATTTTTATCGCGATAGCGCCCTTCATAATAGCCGCGCATACGATGGTTACTGCCCAGCAGCGGCAGCATATTCCACGGCACATCACCCTGAGTAAAGGCGCCGTCCGTTTCCCAGGCCAGCACGTCTTTATCATTGACGGCATGGTAACGACTATAGTGCAGTTGGTATTCATCAAACCGCGTATCGCTACCGACGTCCGGTGCGAAGTGGGTATAGCGAAGGGTGGCATACTGCCCTTTGCGTGGGTTAGGTATAAAATCACGATCATCCCAGCTAATCTCAACGCTACCGCCGTTACTCAGTGAAGAACAGCCCTGCGCTGTACTTTGAATTTTGGGCGGATCGGTCTCATCAATTTGCGCGGCGTGCTGTATATCCAGCGTCCAGCCAACGCCAAGATAGATATTGTTGACCAGCCGACGATACAGCATGGGTTGCAGATCCAGCACCTGCGCAGTATAGGCCTGCTTATGGCTGTCTTTATCACCGGCGGCAAAACCCTGTCCCCAATAGTAAGTGGGCGTGTCGCTCAATGCGCCAGTGAGGAAGAAACGCCAGCGATCTTGCGCGAAAAAAGCGTAATTTTGCAGGGTTACGCCAAAAGCGCCTGTGGCGCTGAAATAGCCGCTCAGCGACAGCGTGGATACCTGGCTAACCTTATCGGCAGGATCGGGGCGATACATACCGACGATAGCGGTGCCGATGCCCAGCCCCAGTTCAGGGGTATAAAATGGCCCGGGCATTACTCCCCAGTTGACGCCTTTGGCGGCATCGTAAGTATCGCTATCCCCCATTTGTTGTAGCCAGCCGTCCACCTGACTGCGGCTGGGCAGCGCCGCCTGCGCCACGCCGGACAGCACACCGGCGACGCAAAGCAACAGTCGGCAATGGCAGCGGTTCAAAAGCGGTACTCACCGGCCACAAAGAAGCTATTGCGCTCGGCAAAGCCAAACTCGGTGGTAACGTTGAAATGGCGGGTTATTTCATACTGAGCGCCCAGCAGCATGTTCCACGGTGATTGTAGATGCTGTTTGACGTCAAAGCGGCCGTTATTGTTATAGTTAGCCATACTCACCAGCCTTTGTAGCGTCGCTGACGGCATGGTCAGGTCGTCGAGGCTGCCTTTAAACTCCTGCTGCACATCCTGATACATGCTGCCGACCCAGACGTTTAGCTTGCCCGACGGCAGATGCATCTTATCTATACCCGGGGTGGTAAAACGGTAACCAACGCGAGGTGAGACGGTAAAGGCATCGATGCTGCCATCAAGGATATCGAACTGTGTCTGGGTGTAGTTAGCATCAACAGCGGTAAACCAGTTACCTACGCCGCCGACCAGCGTGGTGCCGATGCCATAGGTAGTGCCTTTAAAGTCGAGTTTAAACTTGAGGTTTTGCAGATCGGCGGGATGAAAAACGTGGCCATTTTTCGTCATCAACCCAACACCAATTTGCGAAATGGAATGACCATCGGTATAGCCCACCAGGCCGTACACATTCATAAATGGCAGCAGCCAGGCATCCAGCTTGACCGTTTCGGTCTTGCTCTTTTCACGGGTATGACCGACGTTAATTTTAAATGCGTTATCTAATGGAATTCCCCCGTTGGGACCTAAAGCCAGGCCATTAAAGTTGATGCTATCAACGTTAATATTCTGCCCAATATTCATGTAGTTAATATTGAGACCAAATGGCTCGGGAAGCTCATAGCCACGCTTTCGGGCTTCATCACCCAGAAAAGGCAACACTGATGTACTGGCAGGCTTTGCCACCGGCGTTGTCGCGACTGGCGGTGTGGCAGCAGATGGGACGTCATCCTGATAGCTATAAACAGGCGACAGGTTCGCCGGGGGGCTGGTAGCCGCCCAGGTAGAAAAAGCCATAGCGGGCAGCGCCAACAGCAAAAGGGAGCGTTTTTTCATAATGATGAAGCGTTTATTCTGGCGAGAAGCGCCGCCGGATCGAAAGGAGGAGGGAGAATATAGTAATCGTCGCCTGGTGGGCGGGATTTCTGTGCGAATTAATCTTTTGAAATAAAAAACTATTTTCTACAACGTCTTTGTTGCAACACATTAGCTTCATGAGTGGAACTATCGGCCCGACGGCGATCGGGCCGGAGTGAATCAGGACAGAACATGTTGTTCAATCGCCCAGGCAACACCATCTTCAAGGTTCGATTTAGTCACAAAGTTAGCCACCTCTTTGACCGACGGAATGGCGTTGTCCATTGCCACGCCCATACCGGCGTATTCGATCATCGCAATGTCGTTTTCCTGATCGCCAATCGCCATCACCTCCTCTGGCTTAATACCCAGCGCCTCGGCCAGTGATTTTACGCCGGTGCCTTTATTAACCCGTTTATCGAGGATTTCAAGGAAGTACGGCGCACTTTTCAGCACGGTGTACTTTTCCTTCACCTCTGCCGGTATACGCGCAATCGCCCGGTCGAGAACGGCAGGCTCATCGATCATCATAACTTTCAGGAACTGGGTGTTCGGGTCCATCTTCTCCGCTTCACAAAATACCAGCGGAATGGTCGCTACATACGACTCATGCACCGTGTAGTAGCTGATATCGCGGTTAGCGGTATAAAGCGTATTTCGGTCTAATGCGTGGAAGTGAGAACCCACCTCACGGGACAGTTTTTCCAGGTAACGGTAGTCATCATAGCTGAGCGCCGTTTGCGCAACCGTACTGCCGTCCCCTGCCTTCTGCACCAGCGCCCCGTTATAGGTGATGCAATAATCACCGGGCTGTTCCATGTGAAGTTCTTTCAGGTAACTGTGCACACCCGCATACGGACGGCCTGTGGTCAGCACCACATTTACCCCTTTTTCACGCGCAGCGGCAATCGCGTTTTTAACCGCCGGAGAAATGGTGTGATCGGGCAGCAGAAGGGTGCCATCCATGTCGATAGCAATGAGTTTAATAGCCATGAAATCCCCGCATTAAATGAGTCCTGACTCATGCTAACGCGATTCCGCTCAAAAAACAGCAAAAGAGTCAGGGATAAAGGGGGATAAACTCTGGAAAAAGGATTCCTCTTTTGTCCGACATGATGAGGAGTTTAACGGTCTTTACAATGGTTGCTTCTATTGTGCATTGACCGATTTATCAGGCAATAACATACAGAAAAATAAAGGAGGTTATTGGGAAACTCACCGTCTATAGAAGAAAAAGAGACTGAGTGTCCCGTTAAACCATTTGAGGAATGAATAATTTGATGACAATTACCGTTAGTACTCTCTGAAAAAAATAAAAATAACACAGCTTTCGATTAAACGGCACACCGGTAAGAAAGCGCAGATAGAAAAAATAGCAATAAAATTAGCGGCGTGGTAATAATAACGAATATGACATGTAAGGAATACATTCATGAAAATAATTAAAATAATATCAGCCATTGCCATGAGTTATTTTTTAAGCGGTTGTATGACGTCATCTTTACTCGATACTATAAAAACGGAAAGCGCACCCACGACAGAAGTCTGGAAAACAGATGAAATAAAAAGTATCAAACCATCAACGACTACAAACGGAGAGAAAACGTGGACATTTGTTGGTGAAGACAATAATTATCAACTTGATATAAAAGATGATAATATCAACACAACAACCAGAAATTTCGTCACTTTACTGAATAACCCTCATATAGATAAAAGAATTATCGAATTTTCCAAACAGCTTTACTGTTCTACCGATAGTAAAAAAGGGAACAAACAAAATGAGTTTCATTGCGTCCGCCCTTCAGATATTAGCTACAGCTATAAGTCTTTGACGGAAGAAGAAAAATCAAAAGTCAGAGAGGCATTTTATGTACATGAAAACGATCCTGGCAGTCCTTTTTATTTTACGTTAGCAGGAAAAATCCAACCCAAAGATGCCGATAATGAAAATGAAATATTACTAAAATCTTCCCATAAAATAAATTTCACACGTGATAAGAAGCATTTCTCGGCTAAGGTTTTATTAATGCCATTCTCTATTATTGGCGATGTTGTCACTGCGCCCTTCCAGGCAATTGGCTATATTATTATCATGAATTCTTTACCGGCGATGCGCTACTAATAATAAAGAATGCCTGAATGTATTCAGGCATTCTATGTCAGCCTTACCTTGTCGGATGGCGGAGTAAATACTCTATCCAACCAACAAAGTATCTTTAATGCTAAACAATGGAAAATACATCAAGGATATATTATGAACAAATTATTAGAAATATTAATTTTAACGATACTTGTAGTGGCTATAATTCTTTATATTGGATATGTCATTGTATTGCACTCACTACCCCCAATGCGTTACTAAATCTCAGACTGCTGACAAACCTTCCAGGCGCTGTTAAATGTTGGGATTCGCTCCCCTCAACCTACAGACTAAATCTCTCCCTTATATAAGGGAGAGATTACGCGGGAATATTAAATATCGATATTCGCTGCTTTCAGGGCGTTCTCTTCGATAAAGGCACGACGCGGCTCAACGGCATCACCCATCAGCGTGGTGAACAGCTGGTCGGCAGCAATCGCATCTTTGACGGTCACACGCAGCATACGGCGGCTTTCCGGGTCCATGGTGGTTTCCCACAGCTGATCCGGGTTCATTTCACCCAGACCTTTATAACGCTGGATAGCCAGACCGCGACGTGATTCTTTCACCAGCCACTCCAGCGCCTGCTCGAAGCTGGTTACCGGCTGGCGACGCTCGCCGCGTTCGATAAACGCGTCCTCTTCAATCAGACCGCGCAGCTTCTCGCCCAGCGTGCAGATACGACGATATTCCGCGCCGGTCACAAACTCGTGATCCAACGGATAATCGGTATCCACACCATGCGTACGCACGCGCACGATAGGCTCGAACAGATTCTGTTCCGTATTAGTATGAACATCGAACTTCCACTGACTGCCGTGCTGCTCTTTCTCGTTCAGCTCGGTAATCAGCGCATTCACCCAGCGCGTTACAGTCTGCTCATCAGAAAGATCGGCTTCGGTCAGAGTTGGCTGATACACCAGCTCTTTGAGCAGCGCTTTCGGGAAGCGACGCTCCATACGACCAATCATTTTCTGCGTGGCGTTATATTCAGAGACCAGTTTTTCTAACGCTTCGCCGGATAGCGCCGGCGCATGGGCGTTCGCGTGCAGAGTCGCACCGTCAAGCGCGATGGAGATCTGGTACTGATCCATCGCTTCGTCGTCTTTAATGTACTGTTCCTGCTTGCCTTTCTTCACTTTGTACAGCGGCGGCTGGGCAATGTAGACGTGGCCGCGCTCGACGATTTCCGGCATCTGACGATAGAAGAAGGTCAACAGCAGCGTACGGATGTGCGAGCCGTCGACGTCCGCATCGGTCATGATGATGATGCTGTGATAGCGCAGCTTGTCCGGGTTGTACTCGTCGCGACCGATACCGCAGCCCAGCGCGGTAATCAGCGTCGCCACTTCCTGAGAGGAGAGCATCTTGTCGAAGCGCGCTTTCTCGACGTTGAGGATTTTACCTTTCAGCGGCAGAATCGCCTGGTTCTTGCGGTTACGCCCCTGCTTCGCAGAGCCGCCCGCGGAGTCCCCTTCCACCAGGTAGAGTTCGGACAACGCCGGGTCGCGTTCCTGGCAGTCCGCCAGTTTGCCCGGCAGGCCCGCTAAATCCAGGGCGCCTTTACGACGGGTCATTTCACGGGCGCGACGCGCCGCTTCACGCGCACGCGCGGCGTCGATAATTTTGCCGACGACGATTTTCGCGTCAGATGGGTTTTCCAGCAGGTATTCGCTCAGCAGTTCGTTCATCTGCTGTTCTACCGCCGATTTCACCTCGGAAGAGACCAGCTTATCTTTGGTCTGTGAGGAGAATTTCGGGTCCGGTACTTTTACGGAAACCACCGCAATCAGACCTTCACGGGCATCATCGCCGGTAGCGCTGACTTTAGCTTTTTTGCTGTAACCTTCTTTGTCCATATAGGCGTTCAGCGTACGGGTCATCGCCGCACGGAAGCCTGCCAGGTGGGTACCGCCGTCGCGCTGCGGAATGTTGTTGGTAAAGCAGTAGATGTTTTCCTGGAAACCGTCGTTCCACTGCAGCGCTACTTCCACGCCGATACCGTCTTTTTCGGTGGAGAAGTAGAAGATATTCGGGTGGATCGGCGTTTTATTCTTGTTCAGATATTCAACAAACGCCTTGATGCCGCCTTCGTAGTGGAAATGATCTTCTTTGCCATCGCGCTTGTCGCGCAGGCGGATGGAGACGCCTGAGTTCAGGAATGACAGTTCACGCAGGCGTTTCGCCAGGATCTCATATTCAAATTCAGTGACGTTGGTGAAGGTTTCGTGGCTCGGCCAGAAACGTACCATCGTGCCGGTTTTATCGGTATCGCCAGTGACGGCCAGGGGTGCCTGCGGCACGCCGTGCTCGTAGATCTGACGGTGAATTTTGCCATCTCGCTGGATAACCAGTTCCAGTTTTTGCGACAGAGCGTTGACTACCGAGACGCCCACGCCGTGCAGACCGCCGGAGACTTTATAGGAGTTATCGTCAAATTTACCGCCCGCGTGCAGAACGGTCATGATCACTTCCGCCGCCGAGACGCCTTCTTCCGGGTGAATCCCGGTCGGAATGCCACGGCCATCATCCGTTACGGACACGGAATTATCGGCGTGAATAGTCACGACGATATCTTTACAGTGACCTGCGAGCGCTTCGTCGATAGCGTTATCTACCACCTCGAATACCATGTGGTGCAGACCGGTGCCGTCATCCGTGTCGCCGATATACATACCCGGGCGCTTACGCACCGCATCCAGCCCTTTCAGGACTTTGATACTGGAGGAGTCATAAGAATTCGACATCAACGTTTCTCGCTCATTTAATCTTGGGTTAATCCGTTATTTTACCCTTTTCCACGGTAAACATCTTCGAATTTTCATCCGACATGTCTATAACGTGTTCAGCGCTAATTGCGCTGACAAAGACCTGCGATTGCGTGGCTTTTAAGCGGCTGGCCAGCAGTCCGCGACGCGCATCGTCAAGTTCAGAGGCAAAATCATCTATCAGGTACAGGCAGCGCCGCCCGCTTTCGCGGGTGAGGAACTCGCCCTGCGCCAGACGTAAGGCGCACATCAATAACTTTAGCTGCCCGCGCGACAGGGTATCTTCCACCGGCGCGCCGTCGGCGCGAATGCGAAAGTCCGCTTTATGCGGCCCGTGCGCGGTGTAGGTCAACATACGGTCACGCTCAAAGCTTCGCTCCAGCACGTCCGCATAGTCTGTCTCTTTCTCCCAGCCGCGCTGGAAAGAGAACGTCAGGGAAAATTCAGGTAAAAACTGCTGACAGGTATCCGCCATGTCCTGTGCGATAGCGCTACTGTACTCCGCCCGCCAGGTACTAATTTGTTCCGCCAGCGGAATCAGCTCTTTATCCCACGGGCGCAATTGCTCATAACGACTCACCTGGCGCAGCGCAGCATTACGCTGTTTCAGCAATCGTTTCAGGTTGCTCCAGGCGGTGAAGAATCCGGCTTCGTTGTGAAAGCATCCCCAGTCAAGGAACGCTCTTCTGTATTTGGGGCCGCCGTTGAGTAAAGTAAACCCCTCCGGCGTAATCAACTGCATCGGCATTAAATGCGCCAGCTCCGCGATCTTGTGACCGTCGGTACCATCGATACGGACTTTGCTGTCGCCCTGCTTATCTTTGGTTAAGCCAATCGACGTCTCACGCTCTTCGCCCTGCAGGCGCCCGTGAAGAACAAACGCTTCCTGCTCATGACGAATCACGCGGCCAGGCTGCAAACTGCGAAACGCCCGACCGTGGCCAAGCGTATAGATAGCTTCCAACACGCTGGTTTTGCCGCTGCCGTTGGCGCCAACCAGGAAGTTAAAGCCGGGGGATAAAGCGAGATCCGCATTTTCTATGTTGCGGAAGTCTTTGATTAAAAGGCGCGTCAGTGACATATATTAGTACATTCGTCCAGGGGCGTGTGTGTCGCAGCCAGTTCGTCTACCGCCAGCGCGCAGAAAGCGGAGCGTACACGAAGTACGTGAGCATTTCGAGCACTGCCGGGAGGCGAAATGGCAAGTAAACCAGCCCCTTTTCAGATTCTACAGCCTCATTGGCATAACAACGTAGGCAGCACTCTGTGACGCCGCATCCTCAATCTGTACGCTCGATACGGAATCCGTCAGCATAATGCGCACGGTTTCGCACTTCAGCGCATTGAGCACGTCCAGCACGTAACTGACGTTAAAGCCGATTTCCATCTCCGTCCCGCCGTAGCTCACGTCCAGAATCTCTTCCGCTTCTTCCTGCTCCGGGTTATTGGCGGTGATTTTGAGCTGATTCTCACTGACGTACAGACGCACGCCGCGGAATTTCTCATTCGAGAGGATTGCCGCGCGGGCAAACGCCTGCTTGAGGATATCGCAGCCCGCTTCCAGATGTTTATCCGGATTCTTCGGCAGAACGCGACGGTAATCCGGGAAGCGACCATCCACCAGCTTCGAGGTAAAGATAAAGTCGCCGACGTGCGCGCGGATATTATTACTGCCGATCTGCACGCGCAGCGGGTTTTCGCCGCCGTCGAGCATACGCATCAGTTCAATCACGCCTTTACGCGGCACAATCACCGAGTGGCTGGGTAAAGACGCTTCCAGCGGCATTGAGCACACCGCCAGACGGTGGCCGTCGGTCGCGACAGTGCGCAGTTCGCTACCTTCCGTTTCAAACAGCATACCGTTTAAGTAATAGCGCACATCCTGATGAGCCATCGAAAACTGGGTCGCTTCAATCAGGCGCTTCATCGTGGCCTGCGGCAGCGTAAATTCAACTTCGCTTTGCCAGTCGTCAAGATTCGGGAAATCGGCGGCAGGCAGCGTAGACAGCGAGAAGCGGCTACGGCCAGAACGCACCAGCATCCGATCGCCTTCCAACTGAACGGCAATCTCCGCGCCCTCCGGCAGGCCGCGGCAGATATCAAAGAATTTCCGCGCCGGCACGGTAGTGGCGCCCGGCTCATGCGGCTGAGAAAGCGTAACGCGCGCGACCATCTCCATTTCAAGATCGGTGCCGGTCAGAGAAAGCGTACCGTCCGCTACCTGGAGGAGCAGGTTACCGAGAATCGGCAGCGTAGGACGACCGCCCAGCGGGCCGCTGACCTGCTGAAGCGGTTTTAATAAATGTTCACGTTCAACGGTAAATTTCATAGGATCACGACGATAGTGTTCTGATTAAATTCGAAAAATCTTCTTTGATATCGTGGCTTTCTTCACGCAGTTGCTCAATTTTACGACAGGCATGAAGTACGGTAGTGTGGTCGCGCCCGCCAAACGCATCGCCGATTTCCGGCAGACTGTGGTTGGTGAGCTCTTTTGCCAGCGCCATAGCCATCTGGCGCGGACGTGCTACCGAGCGAGATCGACGCTTAGAAAGCAGATCCGCAATTTTGATTTTGTAATACTCCGCCACCGTCTTCTGAATATTGTCGATGGTGACCAGTTTTTCCTGCAACGCCAGTAAATCGCGCAGCGCTTCGCGCACAAAGTCGATAGTAATCGCCCGGCCGGTAAAGTTGGCATTGGCGATCACCCGGTTCAGCGCGCCTTCCAGTTCACGTACGTTAGAGCGTAGACGCTTGGCGATAAAGAACGCGACCTCGCCTGGCAGACGAATATCATTTTCGTCCGCTTTTTTCATCAGGATCGCCACGCGGGTTTCCAGTTCTGGCGGTTCGATCGCCACTGTTAGCCCCCAACCAAAGCGGGACTTGAGACGATCCTCAACGCCGTTGATCTCTTTCGGATAGCGATCCGACGTCAAAATGATCTGCTGATTGCCTTCCAGCAGAGCGTTAAAGGTGTGGAAAAACTCTTCCTGGGATCGTTCTTTATTGGCGAAGAATTGAATATCGTCGATCAGCAATGCGTCAACGGAGCGGTAGTAGCGTTTAAACTCTTCGATGGCGTTATTTTGCAGGGCTTTTACCATGTCCTGCACAAAGCGCTCGGAGTGCATATACACGACTTTCGCGTTGGGTTTACGCGCCATAATGCCGTTACCCACCGCGTGCAGCAGGTGAGTTTTACCCAGACCGGTGCCGCCATAGAGGAATAACGGGTTATAAGCGCCGCCAGGATTATCCGCCACCTGACGTGCCGCCGCGCGCGCCAGTTGGTTGGATTTACCTTCGACGAAGTTATCAAATGTATGTTTTACATTGACGTTGGAGCGGTAGGTCGGCTCCGCCGGCGCTGGTACGTTATCCCAGCCAGAACGGGCCGCAGGCGCTACGCGCTGCGGCTGCGCCGTCGTTGTCTGCGCAGGCGCGACAACGTTATGCACAGGCGTTTTTAGCGTTTGCGTAACGGGCTTTGTTCCCACTTCAAAACGCAGTTGTGGGGCATCCGCGCCGCAGAATGTGTTGAGTAATCCATTGATATTGTTGAGGTACTTATCTCTTACCCAATCGAGCACAAAACGGTTTGGCGCATACAAAGCCAGCGTGTTATCGCTCAGTTCCGCCTGCAACGGGCGTATCCACATACTGAATTCTGTGGCTGGTAACTCATCCTGCAATCGGGCAAGACACTGCTGCCAAAGCGAAAGTGACACGGCGGACTCCACTCGAACAAAAGTCGATAAATGACAAAGGCTGATACATTAATGATTGTTGGCGCACGTCGATAAGACCCTGCATGAAGGGTGACGCACGAACCGCTGTCTGCGGTTTTCACGGATCTTTCAAACGATCGCGACTTCACGCAGTCTGAAAGATTTCGTGTTCATGCCTGACCAGGATCGTTTGAAACGATCAGGACCGCGGATCATAGCCTAAACTGAGCAAGAGATCTTCTGTTTCTCACAGATTCTTCCCTATTTATCCACAGGACTTTCCAGGAAAGGATAAGTGTAATCGATCCTGGGGAACTCCTGTACGCTTTCGCGCGCATATTGAAAAAATTAATAGGTAAAGGTGAGCAGACGCCTAAAAGATCGCATAAAGATCCAGGGCGATCCTTGCGCTTTACCTGGCAGTCCGTATAATTCTCCACCCGTCGCGCAATGCCCGTCATATGGCGTCAACGCTGCTTATTTTCCGCACAAAAAGGCGTGGAAAATCGCGGGAAAATAAGGAAAGAGAATTGACTCCGGAGTGTACAATTATTACAATCCGGCCTCTTTAATCACCCACACTGTGGCGTAAGTCGTTCAAAGTTTGTTCGGGTATACGCAAAAGTCAGTGAATTTATTCAAGTTTAGGTAGAAATCGCCATGAAACGCACTTTTCAACCGTCTGTACTGAAGCGCAACCGTTCTCACGGCTTCCGTGCTCGTATGGCTACTAAAAATGGTCGTCAGGTTCTGGCACGTCGTCGTGCTAAAGGCCGCGCTCGTCTGACCGTTTCCAAGTAATAAAGCTAACCCCTGAGTGGTTAAGCTCGCATTTCCCAGGGAGTTACGTTTGTTAACTCCCGCTCATTTCACATTCGTCTTCCAGCAACCTCAACGGGCTGGCACGCCGCAAATCACCATCCTCGGCCGCCTGAATTCGCTGGGGCATCCCCGTATCGGTCTTACCGTCGCCAAGAAAAATGTTCGACGTGCGCATGAACGCAACCGGATTAAACGTCTGACGCGTGAAAGCTTCCGTCTGCGCCAGCATGAACTTCCTGCAATGGATTTCGTGGTGGTGGCGAAAAAAGGGGTTGCCGACCTCGATAACCGTGCTCTCTCGGAAGCGTTGGAAAAATTATGGCGCCGCCACTGTCGCCTGGCTCGCGGGTCCTGATAGCCCTTATTCGGGTCTATCAACGCCTGATCAGTCCGCTGCTTGGGCCGCATTGTCGTTTCACGCCAACGTGCTCAAGCTACGGAATTGAGGCATTGCGCAGGTTTGGAGTGATAAAAGGCAGTTGGTTGACGGTGAAACGCGTATTAAAATGCCACCCTTTACACCCTGGTGGTGACGATCCCGTCCCGCCCGGACCATTTGATACCAGAGAACACTAACGATGGATTCGCAACGCAATCTTTTAGTCATCGCTTTGCTGTTCGTGTCTTTCATGATCTGGCAAGCCTGGGAGCAGGATAAAAATCCGCAACCTCAGACTCAACAGACCACGCAGACAACGACCACCGCAGCGGGTAGCGCCGCCGACCAGGGCGTACCAGCCAGTGGCCAGGGGAAAATGATTACGGTGAAAACCGATGTGCTTGATTTGACTATCAACACCCGTGGTGGTGATGTCGAGCAGGCCTTGCTCCCGGCTTACCCGAAAGAACTGGGTTCCAACGAACCGTTCCAGCTGCTGGAAACCACCCCGCAGTTTATCTATCAGGCGCAAAGCGGCCTGACAGGCCGCGACGGCCCGGATAACCCGGCGAACGGCCCGCGTCCGCTGTACAACGTCGAGAAAGAGGCGTTTGTACTGGCCGACGGTCAGAACGAACTGCAGGTTCCGATGACTTATACTGACGCCGCAGGCAACACGTTTACCAAAACGTTTGTCTTTAAGCGTGGCGATTATGCGGTTAACGTGAACTATAGCGTGCAGAACACCGGCGAAAAACCGCTGGAAGTCTCCACCTTTGGTCAGTTAAAACAATCCGTCAACCTGCCTCCTCATCGCGACACCGGCAGCAGCAACTTTGCGTTGCATACGTTCCGCGGCGCAGCGTACTCCACGCCGGATGAGAAGTATGAGAAATACAAATTCGACACTATTGCCGATAACGAAAACCTCAACGTCAGCTCCAAAGGCGGTTGGGTGGCAATGTTGCAGCAGTATTTCGCTACCGCATGGATTCCGCGTAACGACGGCACCAACAATTTCTACACCGCCAATCTGGGTAACGGCATTGTCGCTATCGGCTATAAAGCGCAGCCGGTACTGGTACAGCCAGGCCAGACTGGCGCGATGACCAGCACCCTGTGGGTCGGCCCGGAAATTCAGGATAAAATGGCGGCTGTTGCACCGCACCTGGATTTGACCGTGGACTACGGCTGGTTGTGGTTCATCTCTCAGCCGCTGTTCAAGTTGCTGAAGTGGATCCACAGCTTTGTGGGCAACTGGGGCTTCTCCATTATCATCATTACCTTTATCGTTCGCGGTATCATGTACCCGCTGACCAAAGCGCAGTACACGTCAATGGCGAAGATGCGTATGCTGCAGCCGAAAATTCAGGCGATGCGCGAACGTCTTGGCGATGATAAACAGCGCCAAAGCCAGGAGATGATGGCCCTGTACAAAGCGGAGAAGGTTAACCCGCTGGGCGGCTGCTTCCCGCTGATCATCCAGATGCCTATCTTCCTGGCGTTGTACTACATGCTGATGGGTTCCATTGAACTGCGTCATGCGCCGTTCGCGCTGTGGATTCATGACCTGTCCGCACAGGACCCGTACTACATTCTGCCGATCCTGATGGGCGTAACGATGTTCTTCATTCAGAAGATGTCGCCGACCACCGTGACCGACCCGATGCAGCAGAAGATCATGACCTTTATGCCGGTCATCTTTACGGTGTTCTTCCTGTGGTTCCCGTCAGGTCTGGTGCTGTACTATATCGTCAGCAACCTGGTCACCATCATTCAGCAGCAGCTGATTTACCGTGGTCTGGAGAAGCGTGGCCTGCATAGCCGCGAGAAGAAAAAATCCTGATTCGGTGTAGGCCGGATAAGGCGAAGCCGCCATCCGGCAAGGCGCGCCGGTCAGCCTGATGGCGCTAACGCTTATCAGGCCTACAATCAAAAGGCGGTCATATGACCGCCTTTTTTATTGCAACAAAGTTGAGACTAACCATGAGCCATAACGACACTATCGTCGCCCAGGCAACCCCACCGGGACGCGGTGGCGTGGGTATCCTGCGTATCTCTGGTCTGAAAGCGCGCGACGTTGCGCAAGAGGTGCTGGGCAAGCTGCCGAAGCCGCGCTATGCCGACTACCTGCCGTTTAAAGACGTTGACGGCAGCGCGCTGGATCAGGGTATTGCGCTGTGGTTCCCCGGCCCGAACTCCTTCACCGGTGAAGATGTGCTGGAGCTACAAGGGCACGGCGGTCCGGTGATCCTGGACCTGCTATTAAAACGTATCCTGACGCTTCCAGGCGTGCGCATTGCCCGACCGGGCGAGTTCTCCGAGCGAGCGTTCCTCAACGATAAGCTCGATTTAGCCCAGGCGGAAGCCATTGCCGACCTGATCGATGCCAGTTCCGAACAGGCGGCGCGTTCGGCGCTAAACTCGTTACAGGGGGCATTTTCCGCCCGCGTTAACCACCTTGTGGAAGCACTTACTCACCTGCGAATCTACGTCGAAGCGGCTATCGATTTTCCGGATGAGGAGATCGACTTTCTCTCTGACGGCAAAATTGAAGCGCAGCTCAATGGCGTCATCGCCGATCTTGACGCCGTGCGAACCGAAGCGCGCCAGGGCAGCCTGCTGCGCGAAGGGATGAAGGTAGTGATTGCCGGACGCCCGAATGCCGGGAAATCCAGCCTGCTGAATGCGCTGGCAGGCCGTGAAGCGGCCATTGTTACCGATATCGCCGGTACCACGCGCGACGTGTTGCGCGAGCATATTCACATCGACGGGATGCCGCTGCATATCATCGATACCGCCGGACTGCGCGACGCCAGCGACGAAGTTGAGCGTATCGGCATCGAACGCGCCTGGCAGGAGATTGAACAGGCCGATCGCGTGCTGTTTATGGTGGATGGCACCACGACGGACGCCGTTGACCCTGCCGACATCTGGCCGGACTTTATCGCCCGTCTGCCCAAAAATCTACCGATTACCGTGGTACGTAACAAGGCGGATATCACCGGCGAAACGTTGGGTATTAGTGAAGTAAACGGTCACTCACTGGTTCGCCTCTCGGCGCGTACCGGCGAAGGCGTCGACGTGTTGCGTAACCACCTCAAGCAGAGCATGGGGTTTGATACCAATATGGAAGGCGGCTTCCTGGCCCGTCGCCGTCACCTACAGGCGCTGGCGGAAGCCGCTGAACACCTTGAGCAGGGCAAAGCGCAGCTATTAGGCGCATGGGCGGGGGAACTGCTGGCGGAAGAGTTGCGCCTGGCGCAGCAAAGCTTAAGCGAGATTACCGGCGAGTTTACCTCCGACGACCTGCTGGGACGGATTTTCTCCAGCTTCTGTATTGGTAAATAACGTTGTGTTGCCCGGTGGCGCGATGCTTACCGGGCCTACAAAACCCGTAAGCCGGATAAGGCGTTTATGCCGCCATCCGGCAGCAATGATTTCCCATGAGGAAATCACTGTTGTCCAAATGGCAACTCGTCTCGCGCAACGTCGCCCCGTATTCTTAGCGCCACACTTTTCGCGAGGCCGCTATGAAACGTTTTCTACTGTGTAGTTTTGCCCTGGTTTTACTCTATCCTGCCGGTATTGATATGTATCTGGTCGGTTTACCGCGTATAGCCGCCGATCTGAACGCCAGCGAGGCGCAGTTGCATATCGCCTTCTCCGTTTACCTGGCCGGAATGGCGACGGCCATGCTGTTTGCCGGGAAGATAGCCGACCAGTCAGGCCGCAAGCCGGTCGCGATCGTCGGCGCACTCGTCTTTATGATGGCCTCACTGCTTTGTTCACGGGCGTCGGAAGGCTCGCTATTTCTGAGTGGACGTTTTCTTCAGGGAGTAGGCGCAGGCGGCTGCTATGTGGTGGCGTTCGCCATTCTGCGCGACACGCTCGACGAGCATCGTCGGGCGAAAGTGCTGTCATTATTGAATGGGATTACCTGTATTGTGCCGGTACTCGCCCCGGTGATGGGGCATTTGATTATGCTTCGTTTCCCCTGGCAAAGTCTGTTCTATACGATGTCCGCGATGGGCATTATTGTGGGCCTGTTATCACTGTTTATCCTGCGCGAGACGCGCCCGGCAAGGCTGGCTCCACGCGATTTATCACGATCGTCGCCCGCCGCCGAGTCGCTGGTTAACCGTTTTTTCGTTAGTCGACTGGCGATCACCACCCTTAGCGTGTCGGTGATCCTGACCTTCGTCAATGCCTCTCCAGTGCTGCTGATGGAGGTGATGGGATTTAGCCGTGGCGACTATGCCATTACCATGGCGCTCACCGCAGGCGTCAGCATGGTCGTCTCTTTTTCTACCCCTTTTGCGCTTGGGTTATTTAAGCCGCGAACCTTAATGCTCGTCTCACAGGGGCTGTTTTTGACGGCTGGCATGACGTTAAGCCTTGCTTATACCAATACCGTCACGCTCTTTGGCCTGACGCTTATCTGCGCCGGATTCTCGGTTGGTTTTGGCGTCGCGATGAGCCAGGCGCTGGGGCCGTTTTCGCTGCGCGCCGGAGTGGCCAGTTCCACGCTGGGTATCGCGCAGGTTTGCGGTTCATCACTGTGGATTTGGCTGGCGGCAATACTCGGTATCAGCGCGATGAATATGCTGATCGGGATTCTGATTGGTTGTAGCATAGTGAGTATTCTGCTGATCTTCTCCGTCACGCCCAACAGGTCCGTAGCCGAGCATGAAGAAATCCCTTACCAATCTCGACCTTAATTTGCTGTTATGCCTACAGTTACTCATGCAGGAGCGCAGCGTCACTAAAGCTGCAAAACGGATGAACGTAACGCCCTCGGCGGTCAGCAAATCGCTGGCGAAACTCCGGGCATGGTTTGACGATCCGCTGTTCGTCAATACGCCGCTGGGCCTGGCGCCGACGCCGCTGATGGTCAGTATGGAGCAAAGTCTGGCGGACTGGATGCAGATGGGGAATCAACTGCTTGATAAACCGCATCATCAAACGCCGCGCGGTTTAAAATTTGAGTTGGCAGCAGAGTCGCCGCTGATGATGATTATGTTTAATTCACTGTCGCAGCAGATTTATCAGCGCTATCCGCAGGCTACCATTAAGGTTCGCAACTGGGATTATGACTCGCTGGAGGCGATTACGCGCGGGGAAGTTGATATCGGATTTACCGGACGCGAAAGCCATCCCCGCTCGCGAGAATTGCTCAGTCTGTTGCCGCTCGCGATTGATTTTGAGGTACTGTTTAGCGATTTGCCGTGGGTCTGGCTGCGGGAAGATCATCCGGCGCTGCGCGAAGCGTGGGATCTGGACACTTTTCTGCGCTACCCGCATATCAGTATTTGCTGGGAGCTAAGCGATACCTGGGCGCTGGATGATGTCCTGCAAGAAATGGGACGCAAACGCCATATTGCCTTGAGCCTGCCGGGGTTCGAGCAGTCGCTCTTTATGGCCGCCCAGCCGGATCACACCCTGATAGCAACCGCGCCGCGCTATTGCCAGCACTACAATCAGCTCCACCAGCTACCGTTAGTGGCGCGCCCCCTGCCTTTTGATGCGCAACAGCGGGAAAAGCTGATGGTGCCGTTTACCCTATTATGGCACAAACGTAATAGTCATAATCCCAAAATTGTGTGGCTACGACAGGCTATCAACACGCTCTGCCGTCGCCTTATCTGACCACCTGCGTTGATAAATTAACCTTCCTCTTACCAGAAATGTCACCGTCTGATTAAAGAACCTTCTGAAATTGAATTTTTAGAGCGTAAAACCTGTCCATAATTTACGTTAATGTTACTCTCGTCATTATCACGGCCCATTAATCACGGAGCGAAAAATGGCGACTCACTTTGCCAGAGGGATACTTACGGAGGGACAGTTGGTTTCAATTCGTCTCTCTTCGTCTTGCCATATTGAAGCCAGAAACCTGCCTGCTCACCGACGAACGCGTTTTCTTGCCTCCAGAGGCCTTCTTGCCGAACTGATGTTTATGCTGTACGGAATTAGCGAGCTGCCGGAAATCATTATTCAGGCGAAAGGTAAACCCGCGTTTCGTGACAAAAATCTGCCAGGTTTTTCTATCTCCTACGCCGGAAATATGGTTGGCGTGGCGTTGACCACCGAAGGAGAGTGCGGGCTGGATATGGAATTACAGCGCACCTCCCGCGGCTTTCACCATCCGCATTCGCTCGAACGCCACCCTTTCTCCCGTAATGAAAACTTATGGGTATCCAATCAAAACGATCCCAACGAAGCGCGAGCGCAACTCATCACATTGCGCCAGAGCGTGTTAAAACTCACCGGCGATGTCATGAATGACGATCCGCGGGAGCTGCAACTTTTACCCGTTGCCGGACGCCTGAAGTGCGCGCATGTCACGCAGCTTGAAGCCGTGTGCGATGCGGAAGATGTGCTGGTATGGTCCGTAACCGTTACGCCAGCGATAGAAAAATTAAAAGTGTGGGAGTTCGATGGCAAACTGGGCTGGAAAAGCCTGCCCGATATCCAGACGCGCGCCAATGAGCCAACCGGTCGTCTGATGCGATTCGCCCAACTCCCCGCCGCCAAATCGTATACGCTTAATCGTTCATAATGAAAAAAGGGGCACGTATGTCTGAAACGCTGAATGTGGTTACATTGCTGGGAAGTTTACGCAAAGGTTCCTTTAACGGGATGGTGGCGCGTACGCTGCCTAAAGTCGCGCCGGCAGGAATGACGGTATCGCCGCTGCCTTCGATCGGGGATATTCCGCTGTATGACGCCGATATCCAGCAGGAAGAGGGATTTCCAGCCAGCGTAGAGGCGCTGGCGGAGCAGATTCGCAACGCCGACGGCGTCGTCATTGTGACGCCGGAATATAACTATTCCGTTCCCGGCGGCCTGAAGAATGCCATCGACTGGCTATCCCGTCTGCCTGAGCAGCCGCTGGCGGGTAAGCCCGTTCTTATCCAGACCAGCTCAATGGGGGCGATTGGCGGCGCGCGCTGCCAGTATCATCTGCGCCAGATTCTGGTGTTCCTTGATGCGATGGTGATGAACAAACCGGAGTTTATGGGCGGCGTGATTCAGAATAAAGTCGACCCGCAGACTGGAGAAGTGGTGGATCAGGGAACGTTAGATCATTTGACCGGTCAGTTGACCGCATTTGGCGAGTTTATTCAGCGGGTGAAACACTGAGGATTATCACCGTAGTAAATACGCGTGCTTTTTTAGTAAAGCACGCATATCCGATGTGATGTAAAAAGCATCTTCCAACTCTTCATCCTTACAGTCCGTACATGACCAATACCACACTGTATAGATATGTCTGGTGATATGTTTATCCAGTAAGTCATAGATTACTGGCCAGGAAGGATGCTTATGGTACTGCTCACCAAAGTTATCTATACATTCAAGAAGTATTATCATTAACACAAAGCATTCATCATCGTTGCATTCGCTATAAGCCGATAAAAACTCATCCAACCGTCGATTATCCGCAACCTCGATTGGCCAATCTTGCATGCAAGATTCATTAGGCAGGCTGAAACGCTGAGCCAGGGAATCGATAGCCTGGCCTGTTTCATAACGAATTAAATGTTTGGGGAGATGAATAAATATTTTGTCCATGTTTCTATACGTTAATGGGCGGTTTTACCGCCCATTTCGTTGTTCTTAGTGGCCGTCAATAAACACAATCTTCAGCACGAATAACAGCGCGACAATCACTACGCACGGGCTAAGGTCGCGCAGGCGACCGGTACCGATTTTCATCACGCAGTAAGAGATAAAGCCCAGCGCGATACCTTCGGTGATCGAGAAGCTAAACGGCATCATTACCGCCGTAATAAACGCCGGGACCGATTCGGTTAAATCCTGCCAGTTTACCCGCGCCAGGCTGGAGGTCATCAGCACACCGACGTAAATCAGCGCGCCCGCCGCTGCGTAAGGCGGCACCATGCCCGCCAGCGGCGACAGGAAGATAACCAGCAGGAACAAAATACCGACCACCACCGCCGTCAAACCGGTGCGACCGCCCACCGAAACGCCGGAAGAGGATTCAATATAAGCGGTCACAGAAGACGTTCCGACAAATGCGCCAGTGACGGAAGAGATACTATCAACAAACAGCGCCTGCTTCATGCGCGGGAATTTGCCTTTCGCATCCGCCAGGCCGGCTTTATCGGTCACGCCAATCAGCGTACCGGAGGAGTCAAACAGGTTTACCAACATGAAGGAGAAAATAACCCCCGCCAGGCCAAGATTGAACGAGCCTGCCAAATCGACATGCCCTACCACGCTGGTGACGCTTGGCGGCGCGGAGACAATGCCGTTGTAGTGCACATCGCCCATCATCCAGCCAAGCAGCGTCGTGACGATGATGGACACCAGCACCGCCGCATGAATGTTGCGCGAAGCGAGAATCGCAATAATAAAGAATCCGAGAACCCCCAGCAGCACGCTGTGCGAGGTCAGGTTGCCGATGCTGACCAGCGTTTCCGGGTTAGCGACGATCACGCCGGCGTTTTTTAGCCCCATCATGCCGATAAACAGGCCGATGCCGCTGGTGATGCCCACGCGCAGGCTGACCGGAATGTTGGCGATCATCCAGTAACGCACACGGAAGATAGTCAGCAATAAAAGACCAACAGCGCCCCAGAAAATGGCGCCCATGCCTACCTGCCACGGCAGTCCCATTGCCTGCACAACCACGAAGGCAAAGAACGCATTCAGCCCCATCGCGGGCGCCAGCGCCACCGGCAGGTTAGCGAACAGACCCATCAGAATGCTGCCAAAGGCTGCAATCAGACAGGTGGTCACAAAGACGGCGCTGGTGTCCATGCCAGCTACGCCCAGAATTTGCGGGTTAACAAAAACGATATAAACCATCGTCAGGAAAGTGGTAAAACCGGCGATCACTTCGGTTCGTGCCGTCGTGCCATGTTCGCGCAGTTTAAACACGCGTTCCAGCATACCCTGACCAGAAGCCTGGGTGGTGTGTTGTTGACTCATTATCAATTTCCGGAGAAAGGAGGGAAAATTCGCCGTTATCCTATACCAAAATGCGACACCTGGCGCAGTTGTGTGGTAATTTTTTTCACTCAATTTGTTAGTACGGCAACGATTGCGTCCCCTCATTCAGCATTACGTAAACGTTAAACTAGCGATATGAGACAGGAAATACTGAGGCAGCGACCAGGATATGAAAAGGATTTTTATGTTTACCCGTCTGTTTTTCTTACTCGCGTTGGTTTCTTCAACATCCGGGGCGGCAGGCTCATCCATTCTGAGTCTTATCAACACCATTCAACCAAAAACTTATCTGAACGCACCTGTACCGTTACCGCTAAAACCTGACCAGGTAGATATATCTGACGTTTCTTTTAGCGCCGACGGCTTAAGACTGCCAGTAACGCGCTTTTACGTCATCTGTCAGGATGAGTTTTGTGGACTCTACAACGCCGCTGGGCAGGCAATCATTCCGTGGCAAAAAATCTATATTGAGCATTATGACAGCGAAACAGATCTGTTTTACGTCTCAACATCGTTCACCGGTAACCATACCGGTTTGTATAGCGCCCGCCAGCAGCAATTTATCTACCCGCCCGTCTATTCCAGCATTGAGTTAGCCGAAAGCAGCGCCATAGTTTTTCTCTCGACTTACCAGAATAGCGCTCAGCTAAGCGGCATGGGCGATGCTTACGGCAATGTGATTATTGCGCCGCAATTTTCGTCGATACAGATGATAAACCAGCGACCCGATGCGTTTGTCGCGGGAAAGCGGATGAACGGCAGGATTTTATACGGCCTTCTTGATTTTTCAGGAAACATCATTATTCCCTTTCGCTACGATACTGTCTCTAATACAGATTATCGGTACAATATCAACTTCATCGCCGTTGCTAAAAACGGGCGCTGGGGAGTGATCGATAAAACAGGCAACCTGGTCAGGCCGCTGCGCTACAGCCGGGATGACACAGAAAAATGGTTAACGCAACGCGGCGCGCGTCCACGGTTTGGCGACTAAACAGGAAACATCATGTCCATGATAGAAGCGGTATTTTTCGATTGCGACGGTACGCTGGTCGATAGTGAAGTGATTTGCTCGCGTGCCTATGTCGCAATGTTTCAGGAATTTGGCATCACGCTCGATCTCGAAACGGTATTTAAACGCTTTAAGGGCGTAAAACTCTACGAAATTATCGAAACTATCAGCAAGGAGTACGGTGTTACACTAAGACGCGACGTTCTGGAGCCGGTGTACCGCGCGGAAGTGGCGCGTCTGTTCGATACCGAACTGGAAGCGATCGCGGGCGCAAATACCCTGCTGGAGAGCATTAAGACGCCTATGTGCGTGGTATCCAACGGACCGGTCAGTAAGATGCAGCATTCGCTGGGTAAACTGGGCATGTTGCATTATTTTCCCGATTTGCTGTTTAGCGGTTACGATATTCAACGCTGGAAGCCCGATCCGGCGCTGATGCTCCATGCGGCGAACGCCATGAAGGTCAATGTTGAGAAGTGTATTCTGGTGGATGATTCCAGCGCGGGCGCGCAGTCAGGAATTGCAGCGGGAATGGAAGTGTTTTATTTCTGCGCCGATCCGCATAACAAGCCGATCGATCACCCTAACGTGACGACGTTTACCGATTTGGCGCAGTTGCCGGGATTGTGGAAAGCGCGCGGGTGGGAGATTACGCGTTAACTGAAATGCCGGATGGCGCTAACGCTTATCCGGCCTACAGCATCTGTACCTGTAGGCCCGGTAAGCGCAGCGCCACCGGGCAAAAGAATGAGATTTACTCTTTCGGATCTTTCCCCGCCAGCAGCTTATCCAGCTCATCGCCGCCCACGTGACGGAAGTCTTGCCCCTTCACGAAGTAGAAGATGTATTCGCAAATATTCTGGCAACGGTCACCGATACGCTCAATAGAGCGCGCGCAGAACAGCGCGGTCAGCACGCTGGGAATGGTGCGCGAGTCTTCCATCATGTAGGTCATCAGCTGACGCACGATGCCTTCATATTCCTGGTCAACTTTCTTATCTTCACGATAGATACGCACCGCTTCATCGAGATCCATCCGCGCGAACGCATCCAGCACGTCGTGCAGCATCTGCACGGTGTGGCGGCCCAGTGACTCCAGACTCACCAACAGCGGCTGGTGCTGCTGGGAGAATTTCTCCAGCGCGGTACGGCAGATTTTATCCGCCACGTCGCCAATGCGCTCCAGTTCGGCGATGGTTTTGATAATCGCCATCACCAGACGCAGATCGCTCGCCGTCGGCTGGCGCTTGGCGATAATACGCACGCAGGCTTCATCGATGGCGACTTCCATCATATTAACCTGATGGTCGCCTTCTACCACGCGCTTCGCCAGCTCGCTGTCCTGGTTGTGCATGGCGGTGATAGCGTCAGAAAGCTGCTGCTCCACCATGCCGCCCATGGTCATTACCTGAGTGCGGATGCTTTCCAGTTCGGCGTTGAACTGGCCGGAAATATGTTTATTAAGGTTCAGACTGTCCATTACGCACTCCTGAATTAACCGTAACGACCGGTGATATAGTCTTCTGTTTGTTTCTTCGCGGGCTTGGTGAACAGATCGTCCGTGTTGCTGAACTCAATCAACTCGCCCAGGTACATAAACGCCGTATGATCGGAGCAACGTGCCGCCTGCTGCATGTTGTGGGTCACGATCACCACGGTGTAATCCTGTTTCAGCTCGGTGATCAGCTCTTCAATACGCCCGGTAGAGATCGGGTCCAGAGCTGAACATGGCTCATCCAGCAGCAACACTTCCGGGCGAATGGCGATACCGCGCGCAATGCACAGACGCTGCTGCTGACCACCGGAGAGAGAGTACCCGCTCTGGTGCAATTTATCTTTGGTTTCGTTCCATAATGCGGCTTTGGTCAACGCCCACTGCACGCGCTCGTCCATATCGGCACGAGACAGCTTCTCAAACAGACGCACGCCAAAGGCGATATTGTCATAGATGGACATCGGGAACGGCGTCGGCTTCTGGAATACCATCCCCACTTTTGCACGCAGCAGCGCGATATCCTGGGTGTTGGTGAGAATATTGTCGCCATCCAGCAGAATTTCACCTTCCGCGCGCTGCTCCGGATAAAGCGAGTACATTTTATTGAAGGTACGCAGTAGCGTTGATTTACCGCAGCCGGATGGCCCGATAAATGCCGTTACCTGATTCTTCGCGATATCCAGATTAATGTTCTTCAGGGCATGGAATTTGCCGTAGTAGAAGTTCAAATCACGAACCTGAATCTTACTCGGGGCAGTTTCAACCATACTCATTTTACTCTTTTCCTCATCCAGCGCCGCATCCGCCACGCCGTAAAATAATGCCTGATGGCGCTACGCTTATCAGGCCTACAATGTCTTTAACCGTGTTTTTTCTTCGCGAAAACAACACGCGCCAGAATATTCAGCAGCAGTACGCACAGGGTAATAATCAGCACGCCCGCCCAGGCTAATTGTTGCCATTCGGCAAACGGGCTCATCGCGAATTTAAAGATGGTCACCGGCAGGTTGGCGATCGGCTGCATCATGTCGGTGCTCCAGAACTGGTTCGAGAGCGCGGTAAACAACAATGGCGCCGTTTCCCCGGCAATACGGGCAATGGCCAGCAGGATACCGGTCATAATGCCGGAGATAGAGGCTTTCAGCGTAATCGCGGAGATCATCTTCCACTTCGGCGTACCCAGCGCATAAGCGGCTTCGCGCAGGCTATCCGGCACCAACTTGAGCATGTTTTCAGTGGTACGGATAACGATCGGCACCTGCAACAGCGCCAGCGCAATCACCCCAGCCCAACCGGAGAAGTGCTGCATCTGTGCCACCACGATGGTGTAAACAAACAGTCCCACAACAATTGACGGCGCGGAAAGCAGAATGTCGTTAATAAAGCGAATGATTTCCGCCAGCCAGGATTTACGGCCATATTCCGCCAGATAGATCCCGGCCATAATCCCCAGCGGCGTACCCAATACGGTAGCCCAGAGAATCAATAATCCACTCCCTGCCAGGGCGTTCGCCAGCCCGCCGCCCGCCGTGTTCGGCGGCGGCGTCATTTCGGTAAACAGCGCCAGCGACATCCCGTCGATACCACGGGTGATGGTGGACATCAAAATCCAGATCAGCCAGAACAGGCCAAATGCCATCGTCGCCATTGAGAGCGTTAGTGCGATACGGTTCTTCATGCGGCGACGCGCCTGCATCTTGCGACGGGATTCCGCGAGCTGCGCGGTGTTCTGCATATCAAGCGTAGCCATTAACGTGCTCCCTCGTTCTTCGCCAGACGCATAATCATGAACTTAGACGCCGCCAGGACGATAAAGGTGATCACAAACAGGATCAGTCCCAGTTCCATCAACGCTGCCACGTGCAGACCCGATTCCGCCTCAGCGAATTCGTTGGCCAGCGCGGAAGTGATGCTGTTGCCCGGCATATACAGCGACGCGCTGTCGAGCTGGTAGGTGTTGCCGATGATAAAAGTGACCGCCATCGTTTCACCCAGAGCACGGCCCAGCCCCAGCATAATGCCGCCGATCACGCCATTTTTGGTGAACGGTAGCACGATGCGCCAGATAACTTCCCAGGTAGTACAGCCTATACCGTAAGCGGACTCTTTCATCATTACCGGCGTTTGCTCGAAGACGTCGCGCATAACCGCCGCAATGTAGGGGATGATCATGATGGCGAGGATGACGCCCGCCGCCAGAATGCCGATACCAAACGCCGGGCCAGAGAACAGCGCGCCGACAAAAGGAATGTTGGAAAGAATATTACCGACCGGCTCCTGGAAGTACGTCGCAAACAGCGGCGCGAAGATAAACAGCCCCCACATGCCGTACACGATACTGGGGATCGCCGCCAGCAGCTCAATGGCGATGCCAAGCGGACGCTTTAGCCAGCCTGGCGCCAGCTCGGTTAAAAACAGGGCAATGCCGAAACTGACCGGAACGGCGATCAGCAGTGCGATAAAGGAGGTCACCAGCGTGCCGTAAATGGGCACCAGCGCGCCGTAGATATCGTTTGGCGCGTCCCATTCCTTAGTCCAAAGAAATGAGAAACCAAATTTCTGAATACTTGGCCAGGAGGAGATGATCAATGAGACGATAATACCGCCCAACATCAATAGCACAATCAGCGCAGCCAGTTTTACCAGCGCGCTGAAAATCATGTCGCCTTTTTTACCCGGCGGGTTAAAAGCAGGCTTGGTTGCAGCCATAAATTACTCTTTCCATTAAACGCATTTTACGACGTTGCCCCTGCCGGATGGCGCTACGCTTATCCGGCCTACAACGTGGGCCTGCGGTCGAAACCGTAGGGCGGATAAGCGTAGCGCCATCCGCCAATTCGTTAATTAATACAGCGCCTTACCGTTGCTGTCTTTTATACTGGTCTTCCAGGCAGTACGAACCTGCTCAACGACGTTATCCGGCAGGCTGGCGTAGTCCAGATCATTCGCCTGTTTAGCGCCATTTTTGTAGGCCCAGTCGAAGAACTTCAACACTTCAGCACCCTGCTCAGGTTTCTTCTGCGCTTTGTGGACCAGGATAAAGGTGGTGGAGGTGATTGGCCACACATCGTCACCTTTCTGGTTGGTCAGATCCTGCGCGAAGGTTTTGCTCCAGTCAGCGCCTTTCGCCGCATTAGAGAAGCTCTCTTCCGTCGGGCTTACCGGTTTGCCGTCGGCAGAAACCAGTTTGGTGTAGGCCAGGTTGTTCTGCTTAGCGTAAGCGTATTCAACGTAGCCGATAGCGCCTGGCAGACGCTGTACAAATGCCGCGATGCCGTCGTTACCTTTACCGCCCAGACCGGTTGGCCAGTTCACGGTAGAACCCGCGCCCACTTTCGATTTCCACTCGTCGTTGACTTTCGCCAGGTAACTGGTGAACACGAAGGAGGTACCGGAACCGTCAGCGCGACGCACCACAGCGATGTTCTGAGAAGGCAGCTTCACGCCTGGGTTCAGTTTAGTGATGGCTTCATCATCCCACTTTTTGATTTTACCGAGGTAGATGTCACCCAGCGTTTTACCATCCAGCACCAGTTCGCCGGATTTGAGGCCTGGAATATTCACCGCCAGCACCACGCCGCCGATCACCGTCGGGAACTGGAACAGGCCTTCCTGATTCAGTTTTTCGTCAGACAGCGGCGCATCGGAAGCGCCAAAATCAACGGTATTCGCGGTGATTTGTTTCACGCCGCCGGAAGAGCCTATCCCCTGGTAATTGACTTTGTTACCGGTTTCTTTCTGGTAGGTATCCGCCCATTTGGCATACACCGGCGCAGGAAACGTTGCACCGGCACCTGTCAGGCTTGCTGCTGCAAAGGCAGAGAACGCGCTCATCGATAAGGTCGCGGCGACAACAGTTGCGACAGTGGTACGCATAACTTTCATAATGTCTCCTGCACGGTTTCGGTAAATCGTTGTTTGAGTTGCTACGATGAGCAAAATAGGACAAATTGATGACAGTTATATGTCTTGATTATGACGGTTTGATGACAATGGAAATAAAAAAAGCTGGCCCGGGGAGACACCAGACCAGCCTGCAGGGGGAGATGAATTAGACTGTTTGCGCAACCGCAGACGGTTTCAACAGCGCGTACATCAGGCCGCAGACAATCGTGCCCAGGGCAATCGAGAGCAGGTACTGCATCACATGTTCTACCGCATGCGGGATCGCCAGGACAAAGAGACCGCCGTGTGGTGCCATCAGTGTACAACCGAAATACATGGACAGTCCCCCGGCGATTGCGCCACCGACCATCGTGGAAGGGATGACGCGCATCGGGTCACGCGCAGCGAAGGGAATCGCCCCTTCAGAGATAAAGCACAGCCCCAGGATAAAGGATGCGTTACCCGCTTCATGCTCAGAGGCAGTGAATTTCGCTCTGGCCGCCCAGGTTGCGACGCCCATTCCTAATGCCGGTACCATCCCTGCCGCCATAATGGCCGCCATTGGCATATAAGAATGAGAAGCCAGTAAACCGACGCCGAAGGTATACGCAGCTTTATTCACCGGCCCACCAAGGTCAAAACCTTGCATTGCGCCCAGCAACATTCCCAGCAAGATAGCATTCGTAGAGGTCATATTCCCCAGGAACGTCGTCAGCCCTTCCATCACCGCAGAAACGGGGCCACCCACCACGTAAATCATGATTAGGCCGGTAATCAGCGTAGACAGTAGCGGCAGAACCAGCACAGGCTTAAGTGCTTCCATTGACGCCGGCAGCTTAATATTTTGCGCCAGAAACCGTACGCTGTAACCAGCCAGAAAACCGGCCACAATCCCTCCCAGGAAACCAGCGCCGCACTGGCTGGCCAACATCCCGCCAATAAGCCCCGGGGCCAGGCCCGGACGATCGGCAATTGAGAAGGCAATAAACCCAGCCAGTACCGGCACCATCAGCGCAAAGGCCGCCTTACCACCAATTTGAAATAACGCAGCCGCCAGCGTGCCCGGCTCATTGAAGGCCTGGATACCGAAGACAAAAGAGAGCGCGATACACAATCCTCCCGCCACCACCAAAGGAAGCATATGGGATACACCGGTCATTAAATGCTTATAAACGCCGGGTAGCTCTGTTTTACCAGCTGAAGAAGAGCGCCCGGCACTCCCCTGATAGACCTCAGCGCTATTGAAAGCATTATCCATTTCCTGCGCACTCTTTTTTAGCGCCGCGCCGGTACTGGTGCGATAGAGTCTTTTGCCAACAAAGCCTGACAGATCTAGCTCAATATCCGCCGCGATAATCACCACATCCGCTTGCGCTATCTCTTCCGCGGTCAGCGTGTTCTTCGCCCCGACGGAACCGCGGGTTTCAACCTTGATCCAGTCACCACGCTTGCGGGCTTCAATTTCCAACGCTTCTGCCGCCATAAAGGTATGGGCGACGCCCGTCGGACAGGCCGTCACAGCAACAATTTTTTTAGTCATAGTAGGGTACCCTGTTCTTTTAATTTAAAGAAAAAGCGGGAAAAAATGTTACAGACGTGACCAGGCCGCTGCTTTCTGGAATAGCGCGTCATCCGGGCGAATCCCGGTATAAAGGACAAATTGCTCCACGGCCTGAATAGCAAACACTTCGGAACCGGTAATCACGGTTTTACCGCGTTCACGGGCGTAGCGGATCAGCGGCGTGACGGGCGGTAGCGCCACCACATCAAAGATAACGCTCGCCTTATCCACTTCCTGTTCGGAATAAGAGAGTTTGTCGGCATCATTACCGCCAGCCATTCCGATAGGCGTGGCGTTAATTAACAAATCGGCTTCAATACCGTCGGTATCCGGGCGCCATTCATAGCCATAGAGTTCGGCCAGTTGTTTACCTGACGCTTCATCAATCGCGACAATATAACCACGGGTAAACCCCGCATCCTTCAGCGCGCAGGCCACCGCCTTTGCCATACCACCGCTGCCACGCAAAGCAAACACCAGGTCGGGAGAGACCTTGTAATTCGCCAGCAAGCGAGCTATTGCAATGTAATCGGTGTTGTACGCCTTCAGATGGCCATTGGTATTCACAATGGTATTAACTGAGTGAATGGCCTGAGCGGAAGCATCCAGTTCATCCACCAGCGGAATGCAGGCTTCCTTAAATGGCATAGAGATCGCGCACCCACGGATCCCCAGACCGCGCACGCCGCTAATGGCCTGCGTAAGATCGGTCGGCGAAAAGGCTTTGTAGAGATAATTGAGATCCAGCGCTTCGTACAGATAGTTGTGAAAGCGTGTACCGAAGTTACTCGGGCGTGCCGCCAGGGACATGCAGACCTGAGTATCTTTATTAATGCGCTTTGTCATGATGAATCCTCATAGAAGTTGCGATAGAGAAAATCATCGGCTAAAAAGGGGATATTAAAAATTGCTCATTCCCGTTAGGGAAATTTCACCTTTTATGGCAACCCGGCACACTGAACAAAAATACTTAAAGCTACTCCAGCACTATGGCGACAAGCCTGTTAGCGTGACGCTACAGGAGCTGGCGGATGTGTTGTTCTGCACCCGGCGACATATGCGTAATCTGTTGCTTCAGATGCAGGAGGCAAAGTGGCTCATCTGGCAATCACAGGCCGGACGTGGGCATCGCGCCCGGCTTCACCTGCGCTATAAACCAGAACAGCTGTTAAGCGAAAAGGCGGAGCAGTTGCTGGAGTCTGGTCATGTTGATCAGGCCATTCAACTGCTGGGTAAAAATAAGCACCAGGTGGCGCAACTGCTGCGTTCAAAGCTGGGCTATAGCGTGCGGGCAGACTATCAGCGGCTGTGCATCCCCTATTACCGGACAATGCCGTCGCTGTGCCCCGGCACGCCGCTGCGTCGCTCTGAACAGCATCTGGTCAGGCAGATTTTTAGCGGCCTGACGCGCATAAATGAGGAAAAAGGTGAAGTCGAAGCCGATCTTGCCCACCACTGGCGGCAGATTGATCCACTGCGCTGGCGTTTTTATCTGCGCCCCGCCGTCCTCTGGCATGATGGTCAGGAGCTGACGATCGACGCGGTTATCGCTTCACTGACCCGCAGCGCTAAGCTGCCGCTGTTCTCGCACTTGCAGACCATTCAGGCCACCGGGCCGCTGAGCCTTGAAATTACGCTGGCGCACCCGGATAACCGACTGCCGCTGCTGCTCAGCCATATTGATGCCATGATCCTACCGCCTGACCATACACAACGCGCTGATTTCCCGGCACATCCTGTGGGGACTGGCCCTTATGAGGTGGTGGAAAACAATGGCTTTCATCTGCAAATGAAGGCCTTTGACCACTATTTCGGTCTGCGCGGGCTGCTGGATGAAGTGGAGGTCTTTATCTGGCCGAATTTAACGGAGACAGACAACCTGGCGGAATCGCTGTCGGATAACGACACGGCAGCCTGGCTCAGCTCCAGCCTGAGCGATGAGGATTACGTTTCCGGACGGCTTAGCCAGGTATCAGGCAAACCTTCTGACAACCTGCGCGAGATGTTTCTTGAGCGTGGAGGATATTTTTTATTATGCGACAGCCGCTCCCCGCACTGGCATACCGCCGAACATCGCCGCTGGCTACGGGAAACACTCAGCCCTTACGCCATACTCCAGCATCTGAGTGAGGCAATTCGCCCCTTCTGGGTACCGGGCGGCAGCCTGCTGTCCTCCTGGTTTCATACTATTGAGGCGGGCCCGGCCTGTTCACCTTTTATCTCGTCGTCGCCCTACGCAAAACTGCGTCTGGCCTATCACGATCAGCACCCTGAATTTCCAATGCTCCTGGATATCATGCAAGAGATCATGCGCCAGCAGGGCATTTTACTTGAGGGCGTTGAGCTGAATTATGATGACTGGGCGAATGGCAAAGCCAATGTGGATCTCTGGCTGGGGACGGTCAATTTCCCCATTCCCGAAGAGTGGAACGTCGGTACATGGCTACTGGGCTCCCCTTTACTGCGCCACGCCATCAGTGGTGGGGATGATGCGCTGCTGGCCCAATGGGAAACCCAGTGGCATGCCGAAACCATCAGCGCGGAACAACTGGTCAGGGAAACCACCCGTTCAGGCTGGCTACAGCCGCTTTTTCACCACTGGATGCGACTCAAAAGCCCCGACCGGGCCAGGGGGATCCACCTGAATAACCTGGGGTGGTTTGATTTCCGATCCACCTGGATTGAGCCAGGGCCTTAAAGAAGAGAATGTGACCGGGTGCCCGTAGCGCAGGCAGGCGTAGCACCTCTTAGTCGCTCTTCAGCCACCATAGAGAAAGAACAGCGCCTGTCACAGCGCACAAAAAAAGGCCGTCTGTCGACGGCCTTCTGCCTGGTGCAACATTTGTACTTACTCTACCGTCACCGATTTCGCCAGGTTACGCGGCTGGTCAACGTCGGTGCCTTTAATCAGCGCCACGTGATACGCCAGCAGTTGCAGCGGAACGGTGTAGAAGATAGGCGCGATCACTTCTTCCACATGCGGCATCTCGATGATGTGCATGTTGTCACTGCTCACAAAACCCGCATCCTGATCGGCGAAGACGTACAACTGACCGCCACGTGCGCGAACTTCTTCGATGTTGGATTTCAGTTTCTCCAGCAGTTCGTTGTTCGGCGCCACCACAATCACCGGCATATCGGCGTCAATCAGCGCCAACGGCCCGTGTTTCAGCTCGCCTGCAGCATAGGCTTCCGCGTGAATGTAAGAGATCTCTTTCAGCTTCAGCGCGCCTTCGAGCGCAATCGGATATTGATCGCCACGACCGAGGAATAGCGCGTGATGCTTGTCGGAGAAATCTTCTGCAAGCAGCTCGATGCGTTTGTCCTGCGACAGCATCTGCTCAATACGGCTCGGCAGCGCCTGTAGGCCATGCACGATATCATGCTCAATGGACGCATCCAGACCTTTCAGACGCGCCAGTTTCGCCACCAGCATCAACAGCACGGTTAACTGGGTGGTGAAGGCTTTGGTAGATGCTACGCCAATTTCCGTTCCGGCATTGGTCATCAGCGCCAGATCGGATTCACGCACCAGCGAAGATCCCGGCACGTTACAAATTGCCAGAGAGCCCAAATATCCCAGCTCTTTCGACAGACGCAGGCCAGCCAGGGTATCTGCCGTTTCGCCAGACTGGGAGAGCGTGATCATCAGGCTGTTACGGCGCACGGCAGATTTGCGATAGCGGAATTCAGAGGCGATTTCAACGTCGCACGGAATACCTGCCAGCGATTCAAACCAGTAACGGGAAACCATACCGGAGTTGTAAGACGTACCGCAGGCGAGGATCTGAATATGCTCAACCTTCGACAGCAGTTCATCGGCGTTCGGTCCCAGCTCGCTTAAATCCACCTGACCGTGGCTGATGCGCCCGGTAAGGGTGTTTTTGATCGCGTTCGGCTGTTCGTAGATCTCTTTCTGCATGTAGTGGCGGTAAATACCTTTATCGCCCGCGTCATATTGCAGATTGGATTCGATATCCTGACGTTTTACTTCCGCGCCGGTGTTATCGAAGATATTTACCGAACGGCGAGTGATTTCAGCGATATCGCCCTCTTCAAGGAAGATAAAGCGACGAGTCACTGGCAACAGCGCCAGCTGGTCAGAAGCGATAAAGTTTTCGCCCATACCCAGGCCAATCACCAGCGGGCTACCAGAACGTGCAGCCAGTAGGGTATCCGGGTGACGGGTATCCATGATCACTGTACCGTACGCACCACGCAGTTGCGGGATAGCACGCAGAACAGCCTCACGCAGAGTACCGCCCTGTTTCAGTTCCCAGTTTACCAGGTGTGCAATCACTTCGGTGTCGGTTTCAGAAACGAAGGTATAGCCACGCGCTTTTAACGCTTCACGCAGCGGTTCATGGTTTTCGATGATGCCGTTATGCACCACCACAATGTGTTCAGAAACATGCGGATGCGCGTTAGCTTCTGAAGGTTCACCGTGCGTCGCCCAACGAGTGTGAGCAATACCGGTGCCGCCATGCAGAGGATGTTCTTCCGCTGCCTGAGCCAGCATCTGGACTTTACCGAGGCGACGCAGGCGGGTCATATGACCTTCTGCATCAACCACGGCCAGACCGGCAGAGTCATATCCGCGGTATTCCAGACGACGTAAACCTTCAAGAAGGATTTCAGCTACATCACGCTGCGCGATAGCGCCAACAATTCCACACATAGTTTTATTTCCTGATTATGGCATTACGCCATGCGTTGTCGCTGACCTGTATGCCCGTCGTTGCGGGCGCCCCGAGCCTTGTAGAGAGTGGGGTTATTTTTATAAGTACTGCTCATGGAGCGGAGGATTATTTTATCCTCTCATCTCCGGTCTGCCGGATGGCGCTGACGCTTATCCGGCTTACAAAATCACTTTTTCTTCACCGGACGCTGCCAGCCTTGCTTATGCACCTGCGGCACGCGGCTTAATACCAGTTCATTGTCAGCTACGTTACGGGTGACGGTAGTCCCTGCGGCGATGGTGGCCCCTTTACCAACAGTAACCGGCGCCACCAGTTGGGTATCGGAGCCGACAAACACATCGTCGCCAATAACCGTTTTGAATTTGTTCGCACCATCATAGTTACAGGTGATGGTCCCCGCGCCGATATTCACGTTGTCGCCAATTTCCGCATCGCCCAGGTAGGTCAGATGGCCGGCTTTAGAACCTTTACCGAGACGCGCTTTTTTCATCTCAACGAAATTGCCGACGTGAGCGCCCGCTAACAGCTCCGCGCCGGGACGCAGGCGAGCAAACGGACCGATGGTGCAGGCCGCTTCCAGATGCGCATCTTCCACCACGCTGTATGGGCTAATTTCGCAGTCATCGCCAATAACGCTGTTTTTAATAATGCAGCCCGCGCCGATCTTCACGCGGTGACCGAGCGTTACATAACCTTCGATGATAACGTTAGCGTCAATTTCCACATCCATTCCACAATGAAGGGTGCCGCGGAGATCAAAACGTGCCGGATCGCGCAACATAACGCCGGATAACAGCAGTTTCTCCGCCTGTTCGGCCTGGTAAATACGCTCCAGACGAGAAAGCTGTAGACGGTTATTCACGCCGTCCGTTTCGCTGATGCGAGCCGGATGCACCGCGGCGATTTCCCGTCCTTCCTGATAAGCCAGCGCAATGATATCAGTGATATAATATTCACCCTGCGCATTATTGTTAGTCAGCTTAGACAACCAGCGTTTCAGGTCCGCGCCGTTGGCGATCAGAATACCGGTGTTAATTTCCTGGATCTGACGCTGTTCATCAGTGGCGTCTTTATGTTCAACGATGCCGGTCACTTTACCGTTTTCACGCGTAATACGGCCATAGCCGCTCGGATCGTCCAGCTTCACGGTTAATAACCCAATACCACCCTGCGGTTTGGCATCGCGCAGGCGCTGTAAGGTTTCAACCGAAATCAGCGGCACGTCGCCGTAAAGCATTAAAATATCTTCATCGTCGCTAAAGAAGGGCGCGGCCTGCTGCATTGCGTGACCTGTACCCAACTGTTCCGCCTGAAGCACCCAGTTCAGCTTGTCATCTTTCAGGGTCTGTTTTAACAACTCGCCACCGTGGCCATAGACCAGATGAACCTGTGCGGCCCCTAATTTAGTAGCTGCATCAATGACATGCTGCACCATGGGTTTACCCGCCAGCGTGTGCAGCACTTTAGGAATATCGGAATACATGCGCGTGCCTTTACCTGCGGCAAGGATCACTACGCTCATAGCACTATTTAACATACGCGTCCTGACTGTAATTTGAGAACGAATTTATACTGTTTCACGTTGAAAATACTACATTTTTTTCATCGTAAAATGGAAGAAGGATAAAACGCTCACCGGGATAAAATCCCCGCCTGCTAATGAATCATTTTCGTTCATTACCGCGCCTCTTGTCTCCTGAAAAGTAAAAACACCCGCGTATTGGCAACGTAGTCCGATGTTTTTGCTGTTTTTTTACTCCATAAATAAAGAAGATAACGAAATAAAGCGCAGGGGAGTCAGAAAAGCAAAAACCAGCGACAGAGGCCGCTGGTTTTCCGTTGCGCGTATTTTTTACTTAATTACGCGACATAAAAATCCGCAAAATATACCAGAACATGGTCGCGATAGAAGCAAACAGATGTAATGCCGCGCCAGCAGGGCGATCGGTAGGGTAATGGTGAATAATGTTAGAAGTATCGTAAAGTATAAACCCGGCGCACAGCAGTACCATCAGCGCAGAAAACCAGACGCCCAGCGAGAAGCCGCAGATGACGCTGGCAATAATCGCGCCAAAAGCAATGAACCCAGCCATAGTCAGAAACGAGCGCAGAAAAGAAAAGTCTTTTTTTATAGAAAAAGCGGTAAACGTCAGGCCGCCGACCAGCAACAGAGTCGTTATTGCCGCCGCGCCAATGCTCGACGGGTTAATATACGCCGCCACCGTTAACAGGGGGGCAAAAATCAGGGATTCTGCCAACACATAAATCCCCAGCCCGATAAGTTGCGTTTGATTAGTCCCCGCATTATCCGCCAGACGGGTCGCCAGCATTCCCACCAGCATAAAAGCGCCGAGAACAACCAACCAGCTATATCTTCCACCAGCCAGCAGCACATCAAGCGCATACTCCCCGACCCCTATAAAACTCCACGCCGCGCTCAATACGATAAAACCGACGATGGCGACGGCGAGATGAAGATAAGCACGACGAATAAAGGTAGTACGATCAATCCTTGAGTCGGGTTGTGGACCCGCAAAGGATGGCTGAAATGACATAGTAATAATCCCTCATTTTATGCAATAAAAACGCATCCATTCCTCCCTTCTTCGCACAATGTGCAGATGCCAATGACAGAAAGAAGGATTTAATGAAAACAGCGCTGTCGCTGAAAACGCGTCGCCTTCAGCCGCTTGTTTTTGTCGTTGCTAGTTTATCGAATAAAAATTGAGAGGATAAAAAAAAACCAGTCCGCAATCAGACTGGTTTTATGCTTTCAAGCCGGTGTTACATCGCTTTTTTGGTCAACTCGATAACGCGCAGTTTAGCGATCGCTTTGGCCAGTTCCGCAGACGCCTGAGCGTAATCCACGTCACCGTGCGAGCTCTTAATGTGCTCTTCGGCTTTACGCTTCGCTTCCAGGGCTCGCGCTTCGTCGAGATCCTGACCGCGAATCGCGGTATCCGCCAGAACGGTCACGCTGCCAGGCTGCACTTCCAGAATGCCGCCGGACAGATAGATAAACTCTTCATGACCGTGCTGCTTAACGATGCGAATCATACCAGGCTTAATGGCGGTGAGTAGCGGCGCGTGCCCCGGGTAAATCCCCAGTTCGCCTTCGCTACCCGTAACCTGGATTTTCTCGACCAGACCGGAGAACATTTGTTGCTCCGCGCTGACGACATCCAGGTGGTAAGTCATTGCCATATCACCCTCCGATTAAGGCGTTAAAGTTTTTTGGCTTTTTCCACGGCTTCGTCGATGGAACCGACCATGTAGAACGCCTGCTCCGGCAGGTGATCGTATTCGCCTTCCATGATGCCTTTAAAGCCACGGATGGTGTCTTTCAGGGAGACGTATTTGCCCGGAGAACCGGTAAATACTTCCGCCACGAAGAACGGCTGGGACAGGAAGCGCTGAATTTTACGCGCGCGTGCTACCACCAGTTTATCTTCTTCAGACAGTTCATCCATACCGAGGATGGCGATGATGTCTTTCAGTTCCTGATAACGCTGCAGGATGGACTGAACGCCACGCGCGGTGTCGTAGTGTTCCTGACCAACAACCAGCGGATCCAGCTGACGGCTGGTGGAGTCCAGCGGGTCAACGGCCGGGTAGATACCCAGGGATGCGATCTGACGGCTCAGTACCACGGTTGCATCTAAGTGCGCAAAGGTGGTGGCTGGAGACGGGTCAGTCAAGTCATCCGCCGGTACGTATACCGCCTGTACGGAGGTGATAGAACCGGTTTTGGTGGAGGTGATACGTTCCTGCAGAACGCCCATCTCTTCCGCCAGAGTCGGCTGGTAACCTACTGCGGAAGGCATACGGCCCAGCAGTGCGGATACTTCCGTACCGGCCAGGGTGTAACGATAGATGTTATCGACGAACAGCAGTACGTCACGACCTTCGTCACGGAATTTCTCCGCCATGGTCAGACCGGTCAGTGCAACGCGCAGACGGTTTCCCGGCGGCTCGTTCATCTGGCCATACACCAGGGATACTTTATCGATAACGTTGGAGTCGGTCATTTCGTGGTAGAAGTCGTTACCCTCACGAGTACGTTCACCTACGCCCGCAAACACAGAGTAACCGGAGTGCTCGATCGCGATGTTACGGATAAGCTCCATCATGTTTACGGTTTTACCTACACCCGCTCCACCGAACAGACCGACTTTACCGCCCTTCGCGAACGGACACATCAGGTCGATAACTTTGATACCGGTTTCCAGCAGTTCCTGAGAGTTTGACAACTCTTCGTAGGAAGGTGCTGCGCGGTGAATCGCCCAACGCTCTTCTTCGCCGATCTCGCCTTTCATGTCGACCGGTTCGCCCAGGACGTTCATGATACGACCCAGCGTGGCTTTACCTACCGGGACTTCGATCGGGTGTTCGAGATCTTTTACATCCAGACCGCGACGCAGACCGTCAGAAGACCCCATCGCGATGGTACGCACGATACCGCCGCCAAGCTGCTGCTGAACTTCCAGCACCAGCTTCTCATTACCATTCTGCACCTCAAGGGCATCGTACACGCGTGGTACGGCATCCTGAGGGAACTCGACGTCGACCACGGCGCCGATTACCTGGACAATCTTTCCAGTAGCCATCTTAAATCCTCTACGAAATAACCTGGTTAAACCGCGGCGGCCCCCGAGACGATCTCGGTGAGTTCCTGAGTAATGCTGGCCTGACGAGCTTTGTTGTATACCAACTGCAGCTCTTTAATCAGGCTGCCGCCATTATCGGTTGCGGCTTTCATCGCCACCATTCGTGCGGCCTGCTCGCTGGCCAGGTTTTCTACCACGCCCTGATAAACCTGAGACTCCACATAACGACGCAGGAGAGTATCCAGCAGCGCTTTCGGGTCTGGTTCATACAGGTAATCCCAGGCTTTACGCTTCAGATCATCATCTTCTGACGCCGGCAGCGGCAGCAGTTGAGTGATCGTCGGCACCTGAGACATGGTGTTAATAAATTTGTTGCTGACAATGTAAAGCTTGTCCAGACGGCCTTCGTCGTAGGCCTGCAACATCACTTTAACCGGACCGATCAGTTCGGACAGAGAAGGGTTATCCCCCATACCTGTCACCTGAGCGACAACGTTGCCGCCTACGGAATTAAAGAATGACACGCCCTTAGAGCCGATCATTGCGAGTTCGCACTGAACGCCTTTATCAGACCATGCCTTCATATCCGCCAGCAGCTTTTTGAACAGGTTAATGTTCAAGCCACCGCACAAACCACGGTCGGTCGACACTACCAGGTAGCCCACGCGTTTAACGTCGCGCTCTTCCAGGTAGGGGTGCTTATATTCCAGATTACCGTTCGCAAGGTGACCAATCACTTTGCGCATGGTCTCTGCATAAGGACGGCTGGCCGCCATGCGATCCTGCGATTTACGCATTTTGGAAGCGGCGACCATCTCCATCGCTTTAGTGATCTTTTGCGTGTTCTGGACGCTTGCGATCTTACTACGTATCTCTTTTGCGCCGGCCATGAGCTTCTCCTCAATGCCTTACGGCCTGCCCTAAGGCAAGCCGCCAGACGTTACCAGGACTGGGTTGCTTTGAAGGAATCGAGGATGCCTTTCAGCTTGCCTTCGATTTCGTCGTTATAGCCACCGGACTGGTTGATCTCTTGCATCAGCGGAGCGTGATCACGGTCGACGTAAGCCAGCAGTGCGGCTTCGAAGCTACCGATTTTCGCCAGTTCGACATCCGCCAGATAACCACGTTCTGCTGCGAACAGAACCAGAGACTGCTGCGCGACGGACATCGGCGCATACTGTTTCTGTTTCAGCAGTTCGGTCACTTTCTGACCGTGGTCAAGCTGTTTACGGGTGGCATCGTCAAGGTCGGATGCAAACTGAGAGAACGCCGCCAGTTCACGATACTGCGCCAGCGCGGTACGAATACCACCGGACAGTTTTTTCATGATCTTGGTCTGGGCTGCGCCACCTACACGGGATACCGAGATACCCGGGTTAACCGCAGGACGAATACCGGCGTTAAACAGGTTAGATTCCAGGAAGATCTGACCATCGGTAATGGAAATTACGTTGGTCGGAACGAACGCGGAAACGTCACCTGCCTGCGTTTCGATAATCGGCAGCGCGGTCAGAGAGCCGGTTTTCCCTTTCACTTCACCTTTGGTGAAGGCTTCGACGTAGTCGGCGTTAACACGCGCAGCACGCTCCAGCAGACGAGAGTGGAGGTAGAATACGTCGCCCGGGAATGCTTCACGTCCTGGCGGACGACGGAGCAGCAGGGAGATCTGACGGTAAGCAACAGCCTGTTTAGACAGGTCATCGTAAATGATCAGCGCATCTTCACCGCGGTCACGGAAGTATTCGCCCATTGCGCAACCGGCATACGGCGCCAGATATTGCAGAGCAGCGGATTCGGACGCGGTCGCCACCACAACGATGGTGTTAGCCAGCGCGCCGTGTTCTTCCAGTTTACGCACCACGTTAGAGATGGTGGACGCTTTCTGGCCGATAGCGACATAGATACATTTGATACCGGAATCGCGCTGGTTGATGATGGCGTCGATAGCCAGCGCGGTTTTACCGGTCTGACGGTCACCGATGATCAGTTCACGCTGACCACGACCGATTGGGATCATGGAGTCAACGGCTTTATAGCCGGTCTGCACCGGCTGATCGACAGACTGACGATCGATAACGCCCGGCGCAATCGCTTCAACGGCAGAGAAGCCGTCATTATCAACCGGACCTTTACCGTCAATTGGCGCACCCAGGGTGTTCACCACACGTCCCAGCAGACCGCGGCCAACCGGAACTTCCAGGATACGACCCGTACATTTAACCTTCATGCCTTCGGCAAGGTCAGCGTATGGACCCATGACTACCGCACCCACGGAGTCGCGCTCCAGGTTCAGTGCGATAGCGTAACGGTTACCCGGCAGGGAGATCATTTCACCCTGCATACAATCGGCCAGGCCGTGAATGCGGATAACACCGTCACTGACAGAAACAATAGTACCTTCGTTGTGAGCTTCGCTCACCACATTGAACTGAGCAATGCGCTGCTTGATCAGTTCGCTGATTTCGGTGGAATTCAGTTGCATGCTCCAGTCCCCTTAAGACTGCAAGACGTCTGCAAGGCGCTCAAGACGGCCGCGTACGCTGCCATCAATGACCATATCACCCGCCCGGATGATAACGCCTGCCATTACAGACTTATCGATTTTGCAATTCAGCTTCACTTTGCGTGACAGACGTTTTTCCATCGCGGCGCTGATTTTCGAAAGCTGCTCTTCACTCAATGCGGTTGCCGACGTAACTTCTACCTCGGAGGTAGCTTCACTGGCGGCACGCAGATGAATAAACTGCTCCAGAACATCCGGGAGCGCGTTCAGACGATTATTTTCAGCCATCACCCGAATCAGGTTCTGACCGTTTTCGTCTAACTGCTCACCGCAGACTGCGATAAACGACTCAGCGAGCGTTTCCGGCGCCAGCGCGCCAGAGAGAAGCTCTGCCATTTGTTCGTTCTTGGTTACCTCGGCGGCAAACGCCAGCATATCCTGCCAGCGCTCTACACTTTGGTGTTCAACGGCAAAGTCAAAAGCTGCTTTGGCGTAGGGGCGAGCTACCGTAACAAATTCAGACATCAGCCCCTCCCTCCTTACAGTTCAGCGACAAGTTTATCCACGATGTCGCTGTTAGCAGCTTCATCCACGGAACGTTCGATGATCTTCTCGGCGCCAGCAACAGCCAGGATAGCAACTTGCTTACGCAGCTCTTCACGGGCGCGTTTACGCTCGGCTTCAATTTCCGCCTGCGCCTGCGCCACGATTTTAGTACGTTCCTGCTCTGCTTCAGTTTTGGCTTCGTCCAGGATCTGAGCGCGGCGTTTGTTTGCCTGCTCGATGATTACCTGAGCTTCCGCTTTCGCTTTTTTCAGCTGGTCGGTCGCGCTGGCCTTTGCAAGGTCAAGATCCTTATGTGCTCGTTCAGCAGAAGCGAGACCGTCAGCAATTTCTTTCTGACGTTTCTCGATGGCTGCCATTAACGGCGGCCATACGTACTTCATGCAAAACCAGACAAAGAGAATAAACGCGATGGCCTGGCCGAGGATTGTTGCGTTAAGATTCACAGCACAATGCCTCTATCTAGTTAACCTTCTGATATTGCTCTTAATTCAAGCAACGCTTACTACGCGACAGCGAACATCACGTACAGACCCAGACCTACAGCGATCATCGGGATAGCATCCACCAGACCCATAACGATAAAGAACTGAGTACGCAGCAGAGGAATCAGATCAGGTTGACGCGCCGCGCCTTCCAGGAATTTACCCCCGAGGATGCCGATACCGATCGCAGCACCGATTGCCGCCAGACCCATCATCACAGCGGCAGCCATGTACAGCAGATCCATATTCAGGTTTTCCATGACAGTCTCCAGTTTGTTTCAGTTAAAACGTAGTAGTGTTGGTAAATTAATGCTCTTCGGACGCCATCGACAGATAGACAATCGTCAGAACCATGAAAATGAAGGCTTGCAGCGTAATAATCAGGATGTGGAAAATGGCCCACGGCACATTCAGAATCCACTGTGACCACCACGGCAACAGACCAGCAATCAGAATGAAAATCAGCTCACCGGCATACATGTTGCCGAACAGTCGCAGACCGAGAGAAACCGGTTTGGACAGCAGACTTACCCCTTCAAGGATTAAGTTGACAGGAATGAACGCCCAGTGATTGAACGGCTGCAGCGTCAACTCTTTTGCGAAGCCGCCGATGCCTTTCATTTTGATGCTGTAGAACAGAATAAGGATGAATACGCCCAGCGCCATCGACAGGGTGATGTTCACGTCAGCAGACGGCACCACGCGCGTTGCCGGCAGACCCAGCCAATGCTCAGCGATATACGGCAGCAGGTCGATAGGCAGTAAGTCCATCAGGTTCATAAGGAATACCCAGACGAAAATCGTCAGGGCCAGCGGCGCAATCAGCTTGCTTTTGCCATGGTACATGTCTTTGACGCTGCCATGCACAAAGCCGACTATCAGCTCAATCGCGGTCTGAAACTTGCCTGGCACGCCGCTGGTCGCTTTTTTAGCAACGCTACGGAACATCACCAGAAACAACAGACCCAGCACCACCGAGAAGAACATGGAGTCAATATTGAGCGTCCAGAAGGTGGCTGGGGGGTTCTGCGGATCCACCAGCGAGAAAGTACGCAGGTCCAGCTGAAGGTTATTCAGATGGTGTCCTATGTATTCCTGCGGCGTCATATTTTCTGAAGCCATGATGCCTTTTACCCTTTGTTGTTAATTACAGCCGGCGCCAGTATCTGAACCACCAGCACCAAAACCCACGTAACGATCAGCGGCAAAAACACCGCCTTTAAAACCGCCAACGCCACCACCAGTAAAACCAGCATCGCTAACACCTTGAAGGCTTCACCGAAGGCGAAAGTCCAGGACACGCGGCCCTTAGCAGGTGTATGCGCCTGGTGACGCCAGGCAAATATCATAAACAACATATTAGGCAGTGCCACTGCCAATCCCCCACATACTGCGGAGATGCCCCAGAAGGGGTCTTTGAGGCAAAACAGCAATCCACTTGCTATTACCGCCAGAAACTGAATGAACAGAAGCTTACGAGCAACGTTTCGACTCACGAGCGACACAGACATCACGTTTTTACTCCTGCTCACTTCGAGGTATGCCGCGTGTCGTATAAAACGTTCTTTAAGACTTAGAGTCAAGCATCAAAAAGCGGTCAAATTATACGGTGCGCCCCCGTGATTTCAAACAATAAGTAGCCAAAAGGTGAATAAATGTTTAAATATTTTTCTCTGGCCCGCATTTTTAACTTTTAGCCAAAGTGTGAACGATCGTACAAAACTGCAAATAGCGCGAAAACACTGGCGATAAAGCGTGCACCAGATCACACATTAAACATATTCATGCTTACGCAATTCATTTACGTGTCAATTCATGCCTTTTCATCTTTTTGATATTTAAGCGTAAAACCAGGTACTGTTTTAAAAATACCAGCTTACACCTTAAAAACGCCCCATTGACATTTATAATAAAAATTTAACAAGCAAAAGTGATTTTTCGATTCGATTTTTAGCAGACTGATATTTACAAAGTTGATTACTCTCTGTTTTAACAAAAGAAGCGACGTTGTCATGTTGAAACGAAACCGTAAATCCAGAGTTAAATGTAACAACGCTGAAATGCGTTATACCTGTCGATTTTTAACACAAGCCGCGTCGTTTTTTTTCTATTTTTTTTGATAAAAATTAAACTTTGTTTGACTTAATAATCACCAGATGCCGCTCGCCTTCCAGTTGCGGAACGCGTAATTTTTCAACAGATTCGACGCTAAAATTGTCAGGTAGTGAGGCAATTTCATCCCCTGGCAATTGCCCTTTTAAGGCATAAAAACGCCCTTTCTCTCCCGGCAGATGGTGACACCAGCTCACCATATCATTCAACGATGCGAAAGCGCGGCTGATAACGCCATCAAACGGCGGTTCGGAGGGATAGGCTTCAACGCGGCTTTGAACCGGCGTGATGTTTTCCAGTTTCAGTTCGTGCTGGACCTGACGCAGAAAACGTACCCGCTTGCCCAGGCTGTCGAGTAAGGTGAAATGCGCGTCAGGGAGAACAATAGCCAGCGGGATGCCCGGCAGCCCCGGTCCTGTTCCTACGTCGATAAAACGCTGTCCCTGAAGATACGGCGCAACGACTATGCTGTCGAGAATATGGCGTACCAACATTTCGTTGGGATCCCGCACTGACGTCAGGTTGTATGCTTTGTTCCATTTGTGCAGCATATCAACGTAGGCGACCAGCAGCGTTTTCTGGTGATCGGTAAGAGAAATACCGGCATCAGCCAGCAGACGAGAGAGTTTGTTGAGCACGGTCATTACCTGCTAATAATCAAATGCCCGATGCGCTTTCGCTTATCGGGCCTACAAATTTGTAGGGCGGGCAAGCGAAGCGCCCCCGCCAAATTAGTGTTATCAAGCGCTACGACGCAGCATACCTTGTTTTTTCAGCCATACCAGCAGAATGGAGATTGCCGCTGGCGTAACGCCGGAGATACGCGATGCCTGGCCGATAGACGCCGGTTTATGATCGTTCAGCTTGGCGATAACTTCGTTCGACAGACCGGAAACCTGACGATAATCCAGCGTGGCAGGCAGCAACGTATTCTCGTTACGTAGTTGTTTTTCAATCTCATCCTGCTGGCGAGCGATATAACCTTCGTATTTGACCTGGATTTCCACCTGCTCAGCGGCTTGCTCATCTTCAAGCGCAGGCGCGAATGCGGCAAGCGAAGTGAGCTGCGCGTAGGTCATTTCCGGACGACGCAACAGATCTTCGCCGCTGGCCTCACGGGAGAGAGGCGTGGTCAAATGCGCATTCACTTCATCGGCGGATTCCGCAGACGGCGTTACCCATGTCGATTTCAGCCGCTGACGTTCGCGTTCGATATTTTCCAGCTTCTCGTTGAATCGCGCCCAGCGTTCATCATCCACCAGACCCAGCTCGCGGCCCATTTCGGTCAGACGCAGATCGGCGTTGTCCTCACGCAGCATCAGGCGATATTCGGCGCGGGAGGTAAACATGCGATACGGCTCTTTGGTGCCCAGCGTACAGAGATCGTCCACCAGCACGCCGAGATAAGCCTGAGAACGCGCAGGCGCCCAGCCCTCTTTGTCGGCGGAAAGACGCGCGGCATTCAGACCAGCGAGCAAGCCCTGCGCCGCAGCCTCTTCATAGCCGGTAGTACCGTTGATTTGACCAGCAAAGAACAGGCCGTGAATAAATTTACTTTCCAGCGTCGGTTTCAGATCGCGCGGGTCGAAGAAATCGTACTCAATCGCGTAACCAGGACGAACGATCTTCGCGTTCTCCATGCCCTGCATGGAACGGACAATCTGCATCTGCACGTCAAACGGCAGGCTGGTGGAGATACCGTTAGGGTAAATCTCATTAGAGGTCAGTCCTTCCGGCTCAAGAAAGATCTGATGCTGGTTACGATCGGCAAAACGCATCACCTTGTCTTCGATCGAAGGACAGTAGCGTGGGCCGATCCCTTCGATCACGCCAGCGTACATTGGGCTACGATCGAGGTTATTACGAATCACGTCATGGGTTTTCTCATTGGTATGCGTGATGTAACACGGCACCTGTTGCGGATGCTGAGAAGCATTCCCCATAAACGAGAAAACCGGCATCGGGTTATCGCCATGCTGTTGAGCCAACACGCTGAAATCGATAGTACGCGCATCAATACGCGGCGGTGTGCCCGTTTTCAGGCGGCTGACGCGTAGCGGGAGCTCACGCAGACGGCGAGACAGCGGGATGGATGGCGGATCGCCAGCACGACCGCCGCTGTAGTTATCCAGACCAATATGAATTTTGCCGTCCAGGAAGGTCCCGACGGTCAGCACCACCGCTTTCGCGCGGAATTTGAGCCCCATTTGGGTCACGGCGCCGACAACGCGATCGTTTTCGACAATCAGATCTTCAACCGCTTGCTGGAAGATCATCAGATTCGGCTGATTCTCCAGCGCGGTACGCACCGCCTGGCGGTATAAGACTCGATCCGCCTGAGCCCGGGTAGCGCGAACAGCCGGACCTTTGCTGGCGTTTAGTATCCTAAACTGAATACCTGCCTGATCGATCGCTTTCGCCATCAGACCGCCGAGCGCATCCACCTCTTTTACCAGATGTCCCTTTCCAATACCGCCGATCGCCGGGTTGCAGCTCATCTGCCCCAACGTGTCAATATTGTGTGTCAAAAGCAGAGTCTGTTGACCCATACGCGCTGCGGCCATCGCGGCCTCAGTGCCTGCATGACCCCCGCCAATAATAATGACGTCAAAAGGATCCTGATAAAACATGGTAATTGCCTCGCATAACGCGGTGTGAAAATGGATTGAAGCCCGGGCGGTGGATTCTACTCAACTTTAGCCGATGGAGAAAGCCCCGGGATCCGGGCTATTAAAAAGAAGATCTTTTTATTTAGAGATCTGTTCTATTGTGATCTCTTATTAGGATCGCACCAGGCTGTGGATAACCCGGATCCTGTAATAAAGATCAAAGCGTTGGAAAGGATCACTAGCTGTGAATGATCGGTGATCGTGGCCCGTATAAGCTGGGATCAAAACGGGTACTTATACACAACTCAAAAAGTGAACAACGGTTATTCTTTGGATAACTACCGGTTGATCCAAGCTTTCCACCAGATTTATCCACAATGGATCGCACGATCTTTACACTTATTTGAGTAAATTAACCCAGGATCCTAGCCAAATCTCCGCTGGATCTTCCGGAATCTCATGTTCAAGGATGTTGATCTTCAGTGTTTCCCCAACCTGTTTTGCGCCAGCGCCTTTCAGTTCCGCTTCTATTTTCTCAATCGCGCCACAAAACGTGTCGTATTCTCGACTACCAATGCCAATTGCGCCGAAACGTACCGCGGAAAGATCGGGTTTCTGCGTCTGAAGGTCTTCATAGAAAGGGGTCAGGTTGTCCGGAATGTCTCCGGCGCCGTGCGTTGAGCTGATTATCAGCCAGATCCCGGAAGTTGACAGATCCTCTAATAACGGACCGTGCACCGTTTCGGTTGAAAAACCGGCAGCTTCCAGCTTTTCCGCCAGATGTTCCGCGACGTATTCGGCGCCGCCCAGGGTGCTGCCGCTGATAAGAGTAATGTCTGCCATTGATCGCTCGCTCAGGTAAAGAGGCTGCATTGTACTCTGTGAACGAGCTGGGATCTACCTGTGGAAAAATGTGGGATTAAAAAAGCCGATCATGGCTTGATGGTGCGCATGATCGGGTTCTGCAAGACGATCAGTGTCTCAGTGGACTGAATTTCATCAATTGTTTGGATCTTGTTGATAAGTACGTGCTGAAGCGCGTCGATTGATTTGCACATCACTTTTATAAAGATGCTGTAGTGACCGGTGGTGTAATACGCTTCCGTCACCTCATCCAGGCTTTCCAGCCGGGCCAGTGCGGAGGGATAGTCTTTGGCGCTTTTGAGGATGATGCCAATAAAGCAGCCCACATCGTAGCCCAGTTGTTTAGGGCTGACGTCAATCCGTGCGCCCGTAATGATCCCGGCCTGCTTCATTTTCTCGACGCGAACGTGAATGGTTCCAGGGCTAACGCCAAATTGTTTGGCCAGTTCGGCGTAGGCGGTGCGGGCATTTTCCATTAAGGCGTCAAGTATGCCGCGGTCCAGATTGTCGATCTGATAATTTTCCATCGCTTTTTCTTATGCAGATTAATGATTATCTCTATTTTAGCCATTATTTTTAACGAATCAAAATCGAAGTTAGCTTTTTATCTGTTGATTATTGAATAGTGCTCTCGTTTTGTTGCTTAATCATAGGCAACAGGACGCAGGAGTAAAAAAATGAAAACCGCTTACATTGCCAAACAACGTCAAATTAGCTTCGTGAAATCACATTTCTCTCGCCAGCTGGAGGAGCGTCTGGGTCTGATTGAGGTCCAGGCGCCGATCCTGAGTCGCGTAGGGGATGGTACGCAGGATAATTTGTCCGGCTGTGAAAAAGCGGTGCAGGTAAAAGTGAAAGCGTTGCCTGACGCCCAGTTCGAAGTGGTGCATTCACTGGCGAAGTGGAAACGTCAAACCCTGGGGCAACATGACTTCAGCGCGGGCGAAGGGCTGTACACGCACATGAAAGCCCTTCGCCCCGATGAAGACCGACTCTCTCCGCTCCACTCGGTCTATGTGGATCAGTGGGACTGGGAGCGTGTCATGGGCGATGGCGAGCGCCAATTTTCCACCCTGAAAAGCACAGTAGAGGCTATATGGGCAGGAATTAAGGCGACGGAAGCGGAAGTGCATAAACAGTTTGGTCTGGCGCCGTTCCTGCCGGATCAGATCCATTTTGTTCACAGTCAGGAACTGCTGGCGCGTTTCCCGGATCTGGATGCGAAAGGGCGCGAACGCGCGATCGCCAAAGAACTTGGCGCCGTTTTTCTGGTGGGGATCGGCGGTAAACTGAGCGATGGCCACCGCCATGATGTACGCGCGCCGGATTATGATGACTGGAGCTCCGCATCTGAGCTGGGTTACGCCGGTCTGAACGGCGATATCCTGGTGTGGAACCCGGTGCTGGAAGATGCGTTTGAGCTTTCCTCTATGGGTATCCGTGTAGATGCCGATACGCTGATGCGCCAGCTGGCGTTGACCGGTGATGAAGATCGCCTGCAACTGGAGTGGCATCAGGCGCTGCTGCGCGGCGAAATGCCGCAGACCATCGGCGGCGGGATTGGGCAGTCGCGTCTGACGATGTTGCTGCTGCAATTGCCGCATATTGGTCAGGTACAGTGCGGCGTATGGCCCGCTCAGGTTCGCGAAAGCATTCCTGCTATTTTATAAGCCTTTAGCGCCGCCAGCGTCTCAGCAGGCGGCTTCGCATCCCGGTGTCAAAGCGCCAGATATGATCGAAAATGCGCATGATGCCGGGTTTGCCGTGCGCCGACATCGCCACCGCATGGAATCGATGCTGGTGAAGACGCTGCAACTCTCCCACTTTGCTCACCACGTCATCCGGCAAGCGCTGGGCGATAAAATCCGAAATGACCACCGCATCGGCATCAAACCATTCCCGTCCCTGCATTCTTTCAATAATGGCGCGAAAACAGCTGGCGATATCCGTGCCGCCGCGAAAACGTTGACTTAAAAAGCGGATGGCCTGCTCGATACCTTCCGGGCCGGAGAGTTCATAACGCACAACGTCAGTGGAAAACAGCATAATAAAGCAGCGGCGCTTATCCGCCAGTGCAACGCGCATCAACGCCAGGCAGAACGCTTTTGCGCACTGCTCGTTAAATCCCCCCATCGAGCCTGAAGTATCGACGCAGACAATAAACGGTCCGCGCGGCTGCTCGTCGACATCCTGGTGTACTACCGGCCGTTCGGTCACTTTCTCACGCCACGCTTCGCCATGCAGGCGATAGGTGAGGAGCTGTTTTTCCACTAACCGGCGGTAAAATTCATATTCCAGCTCGGTGATGCCGAGCGTCGCCAGCTCTGGCGGCAACAGGCGCAGAATATCATCGCCTTGCTGAATACCGTCAACCTGCTCCGGCACCGTTGCGGGTTCGCGTACCAGTGTACGAAAGGTTTCCATCGGCGCGTCTTTTTTCGGTACCGATTTGGCTTCCCGCGAACGTCCCAGTTGTTCCGCCAGTTGCATTAGCTCCGGCTGGGCGGCGAGAAATTCGCCGTATTTTACGATCAGTTGATAATCACCACGTTTAAGCTGGCCCGCGCTCATATCCCACAGGCGGCCTGCGGCATTATCATTTTCCGCCAGCGTCGGTTCCAGTTGCCCGCTCAGCGTCATCCGTTCCTGAACGTCACTCAGCAACTGCTCGCGCTCTTCTTCCAGTAGTTGTTGGTTTAACGTGGTGGCCTGCACGACCAGACTTAACCGCCAGCGTTGCAAAAAAAGCGTGTGTAGCGCAGGGGTAAAGGTACTGTTGCTCTCCGTCAACTGCTTCGCCTGCGCGGCATACGGTGAATGCAGGCGGTGAAGCAACGCCAGTATTTGCGGCAGTTGCACGATGAACTGTGGTGTAGAGAGAAGTTGGCTTTGCTGATAACACATGACCTCTTCCGTGAGTTCCGGCGGAACGCGTGCGTCTTTAAGACGGCTGCGTAGCGCTTCCCGCCAGCGCGGGAGATCGGCGGTCACGGCGTTTTTTAAACGCGGAAACTTTTCAAAGAAAATGACCAGCTGTGGGGAAGCCAGTAGCGCGAGGATCATCTCTTCGACCATTCCCTCTTCGCTGACGGCCAGCATGGTATTTAGCGTATCCAGCGTCAGCATTGTTGCGCCTGGCGGATCTGTTCTCCTACATCCTGCAGGCTGGCCTCAATGCGCCCTAACCAGTCGCTGTGAATAAACAGGCAATGTTGCTGCTCGCTGAAGCGGGTATGCTGTTGGCGCCAGTCGTTTTCTAACGTTTCCAACTGCTGTTTGATCTCCGCAGGCATACTGTCTTCAGCCGCTCCCGGTAACGCCAGACGGGTACCTTGTAGACTGATGTCGCGCACCACCAGATGTTGAGCGTTATCGACTTCCATATTCAGCGTTTGGGCAAAGCCGATCCCATTCAGTTTGCCGCGGATCTCGCCGCCTTTGGTCAGCCAAAGTTCCAGCGCGCTGCGGTCAAAGGTAATATGGATCACTTCCATATCATGCAGTTTTAGCGGTTTTTGTAGCAATAACGTCAACGTTGACGCACTGGCTTCCGGCGGTAAAGTGTAATGCGGGCGACGGCTGAACATACCGCCTTCTTTAATGACGGTGAAGGCGGTTTTATCGCTTTGCTGTTGCTGCAACTGGAGGCGACGCTGGACGATACCGCCGAGGCGAGTCAGCATGGCCTGCTGCTGCCAGGCGTGTCCGGTCATCAATATTTCCAGTTGCTGTTGCATGAGATTCAGACTCTGCGCGTCATACCACAAGCAATCTTTTAGCAGGATAAGGTCAATCGGCGCAACCGCGTCGCGTCCGCTAAAGAAGGCGCTGGCCTGTAACAGGCGGATGGCTTTCTTCCAGCGACGGTCGGAGACATAAGGCGCATTCGGCAAATTATCCAGCTGTTGGCGCAGAGTAAATATCAGCTCAAAGACCGGATCAGGGAGTGAAATCGCGCCGATATCTTTTTGCCACTGTTGATATTCTTCGTCGCTAACCTGTAACGAGGCGGGGACCGGGTTATCACTCTCATCCTGCTGACTAATTAGCATGGAGCGGAAATTGGCTTTATCCTGAACTTTATCCAGCCACAGGCGAATCAACATTCGGTCGTACAAGGCTTCCAGGCTGCTGTCCGCTTCGGGCAGTTCGTTGGAGGCCGCCACCAGCAGCCGCATCGGAATTTTTTCCTCAAATGCGCCGTTGCGGAAATGGCGTTCGTTAATGGCGGTCAGCAATGTGTTCAGGATAGCGGGCCCGGCTTTCCAGATTTCATCCAGAAAAACGATTTCGGCTTCGGGAAGATAGCCGGTCGTTAAGCGTTCATAGCGACCTTCATCTTTCAGCGCCTGAATAGAGAGCGGGCCAAACACCTCTTCCGGCGTGGAAAAGCGTGTCATCAGATATTCAAAAGCGCGGGCGCGCTGGAAAGCAAACTTCAGGCGGCGGGCAATCAGACTCTTGGCGATACCGGGCGGGCCCAACAAAAAGACGCTCTCACCGCTTAACGCCGCCAGTAGGCACAGGCGTATGGCGTGACTACGTTCATACAGCCCCTTCTCAAGGGCGCTGCTCAGACGGGAAATTCTTTCCGCTAATAAATGTGGGTGAGCCATAATAAAGAGGCGTCCTTTCGACAAATGGATCATGCTAATTGCGAGTATAGACGTTTCACCACCGGGGCTGTAATCGTCTGACGCGCTGTTTATTTTTCTTTGAGCCAGGTTAATCTGGCTTCATTTAGGGGTACGATTTTATGATTAATCGTGCATACTGTGCGCTTTTTTGTGGGCCAAGGGACTAAGCACACATTTCATATCTATACACTCATTCATTCAAACTACATCAAGGCGGCAAAGGAGTGAATCCCCTGGCACTGACTTAAACGTGTGACTGGGGTAAGCGAATGCAGCCGACAAGGAGGTAGGGTGAAGGGTGACGTGTATAAACGAAAGATGAGTCTATGAGCACTGATAATAAGCAATCGTTGCCTGCGATTACCCTCGCAGCTATTGGGGTTGTCTACGGTGATATTGGTACCAGCCCGCTTTATACGCTTCGTGAATGTTTGTCCGGTCAGTTTGGTTTTGGCGTTGAACGAGATGCCGTGTTTGGTTTTCTGTCGCTGATCTTCTGGCTACTCATCTTTGTGGTTTCCATCAAATATCTCACCTTCGTGATGCGCGCCGATAACGCGGGTGAAGGTGGAATTTTGACGCTGATGTCGCTTGCCGGGCGTAATACCTCGGCGCGCACCACATCCATGTTAGTTATCATGGGACTGATAGGCGGCAGCTTTTTCTATGGCGAAGTGGTCATTACGCCGGCGATTTCGGTGATGTCGGCGATTGAAGGCCTGGAGATTGTCGCGCCGCAGCTGGATACCTGGATTGTCCCGCTCTCCATTATTGTGCTGACTCTGTTGTTTATGATTCAGAAGCACGGTACGGGAATGGTAGGAAAACTCTTTGCGCCGATCATGCTGACCTGGTTTTTAATCCTGGCGGTACTTGGCCTGCGCAGTATTATCGCCAATCCCGAAGTGTTACATGCGCTGAATCCTGTCTGGGCGGTACGTTTTTTCCTTGAATATAAAACCGTATCATTTATTGCATTGGGCGCGGTGGTGCTGTCGATTACCGGCGTAGAGGCGTTGTACGCCGATATGGGGCACTTCGGTAAGTTCCCGATTCGCCTGGCGTGGTTTACCGTGGTATTGCCGTCGTTAGTACTGAACTACTTTGGTCAGGGCGCATTGCTACTAAAGCATCCGGAAGCGATTAAAAACCCCTTCTTCCTGTTGGCGCCGGACTGGGCGTTAATTCCGCTGCTGATTCTGGCCGCGCTGGCGACGGTGATCGCCTCCCAGGCGGTAATTTCCGGCGTCTTTTCGCTGACGCGTCAGGCTGTGCGTCTTGGCTATTTGTCGCCAATGCGCATTATCCATACCTCCGAGATGGAGTCCGGTCAGATCTATATCCCTTTCGTTAACTGGCTGCTTTATTTCGCGGTCGTGGTTGTTATTGTTAGCTTTGAGCACTCCAGCAACCTGGCGGCGGCCTATGGTATCGCCGTGACCGGCACGATGGTGCTGACGTCTATTCTTTCTACGACCGTGGCGCGTAAGAACTGGCACTGGAACAAATATTTTGTCGCGCTGATCCTCATCGCATTCCTGTGCGTGGATATCCCGCTGTTCTCGGCCAACCTCGACAAATTGTTGTCCGGTGGTTGGCTGCCGCTGAGCCTGGGCCTGATCATGTTCACGATCATGACCACCTGGAAGAGCGAGCGTTTCCGTCTGTTGCGTCGTATGCATGAACACGGTAATTCGCTGGAAGCGATGATTGCTTCACTGGAGAAGTCACCGCCGGTTCGGGTGCCGGGTACTGCCGTATACATGTCGCGCGCGCTCAGTGTGATCCCTTTTGCTTTATTGCATAACCTGAAGCACAACAAAGTGTTGCATGAGCGCATAATCTTACTGACGTTGCGTACGGAAGATGCGCCTTATGTGCATAACGTTCGCCGGGTGCAGATTGAGCAGTTGTCTCCGACATTCTGGCGCGTGGTGGCCAGCTACGGCTGGCGCGAAACGCCAAACGTTGAAGAGGTGTTCCACCGCTGCGGTCTGGAAGGCCTTAGCTGTCGGATGATGGAAACGTCGTTCTTTATGTCGCACGAGTCGTTGATTGTCGGCAAACGCCCGTGGTATTTGCGTCTGCGCGGCAAGCTGTATTTGTTGTTGCAACGCAACGCCCTGCGCGCGCCGGATCAGTTCGAGATCCCGCCTAACCGCGTGATTGAGTTAGGTACGCAGGTCGAGATTTAACCTCTCATCAACATGCCGGGGGCCGCATTGGCTTACCCGGCCTGGCCAATCCGTAGATTCCCACAAGATAATCGCCATTGGGCGATTATCTTCACCTGATTTCCGCTAGCGAAACGTTTCGACGGCGATCACAATTCTGTTACGTCATGATGGTTTTATGAACACATCCAGGGTTACACTGCGGCCAGCGAAACGTTTCGCTAGTGGAGCAGAAAAATGAAGAAAGGCACCGTACTCAACTCTGAAATCTCGTCGGTCATTTCCCGTCTGGGGCATACTGATACTCTGGTGGTCTGTGATGCGGGTTTACCCATCCCGAATAGCACTGCGCGTATCGATATGGCACTAACCCAGGGCGTACCTTCTTTTATGCAGGTGGTGGATGTTGTGACCCGGGAAATGCAGGTTGAGGCGGCGATTCTTGCAACGGAAATCAAACAACAGAATCCGCAGCTCCACGAAACGTTGCTCACTCACCTTGAGCAACTGCAGCAACACCAGGGAAACACCATAAAAATTAGTTATACGACACACGAACAATTCAAAAAATTGACTGCAGACAGTCAGGCAGTGATTCGCAGCGGGGAGTGTTCCCCGTATGCGAACGTCATTCTTTGCGCTGGCGTCACTTTCTGAGGCCGCTATGGACGCATTACTGCAACTCAAAGGGATCGATAAAGCGTTCCCCGGCGTGAAGGCTCTCTCCGGCGCCGCGTTAAACGTTTATCCTGGCCGCGTTATGGCGCTGGTGGGGGAAAACGGCGCCGGAAAATCCACCATGATGAAAGTATTAACCGGCATCTATACGCGAGATGCGGGATCGTTGTTATGGCTGGGTAAAGAGACCACCTTTAACGGGCCTAAATCGTCTCAGGAAGCCGGGATCGGCATTATTCATCAGGAACTGAACCTGATTCCGCAGTTGACCATTGCGGAAAATATCTTCCTGGGCCGTGAGTTTGTGAATCGCTTTGGCAAAATCGACTGGAAAAAGATGTATGCCGAAGCCGACCACCTCTTAGTCAAACTCAATCTGCGCTTTAAGAGCGATAAGCTGGTGGGCGAACTCTCTATCGGCGATCAGCAAATGGTGGAAATCGCCAAAGTGCTGAGCTTCGAATCCAAAGTCATCATTATGGATGAACCGACCGATGCGCTGACCGACACTGAAACCGACTCTCTGTTCCGCGTTATCCGCGAATTAAAATCGCAGGGGCGCGGCATTGTCTATATCTCCCACCGTATGAAAGAGATCTTCGAAATTTGCGATGACGTGACGGTCTTCCGCGATGGGCAATTTATCGCCGAGCGTGAAGTGGCCACGTTGACCGAAGATTCTCTTATCGAAATGATGGTGGGACGTAAGCTGGAAGATCAGTACCCGCATCTGGATAACGCGCCGGGTGAGATTCGCCTCAAGGTCGATAATCTGTGCGGACCGGGCGTGAATGATGTCTCTTTTGTGCTGCGAAAAGGCGAGATTCTTGGCATCTCCGGCCTGATGGGCGCCGGTCGCACCGAGCTGATGAAAGTATTGTACGGCGCGATGCCGCGAACCAGCGGTTATGTGACGCTTGATGGACACGAAGTGGTGACGCGTTCTCCGCAGGACGGGCTGGCCAATGGCATCGTTTATATCTCTGAAGACCGTAAGCGCGATGGACTGGTGCTCGGCATGTCAGTTAAAGAGAATATGTCGCTGACGGCGCTGGACTATTTCAGCCGCGCTGGCGGAAGCCTGAAACACAAAGATGAGCAGCAGGCGGTGGGGGATTTTATCCGTCTGTTCAACGTCAAGACACCGTCAATGGAACAGGCGATAGGCCTGCTTTCTGGCGGTAATCAGCAAAAAGTGGCGATTGCTCGCGGGTTGATGACGCGCCCGAAAGTGCTCATTCTCGACGAGCCGACCCGCGGCGTGGACGTCGGCGCCAAGAAAGAGATTTATCAGCTTATCAACCAGTTTAAGGCCGACGGCCTGAGCATCATTCTGGTCTCATCTGAGATGCCAGAAGTATTAGGCATGAGCGATCGCATCATCGTCATGCATGAAGGGCATCTCAGCGGTGAATTTACTCGCGAGCAGGCCACCCAGGAAGTGTTAATGGCTGCCGCAGTGGGCAAGCTTAATCGCGTGAATCAGGAGTAAAAAAGATGACAACCCAGGCTGTTTCTGGTCGCCGTTATTTCACTAAAGCGTGGCTTCTTGAGCAGAAGTCGCTCATTGCCCTGCTGGTGTTGATCGCGATTGTTTCGACGTTGAGCCCCAACTTTTTTACCGTTAATAATCTGTTCAATATTCTTCAACAGACCTCCGTTAACGCCATTATGGCGGTGGGGATGACGTTGGTGATTCTGACATCGGGGATCGATCTGTCCGTCGGTTCCCTGCTGGCGCTCACCGGCGCGGTTGCCGCTTCAATCGTCGGCGTTGAAGTGAATGCGCTGGTCGCGGTTGCCGCCGCGCTGGCGCTGGGCGCTGCGATTGGCGCCGTCACTGGCGTTATCGTCGCGAAGGGACGCGTACAGGCGTTTATCGCTACGTTGGTGATGATGCTGCTACTGCGTGGCGTGACGATGGTTTACACCGACGGTAGCCCGGTCAACACCGGCTTTACCGATAACGCCGATCTGTTTGGCTGGTTCGGTATCGGCCGTCCGCTGGGCGTTCCTACGCCGGTCTGGATCATGGCTATCGTCTTTATCGCCGCCTGGTATATGCTGCATCACACCCGTCTGGGACGCTATATCTACGCGCTGGGCGGTAACGAAGCGGCGACGCGTCTGTCTGGCATTAGCGTGAGCAAAGTGAAAATTATCGTCTATTCACTTTGCGGCCTGACAGCATCGCTGGCGGGCATCATTGAAGTGGCGCGCCTCTCTTCCGCGCAGCCGACGGCGGGTACCGGCTATGAGCTGGATGCTATTGCCGCCGTGGTGCTGGGCGGCACCAGCCTTGCTGGCGGTAAAGGGCGCATTGTTGGGACATTGATCGGCGCATTGATTCTCGGCTTCCTTAATAATGGTTTGAATTTGTTAGGTGTTTCCTCCTATTACCAGATGATCGTCAAAGCGGTGGTGATTTTGCTGGCGGTACTGGTAGACAACAAAAAGCAGTAACAACGACTACAGGACATCTGAAATATGAACATGAAAAAACTGGCTACCCTGGTATCTGCTGTTGCGCTGAGCGCCACCGTGAGCGCGAATGCAATGGCGAAAGACACCATTGCGCTGGTGATCTCTACCCTCAATAACCCCTTCTTCGTGTCGTTAAAAGACGGGGCGCAAAAAGAGGCGGATAAACTGGGTTATAACCTGGTGGTGCTGGACTCCCAGAACAACCCTGCCAAAGAGCTGGCGAACGTGCAGGATTTAACCGTTCGCGGGACCAAAATTCTGCTGATCAACCCGACTGACTCCGATGCGGTGGGTAACGCGGTGAAGATGGCGAACCAGGCGAAGATTCCGGTTATCACGCTTGACCGCCAGGCAACCAAAGGCGATGTCGTCAGCCATATCGCGTCTGATAACGTGCTGGGCGGTAAGATCGCTGGCGATTATATCGCGAAAAAAGCTGGCGAAGGCGCTAAAGTGATTGAGTTGCAAGGCATTGCCGGAACATCTGCGGCGCGTGAGCGTGGCGAAGGTTTCCAGCAGGCGGTAGCCGCTCACAAATTTAATGTCCTGGCCAGCCAGCCTGCCGATTTCGACCGTACTAAGGGTCTGAACGTCATGCAGAACCTGTTGACCGCGCATCCGGATGTTCAGGCTGTCTTCGCCCAGAACGATGAAATGGCGCTGGGCGCACTGCGCGCGCTGCAAACTGCCGGTAAAGCAGATGTGATGGTGGTTGGATTTGACGGTACGCCGGATGGCGAAAAGGCCGTAAAAGATGGCAAACTGGCAGCGACTATCGCTCAGTTACCGGATCAAATCGGCGCCAAAGGCGTTGAAGTGGCGGATAAGGTGCTGAAAGGCGAAAAAGTTCAGGCCAAATATCCGGTTGACCTGAAACTGGTCATCAAGCAGTAATAAACGACACGGGTCAACTATGGCCTGATGGCGACAGAAATACGCGAGCCTCCGCTGAGGTGAACGTAAAAAAAGAAAAGCAGGGCACGCGCCACCCTAACCGGTGGCGCACTTTGACGTGGAACCCCGAATATGAAAACCGCAGGTAATCTCATCGTCCTTGGCAGCATTAATGCCGATCATATCCTTAATCTTGAGTCCTTCCCTACCCCGGGTGAAACGGTAACCGGTAGCCATTATCAGGTCGCGTTTGGCGGGAAAGGCGCGAATCAGGCGGTTGCTGCGGGACGTAGCGGGGCAAATATTGCGTTTATCGCCTGCACGGGCGATGACGATATTGGCGACAGTATTCGTAAACAATTAGTCAGCGATCGTATTGATATCGCGCCAGTTAGCGTTATTAAAGGCGAGTCTACCGGGGTGGCGCTGATTTTCGTTAACGGCGAAGGCGAGAACGTCATCGGTATTCATGCCGGAGCGAATGCCGCGTTATCGCCGGCGTTGGTTGATGCGCAACGTGAACGTATCGCGCAGGCGGATGCGTTACTGATGCAGCTGGAATCGCCGCTGGAAAGCGTACTGGCGGCGGCGAAAATCGCCCATCAACATCATACTACTGTTGCGCTTAACCCGGCGCCTGCCCGTGAGCTACCGGATGAACTGCTGGCGCTGGTGGACATCATCACGCCAAATGAAACGGAAGCTGAAAAGCTGACGGGCGTGCGTGTGGAAAATGACGACGATGCCGCGAAAGCTGCGCAGGTTTTGCATGATAAAGGCATTCGAACCGTATTAATTACCTTAGGAAGCCGTGGCGTCTGGGCCAGCGTAAACGGCGAGGGCCGCCGCGTTCCTGGATTTAGCGTTGAGGCTGTCGATACCATTGCCGCCGGAGATACGTTTAACGGCGCCTTTATCACCGCGATACTGGAGGAGACGCCGTTGCCGGAAGCGATTCGCTTTGCCCATGCCGCCGCCGCGATTGCCGTAACGCGTAAAGGCGCGCAACCGTCCGTTCCGTGGCGCGAAGAGATAGAAGCGTTTTTACATCAGCAGGGGTAACGCTTGGCTACTATGAAAGATGTTGCCCGCCTGGCGGGAGTCTCTACATCGACGGTCTCTCACGTTATTAACAAAGATCGCTTTGTGAGTGAGACGATAACCGAAAAAGTTGAAGCGGCGATTAAATCACTTAACTATGCGCCTTCTGCGCTGGCGCGAAGCCTCAAGTTAAACCAGACCCGCACGATTGGTATGCTGATTACCGCCAGTACCAACCCTTTTTATTCCGAACTGGTGCGCGGCGTTGAGCGAAGCTGTTTTGAGCGCGGTTATAGTCTGGTGCTGTGCAATACCGAAGGCGACGAGCAACGGATGAACCGCAACCTGGAGACGCTGATGCAAAAACGGGTAGACGGTTTACTGCTGCTGTGTACCGAAACGCATCAGCCTTCTCGTGAAATCATGGAGCGTTATCCGTCTATTCCTACCGTCATGATGGACTGGTCGCCGTTTGATGGCGAGGGCGATAGCGATCTCATTCAGGATAATTCGTTGTTAGGCGGCGATCTTGCCACCCAACACCTTATCGATAAAGGATTTACCCGAATAGCCTGTATTACCGGCCCGCTGGACAAAACGCCAGCGCGTTTACGGCTGGAAGGGTATCGGGCGGCGATGAAACGCGCAGGGCTGGCTATTCCGCAAGGCTATGAGATCACCGGCGATTTTGAATTTGGCGGCGGCTTTGACGCCATGCAGGCGTTACTCGCCCATCAACAGCGACCGCAAGCGGTTTTTACCGGAAACGATGCGATGGCTGTCGGCGCCTATCAGGCGCTATATCAGGCGGGGCTTCGTATTCCGCAGGATATGGCAGTCATTGGCTATGATGATATTGAGCTGGCGCGCTATATGACGCCGCCGCTGACGACTATCCATCAGCCGAAAGATGAATTGGGCGAGCTGGCTATTGATGTGTTGATTCATCGGATGGCGCAGCCCGCCTTGCAACAACAGCGACTTCAGCTTACTCCGGTTTTGACGGTGCGTGGGTCGGTTTAGATTTATGCCGTTCTTTAATCAGATTGTTGCCGTCTTTGGCTCTTAGCAGCATAAACATCAGCGCGGACACGATAGTGATCGCCCCCATCGTGATAAAGGTATAGTGGAACTGTTCCACGGTACTGGTGCCCGCAAAACCTTCATAAATACGTAACACCGCCGCGCTGATCGCCACGCCTAAACTGATAGACAATTGCTGCGTAACCGCCAGAACGCTGTTGCCGCTGCTGGCGTTATCGTCCGTCAGATCCGCAAGAGTAATCGTATTCATTGCCGTAAATTGAGTGGACATCGCCATTCCAAGAATGAATAGCGGCAGTACGAGCATCCAGATCGGCATGGCGGGAGATTGAAACGAAAACTGGGCAATCATCAGACCGATAAATACCGTAATGCCGACCAGAGTCTTCCGGTATCCCAAACGTCGCAAAACCTGCGTTACGGTCGATTTCGCGATAATAGAACCCAAAGCTGTCGGCGCCATCATGCAGCCGGCGATCAGAGCCGGGTAGCCAAAACCAACCTGTAGCATTAACGGCATCAAAAAAGGTACGCAGCCTGTCCCCAGACGCGTGGCGAGGTTGCCGGCAATACCGACGGAAAATGTGCGTGTCTTAAACAGCGATAGTGATATTAACGGTGTCGGATGACGGCGGGCGTGGCGGATATAGGCCAATAGTAGAACGATACTGCAAAAAATAATGGCGGATGCGATCCATGTCGCCACAATCTTTTCGCCAAACAGTTCCATTCCGCTGGAAAATAAAACCAGACTTAACCCAAAAAGAAAGAAGCCGGTCATGTCAAACTTGCGACGCGGCGTGGTGAAGTTGGGCATATATTTGCGGGCATACAGAATGCCTGCAACACCAATGGGAATATTAATCAGGAAGATCCAGTGCCAGCTTGCCCAGGTCACCAGTACGCCGCCTAATACCGGCCCCAGAATTGGACCTACCAGCCCCGGCATAGTGACAAAGTTAAGAACGGGCAGCAGCTCACTACGCGGATAGGCTCGCAATAACGCCAGTCGCGCCACTGGCATCATCATCGCTCCGCCGACGCCTTGTACGACGCGAAAAATAACCAATTCAGATAGTGAACTGGAGAGCGCGCAGGCCAGCGAGCCTAACGTAAACAGACTTACGGCAACCATAAAGACGCGACGCGTACCGAAGCGGTCAGCCAGCCAGCCGCTTACCGGAATTAACATGGCTACTGTCAGGGTATAACTGATAATAGCGGACTGCATGGCGAGTGGTGAACGGTTAAGGCTATGCGCAATAGCCGGTAAAGCGGTATTCAAAATGGTGGCGTCTAGCGCCTGCATAAAGAAGGCCATCGCCGCGATCCACGGCAGGCCAGCCATACTGCGCGCTTTTTTGCTGGTCATTCAATATCCTGTTAATTATCTGGTCTCTCATTGGGCGCTATTAACAACGCCTGGCAGGCCTGGAAAGCGCGTTCGCCGTCGCCATCAGCGATGGCATCAACAATGGCCTGGTGCAAATCCAGCTTTACCACCTCGTTATAGGTGATTGAGGTAAAGTAAGTGTGATAAACCGAATGAAATAGCGTAGCAAAAGAGATTAGAAAGGGATTGGCGCTCATTTCGTAGATATGCTCGTGCCACGCCATATCCACTTCAATCCAGCGTTCACGCTTAAAATGCTTTTTCAGCGCGACCATCTCTTCCATTAAGGCATTAAGCCGCGCTTTCTGCTCCTGTGTGCCAAGAGTCGCCGCCAGCAGGCAGGCTTGTGGCTCCAGGCTAATACGCATCACCAGAAAATGATCTACCACCTGATGAAAATTTTCTTCCGTCATCCACCAGGTCAGCAGCTCTTGATCCAGAAAGTTCCAGTTTCCCTGCGGCATCACCCGCGTACCAATGCGCGGACGGGGGAGCACCATACCTTTAGCCGTCAACGTTTTCACCGCTTCGCGAACTGCCGTTCGACTTACGCCGTACTGCTCGCCCAGTTCTATTTCGCCGGGAAGAATCGTACCGGGGGCGTAGTCACCCTTTAATATCCGCTGCGCCAGCTTTTCAGCCAGAACATAGGATAGATTTTTCTGTGCGGCTAATTGTTGTGCGCTTAAAGGCATGAATGTTCTTCCTTTCTCTTTCGTTTGGTTATTAGTATGCCACCTGGAAGTGTGATTGCAGTTGCAATAACGGCAATTTGCTTATTTTATGGCACGTTAAGCCCGCTGTTGATGAAAAAAGAGACACTCAGAAAATTATTTTAAATTTCCTCTTGTCAGGCAGAAATAACTCCCTATAATGCGCCACCACTGACACGGAAC
>NZ_JAMNDD010000017.1:0-90690 GCF_051812965.1 Salmonella sp. NW1250 | reverse complement strand
CTCGGGCTGTCGGTGGGCGCGAAGCTGGTGGCGGATAAGTTCCTGCAGCCGCAGACGCTGGGCATTCTGCTGCTGGGGGTGATTGCCTTTGGTATCGGGACGGCGGCCGGGGTGCTGATGGCGAAGCTGCTGAACCTGTGCAGTAAGAACAAAATTAACCCGCTGATTGGCTCCGCCGGCGTGTCGGCGGTGCCGATGGCGGCACGCGTATCGAACAAAGTGGGGCTGGAGTCGGACGCACAGAACTTCCTGCTGATGCACGCGATGGGCCCGAACGTGGCGGGGGTGATTGGCTCGGCGATAGCCGCCGGGGTGATGCTGAAGTACGTGCTGGCGATGTAAATCTGTTCCTTTCCCGGAGGCGGCGCGTTGCGCCTGTCCGGGCTACCGGATTGCATGGATCTGTAGCCCGGACAGATGCGCAGCATCGCCTCCGGGAATGTCCCATAAGGAGACTTTGATGAATGAAACCATAGCATTTCGTCCGGAAGGCCGGGCGTCGACAAAAGATGTGGTTGTCAATTATACGCTGGCGTCACTGGACGAGCTTGAACAACTGCACCCGGCGCTGAATCTGCTGGCGCACCCGTCAATCGTCCGTGGCAGCCATGATTTCTTTGTCCGTTGTTATGACTCGGGCGTACAGCATGCGCAGGCCGGGGCGGCTGAAACGGTAGCGGTTTTGCCTGATTCGCTGCCACAAGAACGGCAAAGGAGCGGGCTGCTGTGTGCCGCAGCAGGTCGTCTGGATGCCCTGCGCCAGCCGCTGACGCACAATCGTTTATGTGACCTGGCCAGTCAGTTCTGTGCTGGCATGGCAGATGTTGACAGCGAAACCCGCAGCGGTTTTTATACCGTGCGCAGCATATCGCTGCCGGTTTACCGGCGGCTGTTGCGGGATCAACATTCTCACGGTGTCTGCCTGCAGCAGGCTCTGCTGCACCTGCTGGCCTGGAAGAGCGATTCTCCCTGGGCGCGGCAGCAGGCGCAGCGGCTGCTCTGGCAGGGCGGCGTGCTGGGCGATAAAGGTGAGTTTGCGCTTATGACGCTGGATGATGAACTGCGGGAGCGCCAGATTGAGTGGCCCGGGCTATGGTCGCTGCTGGCCGTCACCGGGTTTCTGGCGAAATTCCCTGCCGGACCGATATTTGCTGACTGAAAAATGAGGACTGCTGACAATTATCTGTTGTGTTGGCATTTCTGCGAGAGGCAGCTAGCGCTTTGCCTGACTTACGAAATGAGAATATCAACAGATTACGTACTTTTTGTAGGTCCGTGGTTGGAACATTGCCACCTGGTTACACGTTGTCAGCAGCCTCAAGCGTGGATGGCTCCACGCTTTTTTTGTCTATGGAAAACCCCCAGCCAGGCCCTGTCTCTTGATCAGGAGATCTGATCAAGAGACAGGGCTATGCCGGAGGATATTTATTGGAAACCGGTGAGATAGGCCACCGTGTCATCAATCGAAATATAAATAAATATATAACGAAATAATTCGGCGCTATAATTCTCCTCTGATTAATAACGTAGCCCGAACCATGACCTGTCAGGACAAATCACTTTTAGCCCCCGGTTTCGCTTCCACGCCCGTCATTCCGCGCTATCGCCATATCATACGAAAACGGGCTGTGCTCATGTTAGCTATTGCGCTGGCGATGATGGCTTCACTGATGGTGGATGTAACCTGTGGGTCTTCTGGTTTACCGCTCAGTGCGCTGTGGCAGGCGCTTTTTCAGCCGGAAAAGGTGAATGCGGGCATACACGTTATTGTCTGGGATATCCGCTTACCCTATGCCCTGATGGCCCTACTGGTGGGCATGGCGTTAGGGTTAGCGGGCGCCGAAATGCAAACCATTTTAAATAATCCGCTGGCGACGCCGTTTACCCTTGGCGTATCGTCCGCGGCGGCTTTTGGCGCTGCGCTGGCGATTGTGTTGGGGATCGGTATTCCCGGTATTCCTGCCGCCTGGTTTATCCCGGTCAATGCGTTCATCTTTGCGCTTTTATCCGCGTTACTCCTGGACGGTATTACCCGTTGGACAGGCGTCGCCGCATCCGGAGTGGTGTTGTTCGGTATTGCGTTGGTATTCACCTTTAACGCGTTGGTCGCCATTATGCAGTTTGTGGCTGATGAAGATACGCTGCAGGGGCTGGTATTCTGGACGATGGGGAGCCTGGTCCGCGCGTCGTGGGAAAAATTGGGCGTACTGGCCGTGGTGTTTATTGCTGTGCTTTTTTGCGCGTTACGAAGCGCCTGGCAACTCACGGCATTACGTCTGGGCGAAGAGAGGGCGATGAGCTTTGGGGTTCATGTCCGCCGTTTACGCCTGCTGTCATTGCTGCGTATCAGCTTGTTATCAGCGCTGGCGGTAGCTTTCGTCGGGCCGATTGGTTTTATTGGTCTCGTTGCACCGCACATTGCGCGAATACTTTTGGGGGAAGATCACCGTTTCTACCTTCCGGGCAGCGTGCTGATAGGCGGGCTGGTGTTATCGCTGGCCTCTATTGCGGCGAAAAATAGTATTCCGGGCGTCATGGTGCCGGTGGGGATTGTCACCTCGCTGGTCGGGGTTCCGTTCTTTTTAAGCATTGTATTGCGACATCGGGGGAGTCTCTGATGCGCGGGTTAATGCTCCGCTCATTTAGCGCCAGCTATTCCACTCAGCCGGTTATTGCAGATCTCAACGTTCCCTTACTGCCGCGCGGGAAAATTACCATTTTGCTGGGGCCGAACGGCTGTGGTAAATCGACGTTACTACGTTCGCTGGCCGGGCTGAATAACGCCGACGGCGAGGCGCTGCTTGATGGCGAAGATCTCATGTCGTTATCGTTTGCCGAGCGGGCGCAGAAAGTTGTATTTTTGCCGCAGTCATTACCGCAGGGTGTACATCTGCATGTACTGGAGTCGATTATCGTGGTACTACGGGCATCAGGCGGCAGAGACAATGCGCAGGGCAGATCGCAGATACTGGCTATCCTTGAGCAATTGGGCATAACGCATCTGGCGTTGCAGTATCTCGACCAGCTTTCCGGCGGTCAGCGGCAGTTAGTGGGTCTGGCGCAATCACTGATTCGTCGCCCTGAACTTCTGTTGTTGGATGAGCCGCTCAGTGCGCTGGATTTAAACTATCAGTTTCACGTAATGGATCTCGTGCGTCGGGATACCCAGGCGCAAAATAGGGTGACGATAGTCGTGGCGCATGACATTAATATTGCACTGCGTCATGGTGACCATGTCCTGATGCTAAAAGACGGCAGGCTGGTCGCCAGCGGCGCGCCGGAGACGGTGATTACTGCGGAGCGTCTGGCTGAAGTGTACCGGGTACGAGGACGCGTGGAGCGCTGTTCGCAGGGGAAATTGCAGGTGGTGCTGGACGGCGTGATCGCTGTTTAAGACATATTGCCTGATGGCGCTGCGCTTATCCGGCCTACCCATTGCTCGTAGGCCGGATAAGGCAGTTATACCGCCATCCGGCAAAGGTGATTACTTCGCTTTACCCTGATTCGCCACGGCAGCCGCTTTCGCGGCGATTTCGTCAGCGTTGCCCAGATAGTAATGTTTGAGCGGCTTGAAGTTTTCGTCGAACTCATACACCAGCGGCACGCCGGTCGGGATGTTTAATTCAAGAATCTCATCTTCACTCATGTTATCCAGGTATTTCACCAGCGCACGCAATGAGTTACCGTGAGCGGCGATGATCACGCGCTCACCGCTCTTCATACGCGGCAGGATGGTGTCGTTCCAGTAAGGAATAACGCGGTCGATGGTCAGCGCCAGACTTTCGGTCAACGGCAGCTCTTTCTCGCTCAGTTTGGCATAACGTGGATCGTGACCCGGATAACGCTCATCATCTTTGGTTAGTTCCGGCGGCGTTACGGCAAAACCGCGGCGCCACTGCTTAACCTGCTCGTCACCATATTTTTCGGCCGTTTCCGCTTTATTCAGCCCCTGCAACGCGCCATAGTGACGTTCGTTGAGTTTCCAGGATTTTTCCACCGGCAGCCACGCCTGATCCAGTTCATCCAGTACGTTCCACAGCGTATGGATAGCGCGTTTCAGTACGGAAGTGTAGGCAAAATCAAAGCTGAAACCTTCTTCTTTTAGCAGTTTACCCGCTGCTTTTGCTTCGCTTACGCCTTTTTCAGACAGGTCAACATCATACCAGCCGGTGAAACGGTTCTCTTTGTTCCATTGACTTTCACCGTGACGTACCAGAACCAGCTTAGTTACAGCCATACTCTCACTCCTATAAATCATATGTAATGATAATAATTCTCATTATATTGCCGCGAGGTGTTGGCGGCAATGCTTACGCATAACCATAGCGAAAATAGTGGCGCAGTGTAAGGTTCTTGTGAACTCAGAGTTGCGATTTTGTCTTTAAGTGGTGGAGGTTTGAGCAGGGCAATGGCGCGTAGGCCCGATAAGCTTGCGTCATCGGGCATGTAGCGGCATATCGTTAGAACGGAATAAACTGATACTCGGTCAGGCTGGCGTACTCCTCGCCAGGGCGAAGGATACAGTCAGGCTGCGGCCATTCAGGATGATTCGGGCTGTCCGGCAGCAGTTCGCTTTCCAGCGCCAGCCCTTGCCAGTCGGCATAAGGTTCCGGTCCGCGGGAAGGTGTACCCGCCAGATAATTGCCGGAATAAAACTGTAGCGCCGGGGCGGTGGTGTAAACCATCATTTGTAGCTTTCCATCCTGTGACCACAGACGGGCCGCCGGCTTTTTGCCATCACCCTGCGTCTGTAGCAGGAAAGCATGATCGTAGCCTTTAACCTTGCGCTGATCGTCATCGGCGAGAAATTCACTGGCAATGACTTTTGGCATCCGGAAGTCAAACGAGGTATTGGCTACCGATTTTAGCCCCTGGCGTGGAATACCGGATTCATCTACCGGCAGATACTCATCCGCCAGAATTTGCAGCTTATGCTGGCGCACGTCGGTCCGATCGCCGTCCAGATTAAAATAGACGTGGTTGGTCAAATTCACCGGACAGGGTTTATCGACCGTCGCCCGGTAGGTGATGGAGATTCTATTGTCATCGGTCAGACGATATTGCGCCGTGGCGCAAAGATGGCCGGGAAAGCCCTGGTCGCCGTCATCAGAGGTGAGCGCGAATAATACCTGGCGATCGTTCTGGTTCACAATTTGCCAGCGGCGCTTGTCAAAGCCTTCCGGTCCGCCGTGTAGCTGGTTCTCGCCCTGACTTGGGCTTAACTGTACGGTTTCGCCGGCAAACGTATAGCGGCTATTGGCGATACGGTTCGCGTAACGGCCAATAGAGGCGCCGAGGAATGACGTCTGTTCAGGGTAGTGTTCCGGGCTGGCGCAGCCCAGCAATGCTTCCCGAACGCTGCCGTCAGACAGCGGAATACGGGCGGAAAGAAGAGTGGCTCCCCAGTCCATCAGCGTTACCACCATCCCTGCGCTGTTGCGCAGGGTTAGCAGGCGGTACGGTTGACCATCGGGGGCCAGTGCGGGCGTTTCATTTAGCACTGTCCTGCTCCTTGTGACGGTTTGCATACATAAAAGGTTTCTTTGATTCCGGTTTTCGCTTCGTACTGTTGCGCAACGGCCTGCTGCACAGCGGGAACCAGATCTTCCGGGATCAGCGCGACAACACAGCCGCCAAAGCCGCCGCCGGTCATGCGCACGCCGCCTTGATCGCCGATGGTCGCTTTGACAATGTCTACCAGCGTGTCTATCTGCGGGACGGTAATTTCGAAATCATCGCGCATTGAAGCATGGGACTCCGCCATCAGTTGGCCCATACGTTGCAAATCACCTTTCTCCAGCGCGCTTGCCGCTTCAACGGTGCGCGCATTTTCGCTCAATACATGGCGAACGCGTTTTGCGACTACCGGGTCCAGTTCGCTGGCAACGGCATTGAACGCCTCAAGGCTGACATCGCGCAGGGCCGGCTGCTGGAAGAAACGGGCGCCGGTTTCGCACTGTTCACGGCGGGTATTATACTCGCTGCCCACCAGCGTGCGCTTAAAGTTACTATTGATGATCACCACGGCGACACCTTTCGGCATGGAAACCGCTTTGGCGCCGAGCGTACGGCAATCAATCAGCAACGCATGATCTTTTTTGCCGAGCGCAGAGATGAGCTGATCCATAATGCCGCAGTTACAGCCAACAAACTGGTTCTCGGCCTCTTGTCCGTTGAGCGCAATTTGCGCACCGTCCAGCGGCAGGTGATAAAGCTGCTGGAAGACGGTGCCCACCGCCACTTCCAGCGAGGCGGAGGAGCTTAACCCGGCGCCCTGCGGCACATTGCCGCTGATGACCATATCCACGCCGCCAAACGCGTTGTTACGCTGTTGCAGGTGTTTCACTACGCCGCGCACATAGTTAGACCACTGCTGGCTATCGTGGGTCACGATCGGCGCATCCAGTGAAAATTCGTCCGCCTGATTGTCGTAATCGGCGGCAATCACCCGTACGGTACGATCGTCGCGCGGCGCACAGCTAATTACGGTCTGGTAATCGATAGCGCAGGGCAGAACAAAACCATCATTGTAATCAGTGTGCTCGCCGATCAGATTGACGCGGCCTGGCGCCTGAATCGTGTGGGTGGCAGGGTAGCCGAAAATTTCAGCAAACAGCGCGCGCGTTTTCTCTTTCAGATTCATTTTTATACTCCGGATTCGCGAAAATGGATGTCGCTGACCGCGCGCAGGCGTTCAGCCGCTTGTTCTGCGGTTAAATCACGCTGGGTTTCCGCCAGCATTTCATAGCCGACCATAAATTTACGGACGGTCGCAGAGCGCAGCAGCGGCGGATAAAAGTGCGCGTGCAACTGCCAGTGCGCGTTTTCTTCACCGTTAAACGGCGCGCCGTGCCAGCCCATTGAGTAGGGGAAGGAACACTGAAACAGGTTGTCATAACGACTGGTCAGCTTTTTCAACGCCAGCGCCAGAGAGTCGCGCTGCTCGTCGCTTAAATCGGTAATGCGCAGGACATGCGTTTTGGGTAACAGTAGCGTTTCGAACGGCCACGCCGCCCAGTAAGGCACCACCGCCAGCCAGTGTTCGGTTTCGACCACGGTGCGGCTGCCGTCCGCCAGTTCTCGCTGGACATAATCCACCAGCATTGGCGAGCGCTGCTCGGCGAAGTAGGCTTTTTGTAAACGATCTTCGCGTTCGGCCTCATTCGGCAGAAAGCTGTTGGCCCAGATCTGTCCATGCGGATGCGGGTTCGAACAGCCCATCGCCGCGCCTTTATTTTCAAAGACCTGCACCCACGGATAGGTTTTGCCTAACTCGGCGGTCTGCGTCTGCCAGGTTCTGACGATTTCCGTCAGCGCGGGCAGGCTCAACTCCGGCAGCGTTTTACTGTGATCGGGAGAAAAGCAGATCACGCGGCTGGTGCCGCGCGCGCTCTGACAGCGCATCAGCGGATCGTGGCTGTCCGGCGCATCCGGCGTGTCGGCCATCAGTGCCGCGAAATCGTTAGTAAAGACGTAAGTCCCTTTGTAATCGGGATTTTTATCGCCGGTGACACGCGTATTGCCCGCACACAGGAAGCAGTCCGGATCGTGGGCCGGCAGCATTTGCTGAGACGGCGTTTCCTGCGCCCCCTGCCAGGGGCGCTTTGCGCGATGCGGCGAAACCAGAACCCACTGGCCGGTAAGCGGGTTATAACGGCGATGCGGATGATCGATGGGATTAAATGGGGTCATAACAACGTCCTTAATCTGGGTATCCCTGCGGATGGCGTGACTGCCAGTGCCAGGTGTCCTGCGCCATTTCGTCAAGCGTGCGGGTGACGCGCCAGTTCAGCTCGCGATCGGCTTTGCTGGCATCCGCCCAATACGCCGGGAGATCGCCGTCGCGACGCGGCGCGAAGTGGTAATTAATGGGTTTACCGCAGGCTTTACTAAAGGCGTTGACCACATCCAGGACGCTACTGCCGACACCCGCGCCGAGGTTATAAATATGTACGCCGGATTTGTCCGCCAGTTTTTCCATCGCCACGACGTGCCCGTCGGCTAAGTCCATAACGTGAATGTAATCGCGCACGCCGGTGCCATCCTCGGTCGGGTAATCATTGCCGAAAACGGCGAGCGATTCGCGACGACCCACGGCGACCTGGGCGATATAGGGCATCAGGTTATTCGGAATACCTTGCGGATCTTCTCCCATGTCGCCCGACGGGTGCGCGCCGACCGGGTTGAAATAACGCAGCAGCGCAATACTCCACTCCGGCTGGGCTTTTTGCAGATCGGTGAGGATCTGTTCTACCATCAATTTACTTTTGCCGTAGGGGCTTTGCGGCGTGCCGGTAGGAAAACTTTCGACGTAAGGAATTTTGGGCTGATCGCCATAAACGGTGGCGGAGGAGCTAAAAATAAGGTTTTTAACGTTGGCCGCACGCATGGCGCTGACCAACCGCAGCGTACCGTTGACGTTGTTGTCATAGTACTCCAGCGGCCTGGCGACCGATTCGCCGACGGCTTTCAGGCCGGCAAAGTGAATCACGGTATCAATCGCGTGATCGTGCAGAATTTCGGTTATAAGCGCTTCGTTGCGAATATCGCCTTCGACAAAGGTCGGGTGCTTACCGCCCAGACGTTCAATCACGGGCAGCACGCTGCGCTTGCTGTTGCAGAGGTTATCGAGGATGACGACGTCATGACCATTTTGCAGCAATTGTACGCAGGTATGACTTCCAATGTAACCGCTACCACCTGTAACCAATACTCTCATAATTCGCTCCGTTAAGCCTATGGTATGGAATAACCATAGCATAACAAAGATGCGAAAAGTGTGACATGTAATAAATTAGTGGAATCGTTTACACACTGGTGATTTTACGCATTTATATCAATTAAATGATTACAAATCATCTGGCTTGAGAATGCTTCTGCTTTTTATCCGAAAAAAAGGCGCGTTACGCGCCTGGGAATGAAACGGACGGGGCAGGAGCTGTCAGTCTTTTTTACGCGAGAGTAGCTTCCTGGCGAGCGCCCCGACAGCGACGACGCCGATGGCGGTCACTTTCCAGAACTTAAGCAGCGCGATACCGAGCATAGCAAGCAGACCTACTTTTTTGGCCGCGATACCGCCAATCAGCGCGGCGAGCCCATACTCCGCTATTTTGTCCGTTGATTCGTTGAAGTCAGCGTAGCGTTGTCCAGCGTTGAACTTGACGGAACTGAGAATTCTTTTCGCCAGAGGGATTTCGTGGTCAACAGAACCTCTGTCGGTCACCAGATTTAAAGAAAAATAGCCTTCACGTCCCAGCAGATAGGTGTTGTAGTTCACGCCTTGTTCATTCAGTGGTTCGTTGGTGCCGATATCCTGGATGGCGGCGGACCAGATCAGACGATGATTGGTTGCATCGTAGGTAGGCTTCTCGATCCAGCCAATAATTTCTATCGGCTCAATGCCTTTTGCAATACGATCTTTATTCGCTTCTTTTGTGCCTTTGCGCAGGTTATCCATTAATTCATCGGCATCCCAATTTTTTGCATCATCATCTTTTACATAACCAGAATCATCATATTCGATAGAAATAAATCCATTCATTTCCTTTTTAAATACGAGACCGTAAAAATATTCATCGTCAACATAGTTACCAATTTCACGCATAAATACCGCCGCTTCTTTTGCGGGTATCCAGGTAAATCCTTCCGGTAGATTAAGCGTGGCTTTGTCACCTAAACTAATCTTTTTCGGACCCGCAACGGCGGCGCGACTCATGCCTTCAACAGCGACCTCAACGGCGGTTTTACGCGCTTCCTGCGCAGCGGTCGGCTTTTGCTCAGCATAACTGCTGGGGCAAAATAAAATAGCTGCCAGTAAAAATAGTATTATTTGTGGAAAACGAAAAGCCATAATGAATCCCTTATATTCACATACGACATCATTGTCGAAAATTTCAGGATTATTATGACAATGAGGCGGTCAGCGATTCAAGAGATAGTAAGCTTATCGACCGTTATTATTATTCTTAATAAAAGGAGAGTGGTTCCAGAATGGCGCGCGGCGCCATTCTGATAATACATTTAATTATTGCATCGTCCGGAAACGTACTTATAACGTTCGCCCTCTGGTACAAATTCCAGCCGGTGGGTAATACAGGCAGGCGCATCCTCTGCATGATGGGAAACGAACAGCAGTTGGGTCTCTCCCTGGCGAATTAATACATCTACAAAACGGCGTACCAGTTGGCGGTTCAGCGGGTCCAACCCTTGCAGCGGCTCATCCAGAATCAACACTGTCGGATGTTTAACCAGCGCGCGCACGATCAGCGCCAGCCGCTGCTGTCCCCAGGAGAGACTGTGGAAGGGGGCATCCGCCGTACGCTTATCGATTCCCAGAATATCCAGCCACTGTTGCGCCAGTTTTCGTTGCCTGTCTGAAACGGCCTGGTAAATGCCGATAGAATCGAAATAGCCGGAGAGAATGACATTGCGTACCGTGGTACTGACGCGGTAATCCAGATGTAAACTGCTGCTGACGTAGCCGATATGTTTTTTGATATCCCAGATTGTTTCGCCGCTTCCTCGCCGCCGCCCGAACAGCGTAAGATCGTTGCTGTAGCCTTGCGGATGATCGCCAGTAATAAGGCTAAGCAACGTAGACTTACCCGCTCCGTTAGGACCGACGATCTGCCAGTGTTCGCCCGGATTGACTCGCCAGCTTAGGTGGTGGAGGATAGGGCGATCGTTATACGAGACTACGCCATCGTTAAGTACGATCCGTGGTTCGCCATCGGGTAACGCATGGCGGGCGGAAGGTTCGTCCGGTTCGGGTAATTGTACGTCGGTCAGACGCTCGCTGTGCGCGAGTTGAGCGACCAACGCCCGTTGCAGTAACTCTGCCGTCGTTCCGGTCTCCGCCAGCGTACAGTCGGCAAGCACGCCGGCAAACTGCACGAAGTCCGGGATTTCATCAAAACGGTTGAGTACCAGCGCCAGGGTCATACCCGCCTGGTTCAACGCCGTCAGGCGTTGCGCCAGTTGTTGACGGGCGGTCACGTCAAGCCCGTCGAACGGTTCATCAAGGATTAATAACTCCGGCTCAGACATCAGCGCCTGACACAGCAGCGCTTTTCGCGTCTCGCCGGTAGAAAGGTATTTAAAACGCCTGTCGAGTAAAGCGGAAATGCCGAACTGCTGCGCCAGCATCGCACAGCGGGCAGGATGGTGAACTTCATCCTGAATAATTTCCGCGGTAGTGCGCCCGGTATCGTCTTCGCCAGGACTGAGCATATCGGTGTTATTACGTTGCCACTCATCGCTGACCAGCTTTTGCAATTGTTCAAAGGACAGACGAGTAATGCGGGTAAACCGACACTGGCGCTCGCCTGTTAATAACGGCAGTTCACCCGCCAGCGCGCGGGCGAGCGCCGACTTCCCGCTCCCGTTAGCCCCAACGAATGCCCAGCTATCGCCCGCATTGAGCGTCAGCGAATCCAGATGAAGTGTTTTTGTATCGCTCAGACGAAACGTGCCTTGCGAAATTTGCAACGATGACATTTTGCATCCCATTTTTTGCAGCGATGAATGACAGGGATACGTCTTTCGGCAACGGATGTCAATGTGCTTAGCACAACGTTGCAATAATCACTCTGTCCGCATTAAACCAGGCAATCACGTCATCGCCTTCCTTTAACGTGGCGGCATCCGCAGTCGGTATCGTGGCGCACAGCGTCTGACCGTCCGGCAGCGCCATCAACACTTCACACTGTTCCGCGCCGCGCTCAATATGGCTGATCGTTCCCGACAACTGATTGTCAGCGGCGCGCGCAACGGCTGCATCCCGGGTAATGCCAACCCACGGCGCTTTTAGCAGGATCAGCACTTCTTTTCCCTCCTCCAGGCCGAGACGCTCGCCGCTTTGCGCCGTCAGCGCGACTTTGAGCCGCGTTTTGCCGTCGGCCAGCAGCACGTCGACATGCTGTTGCACCTGATCGCGATCGCGGGCGGTAATGGTGCCGAACCACTGATTTCGGGCGCTGGTTTGCAGTGAAAAGCGGGAGATAGCGGCCAGCAGACTGTCAAGCGGCAGGGCGTCATCGTCGCTTAACACATCGAACGCTTTTTGCTGAATTTGGCCCAGCAAATCGTAAAGCTGGATCAGACGCTGGCCATAGCGGGTTAATACCGCGCCGCCGCCGCCTTTGCCGCCCGTTGCGCGTTCAACCAGCATATGTTCGCTAAGCTGGTTCATGTCGTTTATCGCATCCCAGGCGCTCTTATAGCTGATTCCCGCGTCTTTCGCGCCCTGACTAATCGAGCCGGAAAGCGCAATGTGTTTCAGCAGAGAGATACGTCGGGGATCGGCAAAAAGCTTTTGCTGAAGTTTCAGGGTAAGAAGGATTTCGGCCTGCATAACCAGCTCCTGGTAAAAAGACTATTGTGACTGAAAAGCGCGTCAGCGCAAAGCCGACCGCACAAAAGGGGAGTGCTTTTCTGTGTGATGCGGTTAAAATACAAAAAGGACTATATCTGGAGTTGCCCATGTTAGAGTTATTAAAAAGTCTGGTATTCGCCGTCATCATGGTACCGGTAGTGATGGCCATCATCCTCGGTCTGATTTACGGTCTGGGTGAGGTGTTCAACATTTTTTCCGGTATCGGTCAGAAAGACCAGTCCAGACAGAACCGCTGATTTCCCCAAACGCCCGCTCAGTCGGGCGTTTTTGTTACTCAAGATCCTGCTTTTCCTGCCGATATTTTCTGTGTTTAATCGTTAATGGGTATGAATAACCGCTGGGAAACCCCTGAGATTATCGTTATATTGTCGTTTACATAACGAAACGCACAAGGAGTTACAGATGGCGCATTCCTGGTTACGCCTGGTCGCAGGGGCGACATTATCTTTCGTCATCGCTGGTCATGCGCTGGCGGATGAAGGCAAGATCACCGTATTCGCCGCCGCGTCGCTAACGAACGCGATGCAAGACATTGCGGCAGAATATAAAAAAGAGAAAAATGTGGATGTGGTCTCCTCATTCGCCTCCTCTTCAACGCTGGCGCGCCAGATAGAAGCGGGCGCGCCGGCGGATCTGTTCATCTCTGCTGACCAGAAATGGATGGATTACGCAGCCGATAAAAAAGCGGTGGATACCACGACGCGCGAAACATTGCTTGGCAATAGCCTGGTGGTGGTAGCGCCGAAAGCCAGCGAGCAGAAACCGTTTACCATCGACAACAAAACGGACTGGATTCGTCTGCTGAACGGCGGGCGTCTGGCGGTGGGCGATCCGCAACACGTACCGGCGGGAATTTATGCCAAAGAAGCGCTGCAAAAGTTGGGCGCATGGCAAACGCTTGAACCGAAACTGGCGCCGGGCGAGGATGTGCGCGGCGCGTTGGCGCTGGTCGAACGTAACGAAGCGCCTTTGGGCATTGTATACGGTTCTGATGCGGTCGCCAGCAAGGGGGTCAACGTGGTGGCGACGTTCCCGGAAGATTCACATAAAAAAGTGGAATACCCCATCGCTATCGTGGAGGGGCATAAAAATGCGACCGTCAGCGCGTTCTATGATTACCTGAAAGGACCGCAGGCCTCGGCAATCTTTAAACGTTATGGATTTACGACGAAGTAATGATACTGACCGATCCAGAATGGCAGGCTGTCCTTCTTAGCCTGAAAGTGTCTTCCCTGGCCGTGCTGTTTAGCCTGCCGTTTGGGATCTTTTTTGCCTGGTTACTGGTACGATGCCGGTTTCCGGGCAAAGCCTTACTTGATAGCGTCCTGCATCTGCCGCTGGTGCTGCCACCGGTGGTGGTCGGCTATCTGCTGCTGGTGTCGATGGGGCGACGCGGGTTTATTGGCCAGTGGCTGTATGACTGGTTCGGTCTCACGTTTGCCTTTAGCTGGCGCGGCGCCGTGCTGGCGGCGGCGGTGATGTCCTTCCCGCTGATGGTGCGGGCCATTCGGCTGGCGCTGGAGGGGGTGGATATCAAGCTTGAACAGGCCGCCAGAACGCTGGGCGCCGGGCGCTGGCGCGTTTTTCTGACTATCACCTTACCGCTTACCCTGCCGGGCATTATTGTCGGTACGGTGCTGGCGTTTGCCCGTTCGCTTGGCGAATTTGGCGCGACCATTACCTTTGTTTCCAATATTCCGGGTGAAACCCGCACCATACCTTCCGCCATGTATACCTTGATCCAGACGCCGGGCGGGGAGAGCGCGGCGGCGAGGCTGTGCGTGATTTCGATTGTATTAGCGCTGATTTCGCTGTTGATTTCTGAATGGCTGGCGCGGATTAGCCGTGAACGGACGGGGCGCTAACCATGCTGGAGCTTAATTTTTCCCAGACGCTGGGAACGCACTGTTTAACCCTCAACGAAACGCTGCCAGCCAGTGGGATCACGGCTATCTTTGGCGTCTCCGGCGCGGGAAAAACCTCGCTGATTAATGCCATCAGCGGTTTGACTCGCCCGCAAAAAGGACGCATCGCGCTGAATGGCCGGGTGTTGCATGACGCGGAAAACGGTATCTGTTTAACGCCGGAAAAGCGCCGCATCGGTTATGTTTTCCAGGATGCGCGCCTGTTCCCCCATTACAAAGTACGCGGCAATTTGCGCTACGGCATGGCGAAAAGCATGACCGGTCAGTTTGATAAGCTGGTGTCGCTGCTGGGAATTGAAGCGTTGCTTGATCGCCTGCCGGGGAGCCTGTCCGGCGGAGAAAAACAGCGCGTAGCGATAGGCCGGGCATTGCTCACCGCCCCGGAGTTGCTGCTGTTGGACGAACCGTTGGCCTCGCTGGATATCCCGCGTAAACGCGAATTACTGCCGTACCTGCAACGGCTGGCGCGAGAAATCAATATTCCCATGCTGTATGTCAGCCATTCTCTCGATGAAATTCTCCACCTGGCGGATAAAGTCATGGTGCTGGAGGATGGACAGGTTAAAGCGTTTGGCCCGCTGGAGGAGGTCTGGGGAAGCAGCGTTATGCACCCGTGGCTGCCGAAAGAGCAACAGAGCAGTATTCTGAAAGTCAGCGTGCTGGAGCATCACCCGCATTATGCCATGACCGCTCTGGCGCTTGGCGACCAGCACCTGTGGGTAAATAAACTCAATCAGCCGCTGCAATCCACACTGCGTATTCGTATACAGGCGTCGGATGTCTCGCTGGTACTACAGCCGCCGCAGCAGACCAGTATCCGCAACGTATTACGGGCAAAAGTGGCGAATTGTTATGACGATAACGGGCAGGTGGAAGTCCAGCTTGAAATAGGCGGCAGAACGCTGTGGGCGCGAATAAGCCCGTGGGCCAGGGATGAGCTGAATATCAAGCCTGGCCTGTGGCTTTACGCGCAGGTGAAAAGCGTTTCTATCACCGCCTGACTATAGCAGGTGGGTGTAAATAAATTTGGCGATGCTATCGGTAGTGTTATCGCCGATCACAACGTCAGCGCGCGCTTTCACCGCCTCATCGGCGTTGCCCATCGCAACGCCGGTGCCTGCCGCCTCCAGCATACTGATGTCGTTGTAGTTATCGCCGAAAGCGATCACATTTTTCATTGACCCTCCCTGCGCTTCTATCCACTGGGTAAGGCGCTTGCCTTTACTGTTGCCTTTGCGCGCGATATCCACCTGATCGTGCCATGACCATTCGCACTCCAGGCCAAGCGCCTGTTCAACATGCTGACCGAACCGCTGTAGTCTGGGAATATCTTCATCGGTAAGCGCAAACTTCCACACGGCATTCACGTCGCGCGCCGCCTGCGCCAACGAAGAGACCTGTGTAAAGGTCGGACGTTGCTCCGGCGGCAAGGTCTGCGCCCACCGGGAGGTACGCACGACGTGACCGGTTGGGTGTTCGTAAAGCATAGCGTCATCAACATACATCAGGCCGTGAATCTGATGCTCATCCAGTAAATCAATCAACTGCAACGCCTTATCCACGGGCATAGGATCGGCATCCAGGACAGTTTTAGCTTGATAATCATACAAATGAGTTGATCAAAATACAAAAAAATGGCACCCTAATCCGAGTTGAGATTATACCGTTATCGGGGTGTCGTTATCATGATAAAAACCTTCATATATAGCCGTGTTTCTAGCCAAGAACAGTTAAGTGGGGGCGGGTTAGACCGTCAAGAAACGGACGTTCGCGAGTACGTCACCCGTAACGGATTAGACCAGTACGAAATAGTGGCAATGGTAGATCGCGGCATATCTGGCTATGACGGTAGTAATATGCGTGATGGTGAATTAGGTAAATGGTACAAAGATGCGATTACGGGTATGTATTGGGGTAGTCATTTAGTATTAGAAGCGATTGACCGTTTTAGCCGCCGTGATCCTATGCTGGCAATGGAAGATTTTACCGTATTAGTTAATAAGGGCGGTATTAAAGTACATATAGTAAAATTTAATACATTCATCAATGGCGATAACTTGCCTATGTTATCTATGATGATGAATCTTGCACATAGTGAATCTAAACAGAAAAGTGATCGTATTAGTAAAGGTTGGCAACGTCGCCGCCGGATGGCATTAGATAACGGTACTGCTATTACCGCACGTACACCATATTGGATCGATGTAAGGGATAATGAGTACCGTCTTAATAATAGTTCTATTGCAGTAGTAGAAGCGTTTGCAATGTACAAACAAGGTTTATCATGTGGATTAATTGCAAAGAAACTAAATGAATTGAAACATTACTTTCCGTATATGTGGACTAAAACCGCAGTACAACATATTGTCGATGGACTTAATACATCGGGTATCATCGATGCACCACGTGCCATTAAAACTATTAAGGCATTTTATAAATCTGGTTTTAGTGTCGAAGATATTGCAAAGAAAATGAATGCAGAATTCCAATTCATGAAGGAATGGAACGCACCCGCAGTACACAAACTACTACAAAATAAATCGGTAACTGGATTAGTAGAGATTCAGAAACGCAAACTTATTCAGGAGTTTGATAGCGACGGGAAGCCACTAGAATTACGTACTAAAAGCGAAGGTGAAAAGTACTTTGAATCTATATATCCACAGATCATTAGTATCGATGATTTCGAACTAATTCAAAAATTATTGGAATCAAATCGTAAAGTAGATACCAAGACCGGAAAGGGACAAACAACGGGCGGTACTGTTACGCAAAATGAAGACGGTGAATTAGTTAAGCAATTCATTCTTTCGTCATTATGCCGTTGCTATAAATGTGGTGGTGCAATGTTCAATAACATTGTGCGGTCGAAACGTAAGAACGGCAAAGTAGATACCTATTCGTATTTGCGTTGCCTCAATGAACGCGATGCACACTGCGACGTTAAAGCATTAAACTACCCCGTAATCGAAAGGGCGATTATAGAACACGTCAAGGGATTGAATTTTGATACCATGTTCAAGGGTACTAATAACAGTGAACTAGAATTACTCAAAACACGAGAAGTAGAACTACTACGCGATATAGCCACGTATGAAGACGCTATAGCCGCTAGGAAGGCCGCAGGAAAAAATACTAGTCCTGTACTGGTTACATCATTAGTCGATGCACAAGACGATTTAGAGGCGTTACAGAAGAAGATTAGAGCCATATCGGGCGTTACCGTAAACGCCGAGGAACTAACGAGCCTGAATGAATCCGTATTCGATGTAGCAGAGTATGAATTACGTAACATGGTAGAACTAGAACTACAGAAGATCATTAAACGCATTACCTTTAATTGTACTGAAAAGAATATCTACTTTATTACCATTCAGTACAATACAGGTACAGTTCTACAGCATGGACTTAAAGTAGATAAGAAGAAAGGCGTAATAGAAACTTATGAACTTCATGAAGGGAATAAGGGTTATGTAAGTAATGGAGAAGTAATTACACCTGCATTAATAGAAGCCGCAGAAAGTAAAAATATTGGAATTTTCGAAGGTAAGGTTATGTAAAGAAAATTTACAAAAAAAACGGTAATTCGGGAATAATTACGAAGATCTTTATTTTTGATCACCGCAATAATAAACTATTCCAATTGGTGATAAGGGGCATATATGCCCCATTTTTTTGTTTTCCCTAAATAGATTAAAATAGTAGGAAAATACTTATATGGAATGGCTAATTACAATACTTGTACTTTTAATCGGATTTACCATTATGGTAACTGGATTCATTAAGTACTTGTTTATTTTATTCATGATTTGGCTTATTTGGGACGGTTTTTTACGGATTTTGATAAATAATCGTAGAAAGTTGGGACAAAATGCGATTCATGAGCTATTATAGATATGGGAAATAAATATAATAAATCAGACGTAGTTAAACACGCCTCGCAAGGGGCGGTTTTTTTGCACGTAAAAAACATAAAAATGAATGTCAAAGGAGTATTCATGAAAGACACTAAAGCAAAACAAATAACAGTACGCATTACCAAAACACAAGAAGATACTTTACAAAGAATGGTAGATAGTGGTGAACATAAATCTATCGCCGCCGCCGTACAGTACCTTATCAATAAAGAAGCAGCCTTAAAAAGCAATTAACAAAAAAAAGTGGGTAACTGCCGAAACAGTTAACCCACAGGAGAATATTATAATGTATAGGAGTATTTATAGTGAGTAGACCCCGTAAGATTTACGACAATAGCGAGTTAGTACAGATCATGAAAGGTTATTCGTACTTGAACCAATTGACCAACGAAGGACAGAAGATCATTAGTGATGCAATAGATTCGGTACTTTCAAGTAGTAGAAACAAAGTAAGTAAGAAAGTAATATTCAAGATGGTATGTAAAATAGAAAGTCTCTCTACCAGTGAAGTAGAATCATTCTTAAACTTTGAAAAACAATTTAAGGGTGAAAAGAAGTTGGCTAAATCATCCATCTACAATTACCGCAATATAGCCCATCGTGCAGCCGTCGAACTACTGGAAGCATACAACCACGGAGTAATGATTAAGTACACTCTCAATGGTGATGCACGTAACCTAACGAGCGACGAAACGAACAAACTAAAACAGATGCTACATGACGGTACGAGCCTAATGCGTATCAAGGCATATATTAATAGCTTATGAGTTTTTCCAACAGTTTTAAGTGGATTTTTAAAAAATGGAAAAACTATTGGAAAAATCAACGGTAGAATGCGGCTTACAGGGGTGTTTTTGGGGTTTTTCCAACTATATTAATATTATTTTGAGTTTTAATGGAATAACAAAGTTTTTTCTTTAGCGAAGCAGATTTATTTCATATTCTGAATGTCTACCGCAAGCGTTAGCCATTGAAAATATATAATTAATAAGAGCGAAACTTGCCCGTTTTGGCAATCGCAAGCGATACCAAACCCGATCCCCGTTACTCCCCTTTAATTAAGTACAGAAGTGACTTAGGACAAAGTATTTTTGAGTTATGCCCCGAAGTCACCGCCGCCACCGAGCCGAGCCGATCCGCCCGCCGAGGGCTTAATATGAGGAAATAAAGAAATGAATAACCAACAACTTTACATTATGGCAGTAGAAGGAAGTAACACACTTTTAAAAGTAGGACTACATAATGATCCAGTAGAACAACTTTTCGAGTACCAAAGCAATGCAACCAGTACAATAACATTGATGGTAGTAAGTGACAGTATGACTTTTGATAAAGCATATGGTTTATATGAATCCATAATGAATACTTTACCAACTATACCGCCAGAATTGGGAACTAAATTTCATAATCAACAAAACCAATCACTTTTAGAACTAACACAATTAGAGAACATCATGACAATGATCGGTAATGTATATGAAATAATGAAACGCACAATAGACTATTCACCAATCCAACAAACTTACTACAATAACAAGATTATACAAAAACAATGCAATACGCCAGTAAGTGAAATAGCAAATACTATGCCCGAATTTAAATCTACGGGAAATAAATCTGTCGATGATGTGATGATGAAAATTCGTGGTGGTCGTACTGAATCATTTAAACTATAGGAGTAATACAAATGAAAAAGAATTGGCACAAAGGAAACATAACCAATAACTACCGTAAATTTGGTGCAGATAAGAATGGGATGTACTCAAAGCCAGTACAAACCCCATTGACCGATACACCCCCCGTAGGTGAGGAACTACAGGAATGCATATGCCAGTACATAAGCACCTACCGCAAAGAACACGCCCAGACACCCGCCTATACGCATCTAAACCGCCGCTATGGGCTTAGAGCAACAAAGGCATACTACAGAGGACTAGACAATGAAACTTAAAGAAGAAGACGACAGGATCACGCACAAGATACGCAAGTACGAAAGCGGCGAAACCATCACCGTATACCCACAGGTACTAATATACTACGGACAGGACGATCTAAGGATCGTCTACCATATGTACAGCAAAGTGTTTAGCCAGGAGTACATAGAAGAAGGCCGAAGCCGCCATTTACCTACATTCGTAGGTATGAGTGAGGCCGAATTGTTCCAACAATCGGTACTATATGACGTAGAAAAAATCATTACTATTCAACAAGAAATGATTTTTATAGAAAATAGTAGTTGCAAGCCAATATAGTAGCTACTACTATTGAAACTCCAGCAACAACACGGAGTGACAAACATGAAGAAGTACAAAAGCTTCACTGCTAACTACGTAAAGGATTTAAATGAATCCTCAATGGGTTTTTATGCCAACGTAGAAGTACAGACCCACGACAACGGTACTACGGCACAAATTAGTACCTATGCAATGGATAATCCAAACTACGCATTCTTTGCATTTGAATCGGGTTTACAGGTATCCGTAGACTATAACAACGGGATCATGAAAATCGGTACTACCGATAATCATGTAGAACGTGATTTACGTACTCACCCTTGCTATGCAGGTAAACAACGTAATGCACTTATTCGCGTATACATTCGTTTCATATTGGGACGCATCGCCAGCCACGCCGAACAAGAAGCATTATCCGATTTCGTAATTAATGAATTGGCAGGTGATCATGATCATTACATTTAAAATCACTGCCGAGCGTGTTTTATTCGTACTATTAATGATTATTTTCGTACTAACTGGACAATATTAATGAAAGCAATCGATGTAGTTTATTCTGTTTTAGCACAATCGAATATTTCTACCATCGTTAGGGAAGTGATCGCGTCACCGCTTCCCGCCTACCAACGCCACGCACTGGTACAGAATATTGAACAATGTATCAGTACATGCGAGGGGGCGTTAGACGATGGCTATCAAGTACAAGACTTGCCCCGCGTATTGGGTGGTAAAGGTACATTGTTAGATGTTTTCAAAAGCTATGCACGTACATTAGAGGAACAATATAAAATGACTTTACAAGAATATATCCCCCTGCAAAATGCCGTAGATGCCGCGACCTATGGTTATGCCGAACGCCGTAACATTACTATCGAAGAATCGATGGTAGATGGAATGCACGTAGTTGTATTTGGCATGAAAGGTTATATTCAGCCTTTATTTGTACTCTATGCATGTCAGGACGGATCATTTAGTTGGAAACAAAATATCAGCCTTGCACCGAGTGTTAAGGAAGAATTACCCGCATATTATCAAAACTGCAAAATGCTTAGGGTAATGATTGAGTACGTAGCCAAAGAACATAGCTACGAAATTAATGCTAAAAAATGAGACTCAATATAATTGCTGGTGGTCTAATTACCGAAGTGTACGACGATCACGATAAAAAGGTAGGTAGCGTTTCAATGAGTAAACAGGAACGCCACCGCAATAAACCATATACCGATGGTAAGCAATTCTACGCATCATTTAACGAGGCATTACTTGCACTACTAACACGTAAGAAGGTTAACATCCATAATGTTTTCTGATCCAGCTATGGAAAAAGTACGGCAAGAAGTAAGGGAACTAAACGAAATAGTAATTACTGTTATACGTTCCCTTTCTACCGAAGATGTACTAATACTATTTGGTGATAGTATTATTGGAGATACTATTAATCTAGTCAAATCCATTAAAGAGGAAAATCTATATAAACTAATAGAAACTAATCAAACACTACTTTCATTAAATTATGAGGTACTGAAAAACATGTTACGGGGTAGCTAATACCCCAATACATTGATACATTGCATTCTTAAATCACATGGAGACTAAAGAATGAAAACCATTACTACTAAGTTTATCGCTACTGTACTGAATGATGACTATACCCCCGCAATGTTACAGGCGGACGGCGACCGCCGTAATGAGCTGGCGAACATGGACACGAACGAACTACAGACGCTGATAGATCGCCTTGCAGACGTCATTCCAATGGTCAACGAGATACGCGGCCAGAAGCGACAAGAAGCAATGAAACTCTTAGAAGGTGTGGTAGGGACGGGATCTTTTGCAAGCGTACAGGAGCTACTACAGGCCGTTACAGGCGGTACTACTAGTGCTACCGAAGAACCACGGACAAAGGCAAAGACCAAACAAAAGACTACGACCAATAACAACCGAGTCTACAGGGTGGAGATCTACGACAATGCAGCAGACGAACGCCGTACATATACCATCGTGAATAATGTACTACCGCCGACACTACAGAAAGATCCGGCATACATGGCATTGGTCGCAAAGAATCCAGAACTTGCCGACCCGACAGAATTACTTATGGCATACAGTACCGAATATCGTGATACACATCCGATCAATGCTAAATATGAAAAGGTAGAATTTCATATCAATGAACGCGGTCGCCTGAATGCAAAGGCAATGAAATTTTACGAACAATATAAAAAGAAAAACCCAAACGCAACTACGAGCGAATTTAAAACCGTAGTAATGGATAACTATAAGAAGGTGTAAAATGAAAAAGATCATTGCAATGGGTATTGCTGTACTAATTACTGGCTGTAGCAATAATCATTACGCATTCATGGACGATGCAGTAGTAGGAGATATAAACGGGCGTACCCTAGTTATGTTCCCGATTGGTAATGATCAGTACCGTCCACAGTTCGCTAGTGATTGTCCACCCGTACTATTGGGTGAAGATCGTCCTAGCACTGGTGGCTGTATCATCGACGGATACCGCCTAGCTAATGTTCACTCATTCAATGAACACAAAGCCCACGGTAGCCACACGAACGCCACCACAGCACCACAACGCCCCAATATGATTGGGTTAGATGTGCCAGCGTCTACTATTTCAATTCCCGATAACATCTAATACGAGGACAGCGTAATAATGAAAAAAATATTACTCGCACTATTATTAATATCGTCCTATAGCTATGCCGATCGCTATGATAACTGCAATGCACAGGTGTATAGAGACGGTAAACCCGTAGATAAAGAATTTCAGGTAGATGTACTGGACTATAAAAACCGTTTTGAATTAAGACAGGGAAGTACTTTTATCGGTGCATCGCCAGTACTTGAATCTACCAATAGATATAACGGCAATATGAAACGCATCACCAATGAGGCCGAATGGCGTATAGATGATAACGGTACTAAAACCTATTCCATCGAATACTACGCCACTAAATCAACATTAAAAGTAACCTGCAAATAAGGAAATATACATTAAAAATATATTCAAAGAAATAGGCCAAGTACAATCACATGAACAAGGATTCACTTTCATCTACAAAGGAAAGGAATTTAAATACCATAAAGAAAATGATTGCTTAGTCTATCAGGACAAAGACCTAATAGTAATCGTAACCTGTAAGGAATTGGAACTAGACCGACTTCCGGTAGATGCACCACTACCACAGGAATTTATAGACTTAGATAATGAGTTGAACAAATACCGCTAACATAAAGCCAGCCTAACCGCTGGCTTTTTTTATGCCTAAATACTTTCATAACTGAGGGTAATTTATGGCAAGAGTAACTAAAAAAGAATCGGCAAATCATAATAAGGTAATGGATCTAATTCATTCCGACCGTGAACTAACATTCGATGATAAAGAATTCATATTCAAAAATTATAGAGGCGATGGCATTGGTGCAACGGGTGCATTTTTTACGCCCGATGGGTTAGCGTGTGATTTTGTATTAGATGCTGGCTGTACTGGACAATGCATAGAACTATGTGCAGGTATCGGTATTCTAAGCTACTATCAGTACCGCCGAAATAAACCCAAACATATTACTTGCATAGAAATAAATCCCGAATACGTTCAAATCGGTAAACGTATCCTACCACAAGCCGAATGGATCACAGGAGACGCCCTAGAATACACTCCTACGCGTTTTTATGATGTAGCCTATGGAAACCCACCATTTGGTAATATAAAGACGTCACAGAGCGTTACAGGCCGTTATAGAGGATCTGAATTCGAATACAAGATCATCGACAGGGCAAAAGACTATGCATCATACGGGGCGTGGATAGTCCCACAGTCAAGTGCAGGCTTTAAGTATTCAGGTCATACCTTCTATGACCGTTCGATACAGTCTACTAAGTACGGACGATTTGAAAGGGAAACGGGGCTTGTACTACACGGAGGTGTAGGAATAGACACGAGCATATACAAGGATCAATGGAACGGTACGACCGTTATATGTGAATCCGTGATAGTGGATTATGACGGTACTAATTTATAGGGAAATAACATCATGCAAACATATATTCATTTCAGCAATGGAACTACTACAATTGACACGGACGGCAACAAATCAGGATATGAATATACCCGCCACGATCTAAATAACATATTAGATATTCATCTAGTATTGGGTAGTCCCTATTACGTACACGTACACATAGGTAATGACTATCTAATACTACGACATAAATACATTACATTTAACTATCACAATAATTCAGTACAGATCGGTAATAAAACCTACGCAATGGAACGATACCGAGGAACGGAACAAACACACATCCAGCAATTGCAATCACTCGCCATTGAAATGACCGACAACGGGACGATATACGGGCAACGTTTACCCTATGACATATGCATAACAATTCATTTTAATCATGAATGCACAATTCTGTACTGATAGGTAAAAACTATCACATATGGCACGAAATGTTCAAAATAGATATTGACAAATCAAAATATATAGGTTCTCCCTCGTGATTTAGGAAAATCGAGAGTTTCCGCCGCCCGTTGTAACTTTAATACGAAAGTTTTTGAAAGTTAAATAATCAAATTCGAGCATAAACGCTCACAAACGAACATCGCGATAGTTTTTATCAATCAACGCGAAATGAATAAAGAGTGAATAAAAAATGAATACATTAAGTCTTAAAACAATCCAAGACCGCTACGGCTATGAACTATCGCAGATTAGCCGCTGGCAAGACGAGGGATTAGATCTTACATGGCCTGAGAATCAGATCAATAACTGGATTGTAACAAATAAAATTAATCCCATGAGAAAAGGCGACCCCGCATTAAAGGCCGAAAAGATGCAGGAAGAAATACGCCTAACACGTGCAAGAGCCGACCAACAAGAAATAGACACAATGAAAGCTAGTGGCGAAATGGTACTAGTAAATGACGTTGCCGGCGAACTAGCAAAATATTGCTTACAGCTTAAAACAGCAATTAGAAATATTCCCCTGAATGTATATTTGCAACTTGCCGAAATTGCCGATGATCCGTTAGCAATGAAAAACTTATTAAGTACAAAAATCGATGAGGTACTATTAGAATTAGGAACGATGAAATATGAAGAAGGATTTACACCTACACCTACAGAACAAACTACAGAAGATACTACGAGCAGGAAACGAAGCACTAAAGCCACCAAGAAAAATAAAGCCGAGTAAATGGGTAGAAGAAAACACCTACTTTATTTCCGGCCCCTTACGTGGTAATCGTACTACCTTATTTGAATTTCAGAAAGAACCACTAGACACTATTATAAATCCAAAAGTACGAAAAGTTGTTTTAGTATCAAGTGCACAATTACTTAAGACTTCTACATTAGTAAACGCCAGCTATTATCTAATGGCAAATAATCCCGCCAATATGCTACATGCATCAATTACGGGACAAATGCTAAAGAAATTTAAAACAGGTAATTTCGAACAAGGAATTAAAGCAAGTCCTACACTACAGGAACTAGTAACAAAGAAAACCGATAAGACTAGTACAAACGACCAGTATCAAACAGAATGCCGCGACGGGACGATGATCTACTATGCGTCATTGGGTGCACCTTCACAGCTACGTAGTGTAACGGCAAAGTACTTATTCTTAGATGAAATATCAGGAGCCACAGAAACCGACGAGGGCGACCCGATTGCATTGGTAGAACAACGTGCAACTACATTTGCCGACAGTCTAATAATGATGAGTAGTACGCCCGTCACGCCCGACGATCCCGTAATGGTTGAATTTAATAAAAGTGATCAACGTCATTTCTATGTACCGTGTCCCCATTGTGGCGAGTACCACACCCTAGAATGGAAGAATGTAAAATTCGATTGGGTAATTGTCGATAACGGACGACGCAAGCGAGCCGACCCCGAAACGGCAAAGTTACATTGTCCACACTGCAACCACGCAATAACAGACGTAGAACGAAACCGAGCCGTAACAAAGGGATATTGGAAAGCAGACCGACCAGAAATTACGGACGTGGTAGGATTTCAGATTAGCCGCCTTTATTCACCACTAACTACGATTAAGAAAATAGTACAAGACTTTGCCGACGCACATTATAACTTTGACCTACGATCATTCTATAACCTTAGTCTAGGACTACCATATGAAGATGAACACAATAAACAAATTGATCTAACACTATTAGAAAACCAACGCGACTATTCAATCAATATTAAAAAAATACCGGACGATTGTTTAGGGTTATTTGTGGGAATTGACCAACAATTAGATAGATTGGAATGTACTACAATCGGTATTACGGACAATGAGAAAAAGATATATGTACTAGATCATAGAACCTTTTCGGCAATCGATACGACGAAAGTAGAATCACCTGCATATAAAGAGTTAGTACAATTCCTTAAGTACCCATTCAAGACAATGAACGGCAAACCCCTACGCCGCTTTGCTGCATTTATCGATAGTGGTAACGGTAACGCAACTTCTACGGTATATCGCGTATGCGGTCAATATCGACAGAATGGCGAGAAGATATTAACGGCAGTTAAAGGTAGTGGACAACCACACACCGAACTATTCCGCAAATCTAAAACAGCAGGTAAAGAATTTATTCTACTAAACGTCAATGAAGGTAAAAACTATATAGCCAAATTGATTTCACAATCTGTTAGTGCCGAGCATGAAAACTTTGCCAATAACATTTATTTCAGTGGCGATCTACCGGACGATTATTTTATTCAGTTAACTAGTGAACGTAGAGTATTCAGGGGCGGTAATTACGTATGGGAAAAAAGAACCAAATCAAATAATGACCGTAACGAAATGTTAGATACATTGAACTACGCATTAATTAGCGTCAAGTGGGTACTAAGTCGATTGGGTGCACATCCATTTAAGGAACTACGAATATATAACGCCAATCAATTACGTAAAGTACAATCTGAATTCGACAACGATATAGATTTTAGTAACATCGATACCGAAGATACACAACCACAACCAATAAATACTAAAGCAACTACACAACCAATAAATAAAAGAAGGCGTACTAGTTTTATTGCTGGTGGACGTAGTTATAAATTTAAATAAGGAAAAATACAAATGGCAAGAAGCAGAAGTACGAAAGCACAGAACGCCAGACCAGTAGATTTTAAATCTGCAATTTATATCGGTGAGGACGTAATGCCAGCATTCCCCGAAGGATCTAGTATTGAAATTATTCTACCCAATGGAAATAAAGAATCATATGCATATCCATATGATCCAGTTAGTACCGCTACATGGGTAGAAGGTATGGCAACCGTAATTATCAAAGACGGTAATCAATCGGTAGAACATTTCCAGATCGTTGACCCTACGAACATTGCAAATAACTATAACCAGTTAATGGGAATTCTCAAAGACATTGACGCCGTAATAGAATCACGTCTAACTGGTGGTGGCATTCTACAAACTACTATAAATAACAAAACATTGATTAGTGAATCTCTAAGCTCACTCTATGCCATTCGTGCGGCATACGTAAAAAGAATCAATGCAGAATTAGCCAAGATTAATAAGACCAATCCCAATAATCCGATTAAGTCTATTAGTCGTTTCAATAGAGGATATAAATTTTAATGTGGTTTAAGAATAAAAAAGCCGAACCAAAAACCAAAAAGGAAGTACCGACAATTAAAGGTGATATTCGTACAAAAGAACGTCTAATCAAAAATCCTACTTTCAAACGATCATTGGGATCGGCAATGACAACAAAACAGGCAATCGACACGGCACTAGGACTAGGGGCAAGTTTCGTAACTGCCGATGTAAACGGACTAATTAACCGTAGTCTAGCGTCAATGGTAATAGCTAGCCGTGACTTAAGCATTAATAACCCAATTGCTAAAAAGTACTTTACCGAAACCGCTAGCGGCGTAGTAGGTAGTCAGGGTATCTATGTTCGTCCCGATGTACATCTATACGAAGACGAACAAGAAAACATCCGAATCAGTCAGGAACTAGAATCACGTTTCTATGACTGGTGCGACAATCCCGACCGTTTTGATATTAATGGTGTACTAGATTTTAGTACATTCCAAAACCTTGTAGAAAAAGAACGAGCTATCGGCGGTGAAATTTTCATTCGTATTCATAATATCAATGGCAATATTAAAATTGAATTAATCAATGGTATCCGTTGCCCGACCAATAACAATATGTTATTTGCCGACGGTCACTATATTTCAAACGGCATTGAATATAAAGATGGTAAACCTATTGCGTACTATTTCATGCGTTATAATCCAATTACCTATAGCTATGATTATGCAAACCCCGAACGCGTAGACGCAAGCGAAATACTTCATTATTTTCAACAAGAATTTCAATGTAACCAAGAACGCGGAATACCCGATCTAGTATGTGCCGAACCATTACTAAGTGAATTAGATAGTTTCCTAGAAGCAAGTCTAGTTACTAAGAAAGTAGGATCGGCGGTAATGGGCTTTATCGAAAATGATGCATCCGAAAGTGATGATATTTCCCTAGACGATGGAACACCAAACTATTTCGATAACGAAGCCTTAGAACCGGGGGCACTTGTAGAACTACAGCCAGGACAACGCCTAAAAGATTTCAGCCCAAAGGCCGCTACTGACGGTATTAGTGAGTATGTAGATCAACAAATGACACTAATTTCTATGGGACTAGGAATTACCCGCCAAACATTAACGGGCGATACTTCATCGGCTAGTTATTCGGCAAGCCGTCTAAGTGACAAGATTCAACAAAATACATATGCATCCCGTACAAATCTATTAAAAGTAAAAGTACTTAAACCGTTATATCGTTTATGGTTGCGTCAAGAATTACTAAATAATAGTAATGAGATGGGATTAAAGTTTAGTGATTTTAATGCACTTCTAGAAGCACAATATCATACACAACGTCCCGTTAGTTTAGATCCGCTAAAAGATGCACAGTATGCCGTAATGATGCTAGATGCAGGATTAGCAAGTAAAGCCGAAATTATTGCAGAGTCTGGTAGAGATCCCGCCGTAGTATTAGCCCAAATTGCAAAAGAAAAAGAGGACGCACAATTACAGGAAGTAAAACAGGATGAGCAAGGAAGCGAAACCGAAACTAATCAAACCCCAGACGAGGGAAATTAATGTAACACAAATCAGTAATGCAATTGATGATAGTACACGTACCGTTGAAATTGCATTCATGAGTGAAGAACCAGTAGTACGCGATATTGACGGTACTCTATATAACGAAATTATTCTAACTACTCCCGACAATGTAGATCTATCGCGACTAAATAACGGCGGTGCACTTCTATATAACCATAATATGGATTGGTTAATCGGTGTAGTAGAAAACGCCCGTATCGACGAAGACCGCGTAGGACGTGCATTAGTACGATTCAGTACCGGAACATTTGCCGACCAGAAATATAAACAAGTACAGGAAGCCGTACTAACTAAGATTTCATTTGGATATAACATCCTAGATTACTATTTCGAAGGTAATAACTTAATCGTTACGCGAGTACAGCCATATGAAATTAGTTTCGTGTCTGTACCTGCCGACGATTCTGTAGGCGTAGGTCGATCACTAAATACAGAAGAAAACAACGCCTATAAGGATTATTTAAAAATGGATGAAAAGGATATTCAAGAAGTACAGGAACCAGTAGAGCAAGAAGCCGTACTAGAACCAGTAGAAGAAACCGTAGAAGCAGAAACAGAAACTAAAGCCGAAGAATCTGTAGAAGAAATTGTAGTACCAGAAGTAGAAGTAGAACTAGAAGTAGAACGCCAGCTACAGGAAGCAAAGGACGCTTTAAAAGTAGCTCAACGTACTATTGAAGTTGAAAGCGAGCTAGAAGAAGTACGCAAACAACTACAGGCAATTGAAGACGCAAAAGCCGAACAACTAAATAAAGAAAGAATTCGCGAAATTGAATCTATTGCAAAAGTATTTGAAGTAGATCCGAGCGAAGCAATAAATACAAATGTGAGTGTAGAAGATTTCAAACGTGGAATTGAAACACAAAAAGAAAAATCAAATAAAAATCTTAACGTTAAGGATGATAATAAGATGAAACAAAAACGTACTATCGACGCACTAGTAGAATTTGCAAAAGGCGATCACAATGCACTAAATGATCTAGAAATGGGATCACGTGGTTATGCAATCGCAGAAGGTGAATTCGCACTAGCACGTGCAAACACTACTACCGTCACAGCAGCAGGTGCAATTCAAACTGAATATTCAGATGATTTTATTCGCCCACTACTAGCAGAATCTATTTTAGGCCGTCTAGGTCTAGAAGTGCTAACTGGCATGAATAACCGTGAATTTACCATTCCTCGCCTAACTTCCCTAGATGATAAAGCTAGCTTTAAATTCTATAACGAAGGTGAAGCAATTGCAGAAACCGTAGCTAATTTTGATAACGTAGTTCTAAAGCCACGTCTATTTGCTGGTGCAATTCCCGTAACTAAATCTCTAATGCTATCTAGCCCAGATATTGGTACATGGGTACAACGTGCACTACTTGAAAACGTTGCTAACTCCCTAGAAAAAGAAGTAATTGCAGAAGTAGAAGCAACTGCTACTAAAATGGAAACTGCCGCTTCCGGCACTCTATCCGATGCAGATATTGAAGCAGCACTACAAAAACTTCTAGAAGCAAATATCCGCAGCCGTGAATGTGTTGCAATTGTTTCCCCACAAATGTATGCACGTCTACGTCAAACTGCATTCCTATCTAACGTAGCTGGTGTTGCACTTGCTCAAGGGATGCGTTTTTCAGATAGCCAATGGTTGTGTGAAGAAATGCCGCTAATCGTTAGCACTTTCGTAGCAGATGATACTATTCTAATGGGTAATTTCTCATTCGTTACTATTGCTAACTGGATTGGAAGTACTCTAGATGTGGATACCACTACTTACCGTAGTTCACTAACTACAGTATTCCGTAACTATCATTATCTTGATATTGTACAGAAACATCCAGAATCTGTAATTCAACTAAAAGTTAAAGCGTAATATTATGAGAGCATTTAATAGTATCCAGCAGGATATTTTCTTAAATGCTTTCAGTCAAAATATAATTCTAATCTCTAATGGGGCGGGCTTTCGCGGGATCGTGGAATCTCGCCCCATTGTCATTGATGGATCGGACGGACTAATAGAAAGTACAGAATTATATTTCACTGCAAAGAAACAAGAAGATATTGTTTTAGGTAGTCAAGTTTCATTAGTAATTGACGATGCACAGGCCGAAGTAATACCAAGCCCACTAAATACCTATACCATTTATAACATTGAAAACGATTTAAGCGGGATGATTAATTATTATTTCCGCATGGAGTAATAAAAATGAATCTTACCGAAAAGATCAAGGCAAAAACGATAGAAGTACTTGAAAATATCCAGCCCGTCACACCAAGCCTAACTACAGGCCGTCAACGTGATGTATTTTCCCTTGTCACATATGACTATCAATTAGAATCCGCAAACTATGCAGGGAATAGCCGCCTAAAGGGGCAATTCGATATGCAATTCCTAGTTAGCCCATATACAGGTCAGAAACAGCCGCTATCAAGCTACGACGAGATTGTAACGTACTTTAATAGTAACTATGCACCAGTTTTTAAAGCCGCTGGTATAACCGTTCTATGGGTTAATTTCGGTAACAGTACATTGGTAACGGATAAAACTACAGGAAGTAGTTCTATTGTTTTCACAATAAATATTGAAGCAATAGAGAAAACCAGATAAGGAAATAAATTTATGGCAGACATTTTTAACGGTAAAGACGTTAAGGTATATTACAACGATGATACGGGAAATAGAGCCGTAATTACTGGTGGTAATATTCAGATTAACGAGTTAGCCGCATACCCATCTTTTAGTATGGGAACCGAAGTACAGAAGATCGAAACATATAATGATGAATATAGCAATGCCATCGAAGGACAGAAAACCGTAGATAATGTGACGCTAGTAGTTAATTATATTCCTACCGATCCAACGCATGAGTACTTAGATAAAAAATACGATAACCAAGAAGAATTCCAAATTACTATTTTTGTCAATGAAAATAACGAAGCCGGACGTTTAGAAAGTGTAATGCTAAATGGTGTACTAGGTAGTCGTATGCTAAATGGTGATAAAGATTCTGTAGTTACTATGACCTACGATTTTGTACCTACCGAAGTAATTAGCTATGCACCCCGTGATATTCCCCCAGTATTACGCCGTGGTGATTTCGGCGTAGGATCGGACGGTAGTATAGACTATCCGCAATATCAACCAGATCAAGCAACGGGCAACGCCTTTGTAAAAATTTCTGCATCCGATATTGATAACCCAAGTGGTGTAGATCTAATGGGTATTGAACTAGTAGATCAACAAGCAGAAAACACCAATATCATGATGACAACAACGGGCGACCTACGTTTATATGCACGTAATGCTACTACGCCGTGGACACGTCTATATACCAGTGGTGAAGCCGATACACGTTATCTAATTAAGTCCAATAACCTAAGCGATTTAACTAACTTTGAATCAGCACGTAGTAATTTAAGCGTATACAGTAAATCCGAAACTGATAATAAATTCATGATCGGCCCGAATAACTTAAGTGAATTAACTAACGTTGTAGTAGCTCGCCAGAAATTGGAAGTATATAGCCAATCGGAAACGGATGCTAAATTTCTACAGGCTGCAAATAATCTAAGTGATATTGTCGATACTGCAATTGCCCGTACCAATTTAGGAATTAATAGTACTCTTGAAAATGATGCAAAGTACTTACAAGTAGAAAATAATCTATCCGATGTTAAGGACGTTGCAACGGCACGTACTAATCTAGGTATTAACAGTACAATCGAAAACGATGCAAAGTACTTGCAGGTATCAAATAACCTAAGTGATGTATCCGACGCAGCCGCAGCACGTACCAATATTAGTGTTTATAGCAAGGCCGAAAGCGATGCTACATACGTCCCTAAAACAACCACAGTCAACGGACACGCCCTAGACTCTAATGTAACCGTATCTAAGGCCGATGTAGGCTTAGGAAGCGTTACAGACGACCCACAGCTAAAGATCAGTGCAAACCTAAGCGATCTATCGAACGTTGCAAAGGCACGTACTAATTTAGGTATTAACAGTACAATCGAGAACGATGCAAAGTACTTGCAGGTATCAAATAACCTAAGTGATGTAGCGGACGTTGATACTGTAAAACAAAACATTGGTTTAGACAGATTTAAACAGTCGCCATCCGAAACTATGATATATCCATCTAGTGGGCAAAATCCTTATCGTATCACTATCAGACCTAACGGTGATTGGGGAACTTGGCGTGATGATACTGGAACATGGGAACCATTAAAGATTGTTGCCGGTGGTACTGGTGCAACAAATAAAAAAGACGCCAGATTAAATCTTAATATCCCAGCAGCTTATAAAATAATTCCTGATGGAACTAATATTCTTGGTTGGTTTATAGAAAACAATGAATCAGGATTTTTCTCATCTGGAGAAAATGTAATTAATAAGCCCGCCGACGGTCATGGTTGGTGGACTTATAATTTTAAGATACATCTAAGGAATCAAGAAGGAAAACCAGAATTCGGAGTTGTAGAAGCAACGTCGGCAGCAAATATCATGTACATCATTGTGCTTACAAATGGTCAATGGCCGCATGGATGGTTTAAAATTGTTCGTGAGAATGATAATGTTCAATTGCGAGACTTGAAATTAACACAATATGATACTGGGTTTAGCGGTCATCTTGAACTTTATAACATACAAAACAATAATCCAAAAGGTCTTACGCAACTTTATAATGAATTTCAAGACGGTGTGCTAAAGACTACCCTTCGCACTGGAAACCTAGAAAATAACAGGAACTCGTATTTGCAGTGGGATGAAAACGGATCTCTTTGGGGTGTTGTTAACATCCTTTCCAATGATTTGTATTTCGGCCCGCATAGCGTTAGAAAGCTTCACACTCGACACGGAACTATGCTTGTTGATGGTACGGCAACTCCATATTATTACACATTTGGCAATCCTGATGGTAGACGTAGTGTAACTGAGTTCGGAACTGTAGAAGATGGATGGATATTTTACGGACAAGTAAACAGAGATCTATCTAAACAGCTCGATGTAAATGGTGTTGTAAATGCATCGGCATTTAATCAGGCATCCGATAGAGATCTAAAAGAAAATATCGAGGTTATTAGTAATGCTATAGATAGAGTGAGAGCTATTGGTGGATATACTTATACATTGAAGGAAAATGGTATGCCACATGCTGGTGTTATAGCTCAAGAAGTAAGAGATGTATTACCAGAAGCAAGTGGTTCTTTTACTAAATATGTTGATTTACCGGGGCCAACACAAGATGGTACTCCACTTCGTGAAGAGGAAAGATTCTATTCAGTTGACTATGCCGGAATAACGGCACTTCTTGTTCAAGCCTTCAAGGAAATGGACGAAAAGATAACCAAACTTGAGGAACAACAAAAACAAATCGATGAACTAAAAGAATTAGTACAGAAACTTTTGGACAATAAATAAATATAAAGTACGGATATGCTTTCCGTACTTAAATTAACTTATATAAGGAAATATATAAAATGGCAACTATGGATATTTTTGCAGGTGCTAACCTTACTGTAGAAGTAGGCACACATACCCCAGGATCTAAAACCCCCGCTACTGATTTCGAAGAAATTCCAGAAATTGGTGCATTCCCTACCGTTGGTGCGGAAAACGTAGTAATCGATGTAGTTACTTATAATAACGCATATAACCGTAAACTATTGGGTACTAAATCCGTACCAGATATTACGCTAACCGTTAACTACCTACCCGATAATAAGATTCACCAAAAACTATTGGAACTAGAAGAAAACCAACAACGTGCACAATTCCGTATTACTTATTATGAAGATGCAACGCATACCCAATCATATAGTATTACCTACGTAGCTTTCGTTTCTTCTTCCGTAACTAGTGGTGATAAAGACCAAGTAGTAACACGTGATTTCGTTCTAGCCGTCGATGGTGGCCCGATTGAATCTAAAGTAACAGTAGTACCAACACCATAAATAAAAGCGATGGGGGAAGTATAAGTACTCCCCCAATTTTTTTAAATGGAGAAAGATATGAATCTACAGGCACTAAAACAAGCATTAAAACCAAAACTACATGAAACTAAAATTGACGGATTCACGGTATATATTCATCGTCCATCAATTAAAGATGCAAGTAATTGTACTACCCTAGAAGCCGTTCTAGTTTATTGTGTTAAGGATGAAAACGGTAAACCTATTTTTGCACTAGAAGATGATAACGATCTAATTAATGTTTCGGAGATTGATCAAGTGCTCGCCAATGAAATTTACATTAAGGTACTTGCCCTAATTTCTACCGAAGACGAAGTAGATTCTACCGAAAAAAAATAAGAACGGACTCACAGCTACGCTTTACATTAAAGATGCTACATAAGCGTGGACTATCCCTAGAAGAAATAGACACCATTGACCCTGATATTTTTAATGCCCTTTATATATACGACACCTTAATAGAGCCAAACGGGGCAAGAATGGAAATGATCAAGTACGCAAATCTTTGTAACTTACTCTTAATGACTTCCCAATCAATAACCCCCGAAGCACGTAAAAAAGCAAAGGTTAGTGATTGGGATTTCGCAGATCTTCTAAGTGATGTTTCGTTAACAATGCGAGAAAAAGCATTAAAAAGGGAAGAACAAGAAATAGAAAACAGTCGCAATAATATTAAATCTATTGGCGATATGATCAAACGTCAAATAAGCAATGAGGGCAAAAATGGCAAGAAAAAATGAAAGAATTATAGTAGAGGTTGACGGTGATACTACTGGCTTGCAAAAGAAACTAAATCAAGCCGAAGATTCTATAGGTAAATTTGGTAAAAAAGCGGGTGGATCAATTGGTGGTGCTGCCGATTCTATTGCAAGTGGTTTAGGCCGTATTAGTGGTGGTTTCGTTGGTATTGTAGGTGCAGTGGGTGTAGCTGGTACTGCATTAGCTGGATTGGCAATAAAACTAAATGACAACGTAAGACAACTTAATCAATTAAGTATGCAAAGCGGATTGACCGTTACCGAGTTACAGAAACTTGATAAGGCATTCTATCGTACTGGTGTTAATGCCGAGAAACTAGCAGATATAAACCAAGATACCTTAGATAAATTGGGCGATGCATTTGCAAATGGTGGTGCTATTTCCGATGATATTAAATCCGTAGGATTGGATATTAATGATTTTACCAAATACCTAAATCAAGCCGATGGTGGTATTAAAGCCGTAATCGATACTTTCTATAAATTGAAAGATGCAGGAAGGACTACGGGCGAAATTACATTCTTATTAGAAAGTATGGGTAGTGATGCTAGCCGCCTAGTATCAGTACTTAATGAAAGTGCCAATAGTCAAGAAGCATGGAATAAGATTAATAATGAATCTGTAATTATCAGTGAAGATACCGCCGCAGCATTCCAGAAATTTGACGATAATTTGCAGAGTGCAACCAGAACGGGGCAATCGTATCTCTATGACTTCATGACACCAGTTATAAAGGAATTTAATGATCTTTATGAATTGGTTAATAAGGATTGGACGGGAAGCGATTTTATGCAAATGCTATACCGTGGTGCAGATAATTTCGTATTGGGTGGTAAAGGTGCTATTCCAGACTTTCTAAAGAAATTGTTAGGTAAAGATTCATTAGATTCTGCATTTATTGCCGGATCAAATGAATATGATTTCGTAAATGCTTCACGTGCAGGATATGAAGCCAATAAGGGTAAATGGAAAACTAACCCCCGTAATACTGGTACAGCAGATCCAAAAAGTGGATGGGGTGCTAAACAGGAAGCAGAGAAGGCCGCAGCAGCCGCTAAGAAAGCACAGGAAGCCGCAGCACGTAAAGCCGAGGCCGCAGCCAAACAAGCAGCAGCGAAGCGTATACAGGCCGAGAGAGCGTTAGAAGTGGCATTGTCGCAAGTAGCAGAGAACGCCGGAGAACAACGCCTACAGGTATTCGACCGCCAACAAAACGAACTATTGAAGACAATCGAAACTACTGCAAAGACTGTAGGTAAAACTGCATCCGAAATTGAAGCATTACTAGATCGTGCTAGAAAGTCCGGTGCACGTGCACGTACTGAATTAATCGATAGCATGATTGGATATACTGACCCCAATCAAGATTTAAAAGACCAAGTTAATATATCTGGTATGGGTATTAATAAAACCCAATCTAATTTTTTATCTGACCAACAAGCACAGCGTTTAAATGGTGATAATCCTTTTGCCTATGACAATACACAAAAGCTATTGGAAGAAAATAAAAAACGTGAAGAATTAGAACTACAGTTAAATGCCAATCTATTACAAAGTACAGAAGACTTTGAAAAACGTAAGGCCGATATACAGGCACGTTATGCAGCACAGGCAATGCAGATTGCACAGCAAAACACCAACGCACAGATGAATATATTAGCTACTGCCGCTGGTGATATGGGTAATGTACTTGCAGGTGTATTTGGTGAAGGTAATAAAGCCGCTGCCGCAGCCTTTGCGATCCAGAAAGGGATCAATATGGCACAAATTATGATGAATATGCAGGTAGCACTATCCGAAGCACTTGCTACGCCATTCCCCGCAAATATTGCCGCATACGGTCAAATATTGGGTATGGGTGCACAGCTAATTAGTACAGCACGTGGTACTAACATCAGTGGACAATTCCACGGCGGGGTAGATAGTCTAGATCCGTCGATGGATAATAAATCATTTGTACTAAAAGCAGGTGAACGCGTAGTACAGCCAGAAGCCAACAAAAAACTAACTGAATTTTTAGATAACAATTCCGGTAGTAATAATTATGGTGGCGATACTACGATCTACGCACCATTGATTGTACAAGGCAGTATAGGCGACGATGACGCTAAATTTAATGAAATGTTGAAGAAACATAGTCAATCAGTAAATCAAGCAGTACGAGACGCACAAAAGAGAAGTACATAATAATAACGGGGGCATTGCTCCCGTTTTTTATTCCCTAAATATATCTATAAATCAATGAGGTTTAAAATATGGCAAACTTAACATTTTCAAATAATATTAAATTATCGGACTTTACGTTATCGAGTAAATCACCACAATATAGTAATCAATCGTGGACGGGTGCACTTATTCAACGTAGTACGGGCGTACAGTGGTATACATTTAATTTCACACTTAATTTCAACCAACGCGATAGACAGGAAGTTCTTGCATTTATTGCGGAGTATTCACAGGGCAAGCTGTTTACTATTCCATTGGGACACCTATCGACCTATAAAGGAAAACAAACAGGTGCAGTAAGTGTAAAAAATGATGTAAAACGTGGTGTATATAAATTTACTACGGCATCGGCACAACAACTTGAAGTAGGAACGATGATTCAATTTGGTAATCATAAAAAGATTTACCAGATCGTAGCCAATACAGGTACAGAAGTTTCTATTTTTCCCGCACTACAGGCCAATATTCAAGCCAATGAAACAGTTTTCTACAATGGCCTTGTAATTGAAGCACGTCTAGACGTAGATAACGATTTTCAAATGCCCGTAACGAATCTAGTAGCAATTACTTTTAAATGTACGGAGGTTGTACGCTAATGAATGCAGGAGTTTTTACCAATCCCGATCTATTGGAATATTGGAATGTTTTTAGAGGTGGCAATAAAAAACAACTAACATTAACAGAAGTACTTTCTATGGGTATACATGTTAAATGTTTCGACGTTATTCCAAAGGCAATTGATTCTATTCACTGGACAGATGGACTAGGGGAAGTAACGCTAGGTGGTACTTTATATGTACCTTTTCCCGACTTAATCACCGATTCATTACCATCATTTACCGAAGAAAAACAAATTACCAATACAAATATTAATTTCAAGATCAGTAATGTTTCCAATACTACACGTATTCTTGCATTGGGCGGGGCGTTTAAAGATGCGAAAGTAAATATCTATCTTGCGATTCTTAACCCCGCTACGGGCGATGTACTGGACTACGATCTAATGTATTCGGGCTTTATCGATTACATCGAAGCCGAAGCCGATCCAATGAATGAAAAGAATGAATTAACAGTACAGTTAAATAGTGTATATAAACAACTAGACCTACAGACCCGTACACTATGTGCAAATAGTGTCTATCAATCTTATTTTCCGGGCGATCAAATTATGTCCCTATTGGGCGTAGTTAATAGTGGTCAAACATGGAAGTACAAATAATGAATTTTAAAAACAGTAATGAACTATATGAAATATGCGAAAACTCACTTAATAAAGAATATCGTTTCGGTAGCAATGATTGCAATATTCTATGCCTACGTGTACTTGATCTAAAGCATGGTACAGATTGGGCAGAAGTAGCTAACTACAATTCCGTAATTGACGGTGTACGACAATTAAATGAATTAGGTTTTAAAAGTACACAAGAAATTATTAAACAATATGCCGATGAAACAAAACACCCAATCGATGGTGATATTTGGCTAGATACTGAAAACCCCTTACTAATGGCAGTGGTTTTTAGTAATCGCTTGATTGGCGTAAATGATGAACATACACAATTTAAATTAATTCCCCTGAAGGATCACGGGAAGTATTACAGAATAAGGAAATAATTATGGGTAGTAAAGGTGGTGGAATTTTCGGAGCCATTATTACGGCGGTCGCAGTATTCGCAGCAGCGTATACGGGCGGTGCATCACTCTATGCCGCTGCCGCATGGGGTGCAGCCGCAGGTGCACTAAGTTTTGTTGCATCTAGTGCATTGGCACAATTGGGTACTACGGGCTATGACGACGCAGCAACGAGCGTAAGCCGCAGTACAAGTCCCGTAACAGGTCTACCCGTTCTATTGGGTGGTGAATTGCCCCACAAGAACGGCGTAAGCAATGGTAGCTTTATTATGTGCGGTACGGTCGTACCGTGGTACAACGTCAAGGATTCAGAATCACAATATCTTTTCACCGAACACGTAGTAGCATTGGGCGGTACTGAAAAATGGATCGAACAGATTTATATTGACGATGAACCTGTACTAGTAAATCCAATTAAAGCCGATGGACGCGTAGCAACCGAATCTATTGTTGCAAAATATCAAAAGTACTTACAATTGGAAGTACGTTTTGGGGGATCATATAGTAATAGTAAATCCCTACCAATGGAATATGCCGGATCTCGCTGGAATAATAATTTTCGTGGCGATGGCGTAGTTAGTATTAGTTGCGTTATCAAGAAAACCCAAGATTCATTGGAAGACAGTATTTTAGTCAATGACAACTATATTATGAAAGTTGAAATGAAAGGACTAATGATTACTGACCTTACCGATATGACCCGTAAAGCGTCCAGTAATCCCCCGTCACAGATCTATGAACTATTGACAAATACACTTTGGGGAATGGGCTTAGACCCTGCATTAATTGATCTAGATAGTTTCCGTACTACGGCACAGTATTGTAAGGATATGGAATTTTATAGCAATGGCAACATGTCCTATAACGATACCTATAAACAAACTATCGAAGCCATTCTACAGACGTTTAGCGGATTGCTTTATATCAATGCAGGTAAAATTTGTTGTGGTGCGGATCGTAAATCACTTTCAGTACATACATTCGACGAAACCAATATTACGGGATCATTGAAAGTAACAACCAGTGGTAACACGGACTATGCCAATACAATCGATGCAAAATATACTGCCGTAGGTAATAACTACGGAAATGATGTAGTACGTTTTCCAAGTGACATTAGCAATGACGATGTAATTAGAAGCGACGGTAGAGTAATTACACAGGCACTAGATTTTACATGGATCTATGACCAATCGCAGTTAGCATTTTTGGCAAACCGTGAATTACTTAAAATGAAGTACGCACAAAATACCATTACCTTTACTACTCCCGATGCATGGGATCTACAGGTATGGGATTGCGTAGATATTAATGTTAAAGAATTTGATATTAGCGGAAAGTACCGAATAGTAAGTAAAGAAATTAGCACAGCACAAGATACATTAGGTTTTATCAATCTAGTATGCGTCCAGACCAATGACGGCATTTATGACGGCAAAGATCCCGGTATTTGGACACCAGACGGATCTATTAGTAGCGTGATTGGTGTACTACCGCCAAGCAATCTAGAAGTAGTTCGCCGTGGGAACGTTGTAAGCGGGAACATTGTAGATCTAACGTGGACAGCTAGCCCCGATGGTAATTTACGTGGCTATTACATCTACTACCGCAAATCTGGTAACAATGCGTGGACGTTTGCAGGAACTACGACCAAGTACGAAATAAGCTACGCTCTATATAGTCTACAGTCTGACCAGAAATACGACTTTGCAGTAGCGGCCTATAACAACTTAGGATTCGTAAGTAGTAAAGTAACGGTAGATGGTTTAATTCCACAATATGATTTTGCATTACCTGCCGTAACGGGTATCAAACTTTCGAATAGTACAGAATCGGCCTATGTAACCGATGCACCAGATTTTAACATCGCATGGGACGATCAAAGCAATCTAGTTATTAATGGGCGTCCATTTAGTGAGTACTTAAAATACTATGAGATTCGTCTATATGACGGTGAAGCATATATTAAATCTTTCTATTCACCTACCAATGCATTTAATCTAACACTTGCACTAAACGAAACAAAGATTCGTAAACCAACGTTAGGTGTAATTGCACAGGGATATAGTACAGGTACATACTCACCAGAAGTTAAAATTACCGTAGAAAATAAGCAATGTAAATTAGCCACTGGCTTTACTATTGCAGGTGGATTCGGGAACTTATTCTGTAGTTGGAAACAATCGGACGAACGCGACTATGCAGGTGCAGTTATTCAATTAACAAGTGGTTTAGTAAATACTCAGTACATTTCCAATAAACCAGAATTCGATAGTATTCCAAATATTCCCGACGGTGAATATAAAGTTAAGATGGGCTTTTTCGATGTATTTGGCATGGATAACATACAATATACTGCCGAACAAACAATTAGTATCAATAGTAAGTATCAATTTACCGAAGAAGATGCAGCCGATATTAACGATATTCTTGATTTAAATAATCGTCTAGATGATATTCTTTCGAATGCAGTTAATGAAAGTAATGAATATACCAATACAAAGATTGCGGTACTACAAAATACTATCGACAATGACGTAACGGCAAAGATCACCGAACTAAATCAAACCATCGTCAAGAACGAAGAAGCCACAGCACAGCAAATTACACAAATCAAATCGACCGTAGACGGGAACCAAGCCAGCGTAAACCAACAACTAATTACAAAGGCAGATAAAGGTACAGTAGACGCACAATACAGCCTTTCAGTGCAGGCTAACGGTACTGTAGCGGGTATTCGTCTAGTAGCGTCCGAAGGTGCAAGTAATAACAGTGCAATCTATTTTGCCGCCGATAAATTTGTTATCAGTGGATCGGATACCGCGACTGTAGGAGGACAAGCACCATTTGCATTAATCAATGGTACTACTTATCTAAAAACGGCAATGATCCAGCAAGGTAGTATAGGTACAGCTTATATTTCCGATCTAAGTGTTACTAACTCTAAGATTGCAAATGCCAGTATTAACAGTGCCAAGATTATAGATGGCGAAATTACAAACGCGAAAATCGGGAACGAAATTTATAGTAATAACTATGTATGGCAACAATCAGGATGGTATATAGGCAAAAACGGCGAAATGTACATTAACGGTAGTGGCGGTACTGGACGTATGACAATCAATAATAACTTGATTCAGATATTCGACCAGAACGGAACACTACGCGTAAGAATGGGCTTATGGTAAGGAGTTTAAATTATGGCAAGTGGTTTACAGTGCTGGAATGCTAGCGGTGTATTGGTCGCAGATCTCACAGATTATAATATGCGTTATGTAGGGACTACTACATTAGGAATTGGTACAGGAACTACTACATCATGGAATGTTGGGTGGGGCGGTATGCGTCCCACTGGATGGTTAGCAATCGTCCGACAAACTTATAATTCAAATGATTTTTATTGTATTCCCTATAATGATTCATTTGTCGTGCAATATTTGCCAGTCAGTGGAGTCTATGCACAAACATTAATAATTGATATATACACTTTCGAATAAGGGGGAATTATGGCCGCAGGCTTTCAGGCATTTAATGCACGTGGTGCATTAACAATTGATAGTACCAATAAATCTATTGTTACTAGTCAGGTATTAGGAATGCAGCGTTTAATTGACGTTGGATATTATATTTTCGGTAATAACAGTATCGGCAACGGTCAAACATTGGGTTTTACTGGTCTTAATCAATGGCCTACTAAAGAAGGTATTCGCTGGTGCCAACTTCTAGTAGATGGTACTTACTGTTTTCCAGGAGCAGAATTATACGAACAAGACCGAGCAAGATTTATGATTTCCAGTAATACAACGCCGCTACAGTCGGGATATTTGGACGTATTCAATGCAAGCGGTCAATTGGTATGGAGTGCCGCAAGTGCCGGTACTATGCCCCGTATACAAGATTTCTTTAATGTGCCTGCCGGACACGATCTAGGAACCGCAATTACATTAAATACTAGCTTTCCTAATCCGTGGTTTTGCGTTTCTCAGTGTCCCGGCAATATTTCGGACGATGGAACGGTAGCGGGATATTCAGGAATATTGATTAGGCGAAACAATGCACAATCTTTTACCCTGCAATATATAAACCGAAACCAAAAAAACTATACTCAAGCAATGGGGAATAATGGTATCAGAATTGCCCTAGCAAGTGTAACGGGTTACTAAATAAAAGTAACTAATAATAAAAAGGAAATATAAATGGAATGGTTAGCAATTGGAGCACTTGCCGCCACCGTAATTGGGCTAATTGGTAAGTTTACCAATTGGACTTTTTCGGGCGTCAAACGCTACGAACATAGGATCGGTATGATTGAATCCAAATTAAAATTATTGGAACAACGGACGGAGACTATCGAAGACGATATTTTAGAACTTAAGTTAGTAGTTAAGGAAATTAGCGATATTAAGGTAGAGCTAGCACAAATTAAAACTATCTTAGAGGTTTTAGAAAGGAAGATTTAATGGACTTAATCACACAATTAAAAATATTCGAAGGTACTAAAGAGTATCAAAAGTATATCGGTTATTACCGAAATGGACGCTTTCAAGTTTATAAAGATCATTTGGGTTATCCAACAATTGGATACGGACACCTAATTAAAAAGGGTGAATCATTTCCCAATGGACTAACGGACGAAGAAGCCGAAGCATTGCTAATTAAAGATATTGCAATTGCGGAAAATGATTACCGTACTTTAAATCTTAATCTACCTTCCGTTAGTCGATGGCATGACTTTATGATCATGATGTTGTTTCAAGTGGGACTAACTAAAACGCGTGGCTTTAAAAAAGCTTTACAGGCGTTACGTGATGGGCGTTATAACGACGCCATTGCAGAATTTAAAAATAGTAACTGGTACAGACAGACACCCAATAGAGTGAATGAAATGATTAGTTACGTAACTAAGGGCTAATATGTGGGATATGTTTTTCAAGGATGATTGGGATATAAGCGAAGTAACAGACGGTAACTATAGTGCATTTGTTTATGTAATTCAGTTCCCAGACGATGGTAGTTTTTATTTCGGTTTTAAACAGATTTTTCGACGTATCAAAGATGCAAAGAAAATAAAGGGAAGTACCGTACTAAATGAGTCCGATTGGAAAACATATTCCAGTAGCTCTAAGACAGTACAACAACGTATAGACAATGGCGAACACCATACAAAACATATTCTATGGTGTTTTGCCAGTAATACCGAAGCGACGTTAGTAGAGACTGCATTGATTGCGTTATACGGTACGCGTTACGATTGCTTGAATAAAGCGATTATGGCAAAGACCAAACTACGTAAAGACAAGGGATTACAACTGGACGTTATACGCCGTATTATGGAGTGTTTTTAATGGCAAAAAATAATTTAATTCGTGTCAAAAACACACAAGCAGTACAGAAGTACTTAAACAAAGAAGGGAAGAATTTTAATAATGATTTCCGCAATGAAATGATCGTAAAGATGCGAGACATTAGCAAGGAACTACAGACGGGTATCAACAATGCCGCCGCAGGTGGTGTAGTGCCATTTACGGGCAATGCAATGTTATATTTCTTCAATAAACGTGTAACGGGCGTTACCTGTACTATTCAGGTAAAAGACATACAAGCCCAATACCTATACGGATCATTAGTAAAACAAGAAAGTTTAGATAAGTTTATTCCTACCAGTAAGACCAAACTAACAAAGCAAGGTAACATTACGGGACTAAAATCTAATCTTAAGAGTGGTAAATATAAGGTAGTCGAATCAAAGGGCGTTAAACGTATCGTAGATACACGCAAAAAGAAAGATCGCGTAATTGCGACCAAAGACACTAAGACACGTAAAATAATTTTTGATTTCTATAAGGAAGCAGATAGCCGTATATTGAAAGTAATTAATAATATGCGTGGAGAATATAGCATAAGGAAAAAATAAGATGCAGACAGCAATTAACCAAATGAGCCAACATTACGACACACAAACACCATACATTCTAGTAGATAACGTTACGCCTATTATGAATAGTCTACCGTTTCCACGTGCATTGATGGGTAATAAGAAACTTAAAAAGATTCTCAAAGCACATCCATATAATGACAAAGTAGATAGCATTATGAATATTGCTTTCGAACGTCCACAGCTAGGTGAAGTAGGTGAAATTATCGAATGGTCATTACGTGATACTTCTATTCACGTGGTTGTACTTTCGAATGAAAAGGCATTCGTAAAAGGTACTTATATTTGGTTAATGGTAGTAGGTATCATCGAATAAGGAAAATGGAATGGTAAGCATACTTTATGACTTAATAAAATCTGGTATTAATTTTTTCACTAAAACTAAAACCATAGAACAGGAAGTAAAATCCGAAAACGCCGAAGGGCAAATAGAAGTTAATAAGATTGAGATAGAAAAAACTACAATTCACTGGCGTAATGTATTGGGACTAGTCCTAACACTTATCGTACTATATAGTTATATCATTATTCCATTCTTTGATTATTTCGGGATTGTGTTAATAAATTTACCACTGGAACCGATTTTCAAGCTACTTTTTGTACTATTGGGTACACCAATGTAATAGATAAAGGAGAGGTAATACACCTTTCCTTTTTTATGAGGTCACAAAATGCCTAATTCCATACACACATAAAGTAAATGCACATGACTTTTTAGTGTAGATTTAACACATCCGGCATATATTCAAAATGCCGATCCGATACATTTAGTATTAGATACTTCGCTAGGTGGTGATAGTGGTTTACATGTAAGTAATAACCGTTCTATATACGTAGAAGCCGGTACAATTGAAGTGTATAATAAGAATAATTATACAGTATCATTTATTATTAGTTACACACCACGCTACACCGACGCACCAGTTAGCGTTAGTCCCGTACCAACTTTTTGTAGTCAATACTGGCATTGTTCCAGTAAACATTGCAGTAATCGAAGTACCCGCCTAACCTAAGCCCGCTTCTAGCGGGCTATATTATTAAATGACTGAAATTTAATTTACGGAATAAACTTCAATGTTTCATTGTTATAATGAGCATTTAATATTTCAGCAATACTAGGTTCCGTATTAGAACCAATTACCAGATCGGCACAGGCTTTTACTTCATCGACGGCGTTACCCATAGCTACACCTAAGCCCGCACTTTGTAGCATACTCACATCATTTAAGTTATCACCAAAAGCGATAACATCCTTCATTGATAAACCCATAGACTCAACCCATTGTGTAAGGCGTTTACCTTTACTGTTACCTATTTGGGCTATATCTACTTGATCATGCCATGACCATTCGCAGGTAAGACCGATCTCACTTTTAACTATTTGAGCAAAGTTTTTTAATTTATCAATATCACTACCAGTTAGGGCAAACTTCCATATATTATCCACGTCATGGACAGCCGCCCCTAAAGAATTAACGTGTTTGAATACCGGGCGTTGATGTTCAGGTAAAGATCTAGCCCACGTTTCAGTACGGGTAATGTGTCCAGTTACTTGACTGTAAAACATTACATCGTCTGCATACATCAAGCCATGAACATTGTGTGCATCCAAAAGTGATACTAATTGCGTAGCTTGTTCTGGATGTAGGGTGTCAGAGGCCAACACCCGTTTTCCTACGTAATCGTAAAGCAATGCCCCGTTACAACATATAGTAGGTGTATCTAAATCCAATGCCTGATAAAAGGGATGGATTGCTACATGATGTCGTCCGGTTACTATCACTATCTTTGCACCAGATTTACGGGCATTCTGAAGGGCTAGTATGGATTCAGACAGGATTGTTTTCTGTGGGGTAAGTAACGTGCCGTCGAGGTCAAGGGCAATAACTTGAAAGGTCATTTCATGTACACATATGAAGTTGATAGATAAACTGATAGTACATGAATGGGGATAGGTCAAAAAGGCAGAAGTAAAATTACTTAAAAATCAATTGGTTAGTTTTATTTAATCGGGAACTAGGATGTTGTTATATTTCAATGACCTAGATTTTTTGTATAAAGTGCAACCTATACAAATAGGTGCCGTTGCAGCAAATAGCAGGTGTTTCCAGCGCCAGCGCCTGATAAAAAGGATGAATAGCAACGTGATGGCGACCAGTGACAATGATAAGTTGAAAGCCCGCCTCTTTGGCGCGTGATAGCGCGTCAAGCGAGGAGGGGAGTAAGGTTTTATGCGGGGTTAATAATGTTCCGTCTAAATCGAGGGCAATCACGCGTGCAGTCATAATTTTTTCCAGATTAAGAGTAATAATTCCGTCTGTCGGCATGGTACACCGGGACGGTAAGCAGACAAAATTCTGCGTCTGAATTCAGCATTCGCCGTCAAAAGCGACTACGTTAAGCTGTGTCCTGTTATTGCAGCTACATGCCATATGCAAAGGAGTATTCATGAAACAAACAGTCTATACCGCCAGCCCTGAGAGTCAGCAAATTCACGTCTGGAGCCTGAACCACGAAGGGACGCTGACGCTGGTGCAGGTCGTGGATGTGCCCGGTCAGGTTCAGCCGATGGTGGTCAGTCCGGATAAACGCTACCTCTATGTCGGCGTGCGCCCGGAGTTTCGTGTCCTGGCGTATCGTATTGCGCCGGATGATGGCGCGCTGACGTTTGCCGCCGAATCCGCCCTGCCGGGTAGCCCGACCCATATTTCTACCGATCATCATGGTCGTTTTGTCTTTGTCGGATCGTATAACGCCGGTAATGTCAGCGTGACGCGCTTACAGGATGGCCTGCCGGTTGAGCTGGTGGATGTGGTGGAGGGGCTGGACGGCTGCCACTCGGCAAATATTACGCCGGATAACCGTACCCTGTGGGTGCCTGCGCTAAAACAGGATCGCATTTGTCTGTTTACGCTAAGCGATGACGGCCATCTGGTGGCCCAGGAGCCGGCGGAAGTAAATACAGTTGAAGGGGCAGGCCCGCGTCATATGGTCTTCCACCCGAATCGACAATATGCGTATTGCGTCAATGAACTGAACAGTTCGGTGGATGTCTGGCAGCTTAAAAATCCGCATGGCGAGATAGAGTGCGTGCAAACGCTGGATATGATGCCCGCCGATTTTTCCGATACCCGCTGGGCGGCGGATATTCATATTACGCCGGATGGACGGCATCTGTATGCCTGTGACCGCACCGCCAGTCTGATTACCGTCTTTAGTGTCTCCGAAGATGGCAGCGTACTGAGCGTTGAAGGCTTCCAGCCGACGGAAGCCCAACCGCGCGGCTTTAATATCGACAATAGCGGAAAATACCTGATTGCTGCGGGTCAAAAATCACATCATATCGCGGTCTATGAAATTACGGGCACTCAGGGGTTGCTGACGGAAAAAGGCCGTTATGCCGTCGGCCAGGGGCCAATGTGGGTTGTGGTGAACGCGTACTAAAGCGCTGTGTGCCGGATGGAGGCGGGCTGGAACTCATCAAGGCGGGATGCCTGATTAATTTCAATAAACATTGCTTGCAGTAAAACCACGGGCCGCCACATCTGCTGCGGCGGCCCGTTTATAAGCCTGAACCGGAACGGTGATTACTGCTTAGGTTCCGCCACTACTTTACTGCCTACACCGCGGTTGTTGTATTCCCACATGCGGTTGTAGTTAGTGTCGTTCAGATTACGCTGCACCTCGTCTTTGTCATCCACGGTTCCCGTATTTCCAGCAAACGGACGTTTCGAGATGACCGCGTCGGCCCACGGTTTGGCAACGTTGAAGCCCTCGTTAATCACGCTGTCGCGGATCACGACCTGACCGTTGGTGTTGGCGTCGACATCCAGCGAGCGGCCAAGCTGCGCAACGCCATCGCCGGAGGCGTTAAAGCGGCTGTTGATCGCCAAAAAGCCATAGTAAATATTGGACAGCGTCGCCGGGGCGAAGACGTAGGCTTCCTGCTGTGTGCGGGAGTTGACGACCTGGAAGTTGGTGTTATCGAACACCACGGCGCCGCGTCCGGAAACCATATCCACATCGCCTTCAATATAGCTGTTCGTCACCAGCGTACGCGGCTGGCGATCGGTTTGCAGACGGTTCTGCACGCCGCTGTTGGTCACAAAGAAGGTGTTCTGGCGGCCAAGGATATTGACCTTGTTAATCTGGACTTTGTCGCCATCGGTACGCAACGCCACCGCCGGATGGTTTCCGGCATCGACGCTGTCGCCTAGCGTGTTCTCGATGGTCAGATTTTGTAGCTGCAGACCGTTATTCTGCGACCAGAACGCGGCAGAACACATTACACCGATCGTCGCGGCGTGTTTGCTTTGGCAGTTATCGAACATATACCAGGCGGGTTTACCAGGCATATATTTCCCGCCGGGATTCACCGCGCGGCGCCAGTCAGCGACACTCATTTCACCATCAATCGCCATCCCAATTTTCACATCGATCGGTTTTTCACCGGTCCCGTACAGGGTCAGACTTCCCGGCGCGGCGGGAACATACACGGTCCCCTGATAGTCGCCCGGCATAATAGCAATGTACTGGCGTTTGTTCGTGCGTTTAACCATTGCCGCATCGACCGCGGCCTGAATCGAGGTGTGCGTAACGCCTGGCGTACCTGCCGGCCCCACCACAAAGTCAGGCTGTGCGGGCAGGGTAATCGGCGACGGCGACCACGGGGCGGTATTCGGCGTCAGGGAGGCAAAATAGCGCGCCGCAACGAAGTTTTTCGCTTCATTTGCCGACAGAATGGGGCGCGAGGCGGTGCCAGGCGCGGTTTGATCGGAAGGGATCTGATCGGGTGGCGTAGAGCTACAGGCGCTCAGCGTCACGCCAAAAGCCAGTGCCAGCGCCAGACGGGAAACCGATAATGTATTCACAGGTTGCTCCGGGCTTGAAAAAGTTAAATGACATCCATTGAAGCCTGCTTTTTTATACTAAGTTGAACGAAACGGGAAGGCGAAAAGGTAAAAAGTTCCTTTTCAGGCCGGAAACACCTGTCGCATCAGATAGTTTTATCACAATTAAGCAACAACTTTCGCGCTTTGAGTTGACAATCCGGAGCAGAAAGAAAATAAATGTCTATACAACTCATGACAGGCAAGAGAGCGACAGGAATGCGGCAACTTTTACCGGGCGATACTGTCTGGCGAAACATCAGGCTGGCGACAATGGACCCGCAGCGGCAAGCCCCGTACGGGCTGGTGGATAACCAGGCGCTGATTGTACGCGAAGGGCATATTTGCGATATCGTGCCAGAGACGCAGCTTCCTGTCAGCGGGGACAATATCCATGATATGCAGGGACGACTGGTAACCCCGGGACTTATCGATTGCCACACGCATCTGGTGTTTGCTGGTAACCGCGCCGCAGAGTGGGAGCAGCGGCTTAACGGCGCGTCATACCAGCATATTAGCGCTCAGGGCGGCGGCATTAACGCAACGGTATCAGCAACCCGCGCCTGTGCGGAGGAGACGCTCTACCTGCTGGCGCGCGAACGCATGATGCGCCTTGCCAGCGAAGGCGTTACGCTGCTGGAGATTAAATCCGGCTATGGTCTGGAGCTGGCGACAGAAGAAAAGCTGCTGCGCGTCGCTGCAAAACTTGCCGCCGAAAACGCTATCGACATTAGCCCCACGCTATTGGCCGCTCATGCTACGCCAGCGGAGTATCGTGACGACCCGGACGGCTACATCACTTTGGTCTGCGAGACGATGATTCCGCAGCTCTGGCAAAAAGGGTTATTTGATGCGGTAGACCTCTTTTGCGAGAGCGTCGGTTTTAATGTGGCGCAGAGTGAGCGCGTATTGCAGACGGCGAAGGCGTTAGGTATTCCCGTTAAAGGCCATGTTGAGCAGCTTTCGCTGTTGGGCGGCGCGCAGCTGGTGAGCCGTTATCAGGGCTTATCGGCGGATCATATCGAATATCTTGATGAAGCGGGCGTCGCGGCGATGCGTGACGGCGGTACTGTCGGCGTGTTGTTGCCCGGCGCGTTTTATTTTCTGCGCGAGACGCAGCGCCCGCCGGTTGAACTGCTGCGCCGCTATCAGGTGCCTGTCGCCGTCGCCAGCGATTTCAATCCCGGCACCAGCCCGTTTTGCAGTTTGCATCTGGCGATGAATATGGCCTGCGTACAGTTTGGTCTGACGCCGGAAGAGGCATGGGCGGGCGTTACTCGCCATGCCGCTCGCGCGCTGGGAAGACAGGCGACGCATGGGCAGATCAGGGCCGGCTACCGGGCGGATTTTGTGGTATGGGATGCTGAACAGCCGGTAGAGATAGTGTATGAGCCGGGGCGTAACCCTTTATATCAGCGGGTATACAGAGGACAAATCTCATGACGCAATGGTATCCGGCTTCTCCGGCGCTCTGGCAGGGGCGCGATGACAGTATAGAAGCGCCGGATGCGCGGCGTCTGTTTCAGACCGTCACGCGCAGCGAGACCTTTTCCCCCGAAAACTGGCAGCAAAAGATCGCGTTAATGGGATTTGCCTGCGACGAGGGGGTAAAACGCAATGCAGGCCGTCCCGGCGCGGCAGGCGCCCCGGACGCGTTGCGTAAAGCGCTGGCGAATATGGCCAGCCATCAGGGACATGAACGGCTGGTGGATTTAGGCAATTGGGTTGCGCCGACGCCCGATCTGGAAGGCGCGCAGCAGGCCTTGCGCGATGCGGTAAGCCGCTGCCTGCGGGCCGGGATGCGCACGCTGGTGCTGGGCGGCGGGCATGAAACCGCATTTGGACACGGCGCGGGGGTGCTGGACGCGTTTGCGCAGGAAAGCGTAGGGATCATTAATCTTGATGCGCATCTGGATCTCCGTCAGACCGACCGGGCAACATCCGGGACGCCGTTTCGTCAGCTGGCGCAGCTATGCGACGCGCAGAGCCGCGCGTTTCATTATGCCTGTTTCGGCGTGAGCCGTGCGGCGAATACGCAGGCGTTGTGGCGGGAAGCGCAGTGGCGGAATGTTACCGTGGTGGAGGATCTTGACTGCCATGACGCGCTGGCGCAGATGACGCAGTTTATCGACAAGGTGGATAAAATTTATCTGACTATCGATCTCGACGTATTGCCTGTCTGGGAAATGCCGGCCGTCTCCGCTCCCGCAGCGCTGGGCGTGCCGCTGATACAGGTTCTGCGTTTAATTGAGCCGGTTTGCCGCAGCGGAAAATTACAGGCGGCGGATCTGGTTGAGTTTAATCCACGCTTTGATGATGATGGCGCAGCGGCGCGCGTGGCGGCGCGGCTTGGCTGGCAAATCGCGCACTGGTGGCGTTAATCTGTCATCCGGAAAACACTATCCGCATAAGGAAGGCTTCACGCATGTATTCATCCCGCTCCCGTTCTGCGCCTGCGCCTTTTTACGAAACGGTGAAACAGGACATCTGTAAAAAAATAGCCGACGGCGTCTGGCAGCCGCACGATCGCATTCCGTCGGAAGCTGAACTGGTCGCCCAGTATGGCTTTAGCCGAATGACCATCAACCGGGCGCTGCGTGAGCTGACGGATGAAGGGTGGCTGGTGCGTTTACAGGGTGTGGGGACGTTTGTCGCCGAACCAAAAGGCCAGTCCGCGCTGTTTGAAGTCCGCAGTATCGCCGAGGAGATTGCCGCCCGCCGTCATCAGCATCGTTGTGAGGTGCTCACGCTGGAGCGTGTGCGGGCAAACGCCATCCAGGCCAGCGCTCTCAACGTCAATGAGAGCGATGTCATTTTCCATTCCATCATGGTGCATTATGAAAACGATCTGCCGGTACAAATTGAAGATCGCTGCGTGAATGCGGATATTGCCGTGGATTACCTGACGCAGGATTACCGTCAGACCACGCCGCACGCTTATTTGTCGCGGATCGCGCCGCTAACGGAAGGGGAACATATTGTGGAGGCGGTGCGCGCCACGGCGCAAGAGTGCGCGTGGTTAACTATCAAAGAGCATGAGCCTTGTCTGCTCATTCGTCGTACAACCTGGTCCGCGTCGCGGATTGTTTCTCACGCCCGCTTACTTTTCCCCGGGTCGCGCTATCGGCTACAGGGACGATTTATCTCCTGAGCGGGCCGCTGCCGGAAAACGTGATTGCTGACACAATATAACAAAATTGTATCATTTTTGTTAATTCTATTCTTGTGCTTACTTGTATAGACAAGTATATGTCTGATTCTTATCTGTGGGTCTGCGGCGGTGCCTGATAGTGACGTTTTAGCGTTATTTGGCGATGGCAGACCGATAATAATGAGGAGTCATTGCTATGCCTGAAAGCAAGTATCGTCAGCAGACTATCCGCGCGCCCCGAGGCACGGTATTAACGGCGAAAAGCTGGCTGACAGAAGCCCCGCTGCGGATGTTAATGAATAATCTCGATCCTGACGTGGCGGAAAATCCGCATGAGCTGGTGGTCTACGGCGGGATTGGTCGCGCCGCGCGCAACTGGGAATGCTATGACGCTATTGTTGATGCGCTCACCCGGCTGGAGGCGGACGAAACGTTGCTTATTCAGTCTGGCAAACCGGTCGGTGTATTTAAAACGCACGACAACGCGCCGCGGGTATTAATCGCCAACTCCAACCTGGTTCCCCACTGGGCGACATGGGAACACTTTAACGAACTGGATGCGAAAGGGCTGGCGATGTACGGTCAGATGACGGCCGGAAGCTGGATCTATATCGGCAGCCAGGGAATCGTGCAGGGAACATACGAAACCTTTGTCGAGGCGGGGCGTCAGCACTATAACGGCACGCTGGCGGGACGCTGGGTGCTGACTGCCGGGCTGGGCGGCATGGGCGGCGCGCAACCGCTAGCCGCGACGCTGGCCGGAGCGTGTTCGCTGACGATTGAATGCCAGCAAAGCCGTATCGATTTTCGTCTGCGTACTCGTTACGTGGATGAGCAGGCCGCCACGCTGGATGACGCGCTGGCCCGCATTACGCGCTACACCCGCGAGGGGAAAGCCGTGTCCGTCGCCCTGTGCGCGAACGCGGCGGATATCCTGCCGGAACTGGTTAATCGCGGCGTGCGCCCGGACCTGGTGACCGATCAGACCAGCGCCCACGATCCGCTACATGGCTATTTACCCTCCGGCTGGCGCTGGGAGGAGTATCAGAAAAACGCGCAATCCGATCCCCACGGGACGATGCAGGCAGCGAAACGTTCCATGGCGGCGCATGTTCGGGCGATGCTGGCGTTCAGTCAAATGGGCGTGCCGACCTTTGACTATGGCAACAATATTCGCCAGATGGCGAAAGAGATGGGGGTGGAAAACGCCTTTGATTTTCCGGGATTTGTGCCAGCCTATATTCGTCCGCTGTTCTGTCGTGGCATCGGGCCGTTTCGCTGGGTGGCGCTGTCCGGCGATCCGCAGGATATCTATAAAACCGATGCCAAAGTCAAAGAGATAGTGGCTGAGGATAAACATCTGCATCACTGGCTGGATATGGCGCGCGAGCGCATTCATTTTCAGGGGTTACCGGCGCGTATCTGCTGGGTAGGCCTGGAGTGGCGGCAAAAACTGGGGCTGGCGTTCAACGAAATGGTGCGTTGCGGCGAGGTATCCGCGCCCATTGTGATTGGCCGCGATCACCTGGATTCCGGTTCTGTCGCCAGCCCTAACCGTGAAACCGAAGCGATGCGCGACGGCTCCGACGCGGTTTCCGACTGGCCGCTGTTAAATGCGTTGCTGAATACCGCCAGCGGGGCGACATGGGTATCGCTCCATCATGGCGGCGGAGTGGGGATGGGTTTTTCGCAACACGCCGGTATGGTGATTGTCTGTGATGGCACTGACGAGGCCGCCGCGCGTATTCGCCGCGTGTTACACAACGATCCGGCGACGGGCGTCATGCGCCATGCCGATGCCGGATATGATCTCGCGGTGGAATGCGCTGTTGAGCAAGGTCTGAATTTACCGATGGTTGCGGCGACGCAGGGGAAAGGCTGATATGAACACCATGACACTCACTCCGGGGCAGTTAAGCCTCTCTCAACTGTACGATGTCTGGCGTCATCCGGTACAGCTTCGGCTGGACGCCAGCGCCATTGACGGCATTAACGCCAGTGTCGCGTGCGTCAATGATATCGTTGCCGAAGGGCGTACCGCCTACGGCATCAACACCGGTTTCGGCCTGCTGGCGCAGACGCGCATCGCTGATGAAGACTTGCAAAATCTACAGCGATCGTTGGTGCTGTCTCACGCCGCGGGCGTAGGCGACCCACTGGATGACGCGATGGTGCGTCTGATCATGGTATTGAAAATCAATAGTCTGGCGCGCGGGTTTTCCGGGATTCGGTTGAGCGTGATAGAGGCGCTCATCGCTCTGGTGAATGCCGGCGTGTATCCGCTGATTCCGGCAAAAGGCTCGGTTGGCGCGTCGGGCGACTTAGCGCCGCTGGCGCATCTGTCGCTGACGCTGCTTGGCGAAGGAAAAGCGCGCTGGCAGGGTGAATGGCTTCCGGCGCAGACGGCGCTAAAAAAGGCCGGACTGGAGCCTGTCGCGCTGGCGGCCAAAGAGGGGCTGGCGCTGCTTAACGGCACCCAGGCGTCGACGGCCTTCGCGCTGCGCGGTTTGTTTGAGGCACAGGAGTTATTTGCCTCCGCCGTCGTCTGCGGCGCGCTGACCACCGAAGCCGTACTGGGATCGCGCCGTCCTTTTGATGCGCGCATTCATGCCGCGCGCGGACAACAGGGGCAAATTGACGTCGCGCGGTTGTTCCGGCATCTGCTGACCGATACCAGTGCTATTGCTGAATCACATCACCACTGTCATAAAGTTCAGGACCCGTATTCCCTTCGCTGCCAGCCGCAGGTAATGGGCGCTTGTCTGACCCAGTTACGTCAGACGAAAGAGGTACTGCTGGCTGAGGCCAACGCGGTGTCCGATAATCCGCTGGTCTTTGCCGATGCGGGGGAGGTGATCTCCGGCGGTAACTTCCATGCTGAACCGGTTGCCATGGCGGCGGATAATCTGGCGCTGGCGATAGCGGAAATCGGCGCGCTATCGGAGCGGCGCATCGCGCTGATGATGGATAAACATATGTCGCAGTTACCGCCGTTCCTGGTGAAAAATGGCGGCGTTAATTCCGGTTTTATGATTGCCCAGGTCACCGCCGCGGCGCTCGCCAGCGAGAATAAAGCGCTGGCGCACCCGCACAGCGTGGATAGCCTGCCGACCTCGGCGAATCAGGAAGATCATGTCTCAATGGCCCCGGCGGCAGGACGGCGACTCTGGGAAATGGCGGCGAATACCCGCGGCATCATTGCCGTGGAGTGGCTGGCTGCCTGTCAGGGGATAGATTTACGGGAAGGGTTAACCTCCAGCCCGTTACTGGAACAGGCGCGGCAGACACTGCGCGAGCGGGTGGCGCACTATACGCAGGATCGTTTTTTCGCACCCGATATTGAGTGTGCGACGGCGCTGCTGGCGCAAGGCGCGTTACAGCGTCTGGTGCCGGACTTTATGTGAATGCTGCCGGATGGCGTGGCGTTTATTCGGCTTACCCAACCCGTTGGCAGGGTAAGACGTTTACGCCGCCATCCGGCACAGCGTTTAACTGAACATCGCCGTGATCGAGGCGCTGGCGAGCGAATGGAAATGCACGTTAAAGCCGACCATCGCGCCGCTGGCGTCTTCATCAACATCAAGACGCTCGACGTCCAGCGCGTGAACCGTAAAGATATAGCGGTGCGTTTCCCCTTTAGGCGGCGCCGCGCCGCCGTAGCCCGCTTTACCGAAATCGGTACGCGTCTGAATGACGCCGTCTGGTACGGCCACCAGGCCTGAGCCGAACCCCTGGGTCAGTACGCGCGTATCCGCCGGGAGGTTCACCACCACCCAGTGCCACCAGCCGGAGCCGGTCGGCGCGTCGGGATCGTAACAGGTCACGACAAAACTTTTGGTGCCCATCGGCACGTCGTCCCAGGCCAGATGCGGCGAAATATTATCGCCATCATAGCCCATACCGTTAAAAACGTGGCGATGAGGAAGTTTATCTCCATCGCGCAAATCGTTGCTGATAAGTTTCATGCGCTCTCCTTTTGACTCACCAGAAGTGTAGCCAGAAGCAGCATCGCTTACCGCTGATTAATGGCTAAAAAATGTTTCATTGTGTACCGCGTCATTGACCGCCTGGGTCAAACGGCGCAGTTGATCCGGACGAATAATGTAGGGCGGCATCAGGTAGATTAGCTTGCCGAACGGCCTGATCCAGACGCCTTGCCCGACGAAGAAGCGTTGAAGCGCCGCCATATTGACCGTGTGCGTGGTTTCAACCACCCCAATCGCGCCCAACACCCGCACATCCGCCACCCAGGGCGAACTTTGCGCGGGGGCTAACTCAGCGCGTAACTGAGACTCGATAGACGCCACCTGCTGACGCCATTCGCCGCTTTCCAGCAGCGTCAGGCTGGCGCAGGCGACGGCGCAGGCCAGCGGATTCCCCATAAACGTCGGGCCATGCATAAAACACCCCGCCTCGCCGTTGCTAATAGTCTCTGCAACCTGGCGTGTCGTGAGCGTTGCCGAGAGGGTCATGGTGCCGCCGGTTAAGGCTTTGCCGAGACACAGAATATCCGGCGCGATCCCGGCGTGCTCGCAGGCGAACAGTTTGCCGGTACGGCCAAACCCGGTGGCTATTTCATCGGCAATCAGCAGAATGCCTTCGCGATCGCACATGTTACGAATACGCCTGAGCCATTGTGGATGATATATGCGCATCCCGCCCGCGCCCTGAACGATAGGTTCCAGAATCACGGCGGCTATTTCATGGCGATGCGCGGCCATCAGGCGGGCAAATGGCGCGATGTCGCTTTCATCCCATTCGCCATCCATCCGGCTTTGCGGCGCCGGCGCGAACAGGTTTTCCGGCAGATAGCCTTTCCACAAGCTGTGCATGGAGTTATCCGGATCGCACACCGACATCGCGCCGAACGTGTCGCCATGATAACCGTGGCGAAACGTCAGAAAACGCTGACGCGATTCGCCGCGCGCCTGCCAGTATTGCAGCGCCATCTTCATGGCCACTTCTACCGACACCGAACCAGAGTCGGCCAGAAAGACACACTCCAGCGGCTCAGGCGTTATCGCGACCAGCTTACGGCACAGATTCACCGCAGGTTGATGGGTTATGCCGCCGAACATGACATGCGACATGGCGTCAATTTGCGCTTTCATCGCCGCATTCAATTGCGGGTGGTTATAACCATGAATGGCCGCCCACCAGGAGGACATCCCCTCAATCAGGCGTTCGCCCGAGGCGAGAACCAGCTCGCAGCCTTCGGCCCGCTCAACGGGATATACCGGCAGCGGCGAGGTCATGGAAGTGTAAGGATGCCAAATATGGCGTTTATCGAAGGCCAGATCGTCCGTTGTCATAATCGACTTGTAAACCAAATTAAAAAGATTTAGGTTTACGAGTCTACACCATATCAAAAACAAACAACATATTTTGGAGAAGCCCGATGGCTCGCCACCCACGCTGGACACTGTCGCAAGTAACCGAATTATTTGAAAAACCACTGCTGGAATTGCTGTTTGAAGCGCAGCAAATTCATCGCCAGCATTTCGATCCGCAGCAGGTACAGGTTAGTACGCTGCTGTCGATCAAAACCGGCGCCTGCCCGGAGGATTGTAAATACTGCCCGCAGAGCTCGCGCTATAAAACCGGGCTGGAAGCCGAGCGTTTAATGGAGGTAGAGCAGGTACTGGACTCCGCCCGTAAAGCGAAAAACGCTGGTTCGACCCGCTTCTGTATGGGAGCGGCCTGGAAGAATCCGCATGAACGCGATATGCCTTATCTGGAGCAGATTGTACAGGGCGTCAAAGCGATGGGGCTGGAAACCTGTATGACGCTCGGCATGTTGAACGAGAGCCAGGCGCAGCGTCTGGCTAACGCCGGGCTGGATTACTACAACCACAACCTCGATACCTCGCCGGAGTTTTACGGCAATATCATCACTACCCGTACCTATCAGGAGCGCCTCGACACGCTGGAAAAAGTCCGTGAAGCAGGGATTAAAGTGTGCTCCGGCGGCATTGTGGGTCTGGGCGAAACGGTTACCGATCGCGCCGGACTGTTGTTGCAGTTGGCGAACCTGCCGACGCCGCCGGAAAGCGTGCCAATTAACATGCTGGTGAAGGTGAAAGGCACGCCGCTTGCGGATAACGATGACGTGGATGCGTTTGATTTTATTCGTACTATCGCCGTAGCGCGCATCATGATGCCGACCTCATACGTGCGTCTTTCCGCAGGACGTGAACAGATGAACGAGCAGACCCAGGCGATGTGCTTTATGGCCGGGGCGAACTCGATTTTCTATGGCTGCAAATTGTTAACTACGCCAAATCCGGCAGAGGACAAGGATCTGCAGTTATTCCGTAAGCTGGGGCTGAATCCGCAGCAGACCAGGGTGCTGGCGGGCGATAACGAGCAGCAGCAACGTCTGGAGCAGACGCTGATGACGCCTGACACCGATGATTATTACAACGCGGCAGCCTTATGAGTTGGCAACAACGCGTCGACGATGCGCTGACGGCGCGTCGGGCGACGGATACGTTGCGCCGCCGCTATGTGGTGTCGCAGGGCGCCGGACGCTGGCTGGTAGCGAACGGGCGACAGTATCTTAACTTCTCCAGCAATGATTACCTCGGCTTAAGTCAACACCCGCAGATTATTCGCGCCTGGCAACAGGCAGCGACGCGTTTTGGCGTCGGCAGCGGCGGGTCGGGTCATATCAGCGGTTATTCCGTGGCGCACCGGGCGTTAGAGGAGGAACTGGCGCAATGGTTAGGATATCCGCGCGCGCTGCTGTTTATCTCTGGCTTTGCGGCGAATCAGGCGGTCATTACCGCCTTAATGAAAAAAAATGACCGGATTGTGGCCGACAGGTTGAGTCATGCTTCCCTGCTGGAGGCCGCCAATCTGAGTCCGGCGCAGCTTCGCCGCTTTATCCATAACGATACGCAGCATCTGTCGCGTTTACTGCAATCGCCCTGCGTGGGTCAGCAACTGGTGGTGACAGAAGGTGTATACAGCATGGACGGCGACAGCGCGCCGCTGGCGGAAATCCAGCACATTGCCCGCAGGCATCATGCCTGGCTGTTGGTTGATGATGCGCACGGCATCGGCGTGACTGGCGATGAGGGGCGGGGCACCTGCTGGCAACGGGGGGTGAAGCCTGAGTTGCTGGTGGTGACTTTCGGTAAGGGGTTTGGCGTCAGCGGCGCAGCGGTGCTCTGCTCGGAAAGCGTCGCGGATTATCTGCTGCAATTTGCCCGTCATCTGGTTTACAGCACCAGTATGCCGCCCGCCCAGGCGCAGGCGTTAAGCGCCTCGCTGGCGGTGATCCGTAGCGATGAAGGTCGTGAACGACGCGAAAAACTCGCCGCTCTGGTTCAGCGCTTTCGGGCCGGCGTTAACGCGTCCCGATTTACGCTACTGAATGCCCATAGCGCCATCCAGCCGTTAATCGTGGGCGATAACAGCCGTGCATTGCGCCTGGCGGAGGCGCTGCGTCAACAAGGATGCTGGGCGACGGCGATTCGCCCGCCGACGGTGCCTGTCGGCACGGCACGCCTGCGCTTAACGTTAACGCAGGCGCATGAAGCGTGTGATATCGACCGTCTGCTGGAGGTGCTGCATGGCGCAGGTGAATAAGCAGGCTATTGCGGCGGCGTTTGGCCGGGCCGCATCGCAATATGAACAGCACGCCTCTTTGCAGCAACACAGCGCGGATGCGCTGCTGACGCTGTTGACAGGCCGCCAGTTTGCCAGTGTGTTGGACGCAGGCTGCGGCCCCGGACGTATGAGTCGTTACTGGCGAGAGCGGGGGAGCGAAGTGACCGCCCTGGATCTTTCGCTGCCGATGCTGCAACAGGCTCGCGATCGTCAGGCGGCGCATCACTATTTGCTGGCGGATATCGAAGCGATTCCCCATGACGCCGAAGTTTTTGACCTGGCCTGGAGCAACCTGGCGGTCCAGTGGTGTGGCGATTTACGTGATGCGTTGAGCGAGTTGTATCGGGTTGTACGGCCCGGCGGCGTGGTGGCGTTTACCACCTTGTGCCAGGGGTCGTTGCCGGAACTGCGTCAGGCATGGCAGGCCGTCGATAATCGCGCTCACGCGAATAGCTTTTTGCCGGAAGAGGCCATTGACCACGCGCTGCGCGGCTGGCGGGCGTCTCGTCATACTCAGGCGATGACATTGTGGTTTGAGGATGCCCTGAGCGCGATGCGCTCGCTTAAAGGCATTGGCGCCACCCATCTTCATGAAGGGCGGGAGTCGGATGTATTAACCCGCGCCCGGCTTAGACAGATTCAGTTGGCATGGCCGCAGCGGCAGGGGAAATATCCGCTGACGTACCATCTTTTTATGGGAGTGATTGAACGTGACTAAACGCTATTTTGTGACCGGTACTGATACTGAAGTCGGTAAAACGGTCGCCAGTTGCGCCTTATTGCAGGCCGCAACGCAGTTAGGTTATCAAACCGTAGGCTATAAGCCCGTCGCTTCCGGCAGCGAAATGACAACCGACGGGCTACGCAATAGCGATGCCCTGGCCTTGCAGCGTCACAGCAGCCTGCCGCAACCTTATTCCGCTATCAATCCTTATACTTTTGCCGAGCCTACCTCTCCCCACATCGTTAGCGCCGACGAAGGCCGGGCGATAGACGCGGCTGTGTTATCACGCGGATTGCGAACGCTGGAGGCGCAGGCAGACTGGGTGTTGACAGAAGGGGCGGGCGGCTGGTTTACACCGCTCTCTGCCACGCTGACGTTTGCCGACTGGGTACAGACGGAGCAGCTGCCGGTGATTCTGGTTGTTGGCGTCAAGCTGGGCTGTATTAATCACGCCATGCTGACGGCGCTGGCGGTAGAACAGGCCGGATTACCACTTGTCGGATGGATAGCCAACGACATACAGCCGCCGGGCGCGCGTCATGGTGAATATCTCGCTACGCTTCGCCGCGTCATACCGACCCCGCTGTTAGGGGAAATCCCGTGGCTGGGCATTTCTCCATCGCAGGCGGCGACAGGACAGTATCTGGACCTCAGCCCCCTGGAACGCGCCTGACCGCGCTTAAAAACCGCCTTCTTGCAGGATCAGACGATCCTGCTGTTCTTTCGCCAGACCCTCCTGACGTCGCCATGCTAAAAATGTGCAAAATGTGAGCGTCTACGCCTCAATTTTTCCCTTCTCGTTAGCCAATAATCTGCCAAAAATAGCGATAATTTTTTTTTATCGCCCGGCGAAAACGTCAAGGGCTGATTTTGCCAGGCGGCAGGGGATACGGGCTGGAAGCAGTTATCCACTATTCCTGTGGATAACCTTGTGTATTAGAGTTAGAAAACACAACGTAAGCGAGAGGCGACGCGGCCTGCGACTAAATTGGCGCGAAAGACGGCTTGAGAAAATATCCCTTTTCAGACAGCAAGTTATATAAAATCAATGGTTGTAAAGGAAGGGGGATACGTTGACATAAAACTTTCATCATCCGACTTGACAAATGTTAAAAAAGACTCTGGTCTGGGGATAACCAGCACACTGCTGGAATTTTACCCCGCGACTGTCTATGTTTTACCTCTAAATAGCGTGGGGTATCTGCCGATAGCCATTATACACTGGAGTGTTACTGTTTTTTCATCCAGTATTTTTTATTGGCAATATTCACCGTCGAGAGTAAAATTACACCCCTGCCCGCTCACTCCTTCAGGTAGCCGCTCATGAGTAAACCGTTCAAACTGAATTCCGCTTTTAAACCTTCTGGCGATCAGCCGGACGCTATACGTCGTCTGGAAGAGGGGCTGGAGGACGGGCTGGCGCATCAGACGTTATTGGGCGTGACCGGCTCCGGGAAGACATTCACCATTGCCAACGTCATTGCGGACTTGCAGCGGCCAACGATGGTGCTTGCGCCCAATAAAACCCTGGCGGCGCAGCTCTACGGCGAAATGAAAGAGTTTTTCCCGGAAAACGCGGTCGAGTATTTCGTCTCCTACTATGACTACTATCAGCCGGAAGCGTATGTGCCAAGTTCGGATACGTTTATCGAAAAAGACGCTTCGGTAAACGAACATATTGAGCAAATGCGGTTGTCGGCAACGAAAGCGTTGCTTGAGCGACGCGATGTTGTGGTGGTGGCTTCCGTGTCCGCGATTTACGGTCTGGGCGATCCGGATCTCTACCTGAAAATGATGCTGCATCTGACGGTGGGAATGCTGATTGACCAGCGCGCGATTTTGCGTCGGCTGGCGGAATTGCAATACACCCGTAACGATCAAGCTTTTCAGCGTGGTACCTTTCGCGTGCGCGGCGAAGTGATCGACATCTTCCCGGCTGAATCTGACGACATCGCGCTACGCGTTGAGCTGTTTGATGAAGAAGTGGAACGCCTGTCGCTGTTCGACCCGTTAACCGGGCAGGTAGAGTCAACGGTGCCACGTTATACTATCTATCCCAAAACGCACTACGTGACGCCGCGCGAGCGTATTCTGCAGGCGATGGAAGAGATAAAAGATGAGCTGGCGGACAGGCGTAAGGTCTTGCTGGCGAATAATAAGCTGCTTGAAGAGCAGCGATTAAGCCAGCGCACGCAGTTCGATTTAGAGATGATGAACGAGCTGGGCTACTGCTCAGGCATTGAAAACTATTCCCGCTTTCTGTCGGGCCGCGGGCCGGGCGAACCGCCGCCAACCTTGTTCGATTATCTGCCCGCCGACGGACTGCTGGTGGTGGATGAGTCTCATGTCACCATCCCGCAGATAGGCGGCATGTACCGCGGCGACCGGGCGCGCAAAGAGACGCTGGTCGAGTATGGCTTCCGTCTGCCTTCGGCGCTGGATAACCGTCCGCTGAAGTTTGAGGAGTTTGAAGCCTTAGCGCCGCAAACTATCTATGTTTCCGCCACGCCCGGCAACTATGAGCTGGAAAAATCTGGTGATGAGGTGGTGGATCAGGTCGTGCGACCGACCGGGCTGCTGGACCCGATTATTGAAGTGCGTCCGGTGGCGACCCAGGTGGACGATCTGCTGTCCGAAATTCGTCAGCGTGCGGCCATTAATGAGCGTGTCCTTGTCACTACGCTCACCAAACGGATGGCGGAAGATTTGACCGAATATCTGGAAGAGCACGGCGAGCGCGTGCGTTACCTGCACTCAGATATTGATACCGTGGAGCGCATGGAAATCATCCGCGATTTGCGTCTGGGCGAGTTTGACGTTCTGGTGGGGATTAACCTGCTGCGCGAAGGGCTGGATATGCCGGAAGTCTCGCTGGTGGCGATTCTGGACGCCGATAAAGAGGGCTTTCTGCGCTCCGAGCGCTCCCTGATTCAGACCATAGGACGCGCGGCGCGTAACGTTAACGGTAAAGCGATTCTGTATGGCGATAAAATCACGCCGTCAATGGCGAAGGCGATTGGCGAAACCGAGCGACGTCGCGAGAAGCAGCAGAAGTACAACGAAGAGCACGGTATCACTCCGCAGGGGCTGAACAAAAAAGTGGTCGACATCCTGGCGCTGGGGCAGAACATTGCGAAAACCAAAGCGAAGGGGAAAGGCAAGGGCCGTTCTACGGCAAAAGCCGGAATTGTCGAACTGGATATGACGCCGAAAGCGTTGCAGCAGAAAATTCATGAACTGGAAGGGCAAATGATGCAGCACGCGCAAAATCTGGAGTTTGAAGAAGCCGCGCAAATTCGCGACCAGTTGCACCAGTTACGCGAGTTGTTTATCGCGGCGTCCTGACAATGTGTCGATCTCCAGCGAGTCATCGTTACCATGGCTCGCTTTTGAGAATTCCAGTGCAATAGTAAGGGCTAAGTCAGTCAGGAATGAAAAACAGTGACAGGCTTTGACTAACGGGATTGTCGAAAAACTCAAAACATCAATGGGGTAGCTAGTTTAATCACAACTGAAGAAAATTAGCGTTGAGGCTGAACCCAACGCTAATTTTCCCTCTCTCCTCGGCTATGAAAAAAAACGCCCCGTATTATCGGTATAGCTATCCTTATGATCGTCATTTTAATCTTATGTGAGTTCGTTGAAAGCGTGTCATGGCAACAGATAACATCATCCTACGTAAAAAAAGAGGTGATGGAAGCGTGAGCATTTATAAGTCAAGCGCTGCAAATACTGAATGATTTGTCCGAAATAATGACGACTATGGCCTCTTGTTTAAAGTTGAGAATATCCTTATCTGTTACTTTAGGTTACGTTCAGATCAGGTAGGGAAAATATGTTTAATATTACTAATATACAACCTACGGCAAGGCATCAAAGTATTAGCAATGAGGCATCAACAGAGGTGCCTTTAAAAGAAGAGATATGGAATAAAATAAGTGCCTTTTTCTCTTCAGAACATCAGGTTGAAGCACAAAGCTGCATCGCTTATCTTTGTCATCCACCTGAAACCGCCTCGCCAGAAGAGATCAAAAGCAAGTTTGAATGTTTAAGGACGTTAGCTTTCCCGGCGTATGCGGATAATATTCAGTATAGTAGAGGAGGGGCAGACCAATACTGTATTTTGAGTGAAAATAGTCAGGAAATTCTGTCTATAGTTTTTAATACAGAGGGCTATACCGTTGAGGGAGGGGGAAAGTCAGTCACCTATACCCGTGTGACAGAAAGTGAGCAGGCGAGTAGCGCTTCCGGCTCCAAAGATACTGTGAATTATGAGTTAATCTGGTCTGAGTGGGTAAAAGCGGCGCCAGCGGAAGAGGCAGCAAATCGTGAAGAAGCCGTACAACGGATGCGTGACTGCCTGAAAAATAATAAGACGGAACTCCGTCTGAAAATATTAGGACTTACCACTATACCCGCCTGGATTCCTGAGCAGATAACTACTCTGATACTCGATAACAATGAACTGAAAAGTTTGCCGGAAAATTTACAGGGAAATATAAAGACCCTGTATGCCAGCTGTAATCAGCTAACCAGTATCCCTGCCTCGTTACCGGATACCATACAGGAAATGGAGCTGAGCATTAACCGTATTACTGAATTGCCGGAACGTTTGCCTTCAGCGCTTCAATCGCTGGATCTTTTCCATAATAAAATTAGTTTTTTACCTGAAAATCTACCTGAGGAACTTCGGTACCTGAGCGTTTATGATAACCGCATAAGGACATTGCCAGAACATCTTCCGTCAGGGATTACCCATTTGAATGTGCAGAGTAATTCGTTAACCGCGCTGCCTGAAACATTGCCGCCGGGCCTGAAGAATCTGAAGGCCGGCGAAAATACCTTAACCAGTCTGCCCGCATCGTTACCATTAGAATTACAGGACCTGGATGTAAGTAAAAATCAGATTACTGTTCTGCCTGAAACACTACCTCCCACGATAACAACGCTGGATGTTTCCCGTAACGCATTGAGTAATCTACCGGAAAACCTCCCGGCGGCATTACAGATAATGCAGGCCTCTCGCAATCACCTGGTCCGTCTCCCGGAGTCGTTACCCCATTTTCGTGGTGAAGGACCTCGACCTACAAGAATAATCGTAGAACATAATCCTTTTTCAGAACGAACAATACAGAATATGCAGCGGCTAATGTCCTCTGTAGATTATCAGGGACCCCGGGTATTGTTTGCCATGGGCGACTTTTCAATTGTTCGGGTAACTCGACCACTGCATCAAGCTGTCCAGGGGTGGCTAACCAGTCTCGAGGAGGAAGACGTCAACCAATGGCGGGCGTTTGAGACGGAAGTAAACGCGGCAGCCTTCAGCATGTTTCTGGATCGTCTTAGCGATACGCAGAACACCCGACATTCGGATTTTAAGGAACAAGTCTCCGCCTGGCTAATGCGCCTGGCTGATGATAGCGCACTAAGAGAAACCGCATTTATTATAGCGATGGATGCAACGATAAGCTGTGAAGATCGGGTCACACTGGCATACCACCAAATGCAGGAAGCGACGTTGGTTCATGATGCTGAAAGAGGCGCCTTTGATAGCCACTTAGCAGAACTGATTATGGCGGGGCGTGAAATTTTTCGGCTGGAGCAAATAGAATCGCTCGCCAGAGAAAAGGTAAAACGGCTGTTTTTTATTGACGAAATCGAAGTATACCTGGGTTTTCAGAATCAGTTACGAGAGTCGCTGTCGCTGACAACAATGACCCAGGATATGCGGTTCTATAACGTTTCGGGTATTACTGAGTCTGACCTGGACGAGGCGGAAATAAGGATAAAAATTGCTGAAAATAGGGATTTTCACAAATGGTTTGCGCTGTGGGGGCCGTGGCATAAAGTGCTGGAGCGTATAGCGCCAGAAGAGTGGCGTGAAATGATGGCTAAAAGGGCTGAGTGTATTGAAACAGATGAGTATCAGAGCCGGGTCAATGCTGAACTGGAAGCGTTAAGAATAGCAGACGACTCTGACGCAGAGCGTGCTATTGGGAAAAAAATAATGGAAGAAATTAATCAGTCACTCTGTACTGAGATCATGGAGAATATATTGCTGAAAAAAGAGGTGAGCTCGCTCATGAGCGCCTACTGGTGATAGCTGAACGCAGTTTATCAGAAGGGGGAGAGAGCCTGTTTACCCTTCGGTGTAAACAGGCTTCTGATAAGCGCAGCGTCGTCGGTAAACGGGCTTAACCCAACGCCTGTAGCGCTTTTTCCAGCGCATTATGTAATAACTGACGATCGTGGCGATAGGGGATATCGCTGGCCTCCAGCACTTCCTGAATCACCAGCCGATCGTTCACCGCACTGACGTCAACTCGCGGCCCAACCACTACTGCGTCAATGACTTTTTTGCCAATATATTGCTCCATCATCGCCAGCTTATCGACCAGCGTTAAACTGGCGGCGGGCAGACTCAGTTCGCGACCCAGATTGCCGATATACACCATTGGCGCTGGGGTGCGCCGCAGCGCCTGCGCCAGTTCATCCAGCAGCAGGCAAGGCATCAGGCTGGTATAAAAACTGCCAGGGCCAATCAGAATCAGATCCGCGTCATTAATGGCCTGTACCGCTTCCCGCGTCGCCGGAACGTTTGGCGTTAACATGATCTCCTGCGGCGGAGTCGCTAACTGATCGATATTCACCTCGCCATAAATCTCATGCCCCTGATCGTCAATCGCCATCAGATCTACCGGTAGCTCCGACATCGGGATCAGTTGCGCGTCCACTTTAAGCAGATTACGAATTAAATTAATCGCTTCCAGAGGCCGCACGCTCAGGTGATCTAACGCCTTTAACATCAAATTTCCGAGGTTATGACCAGAAAGTTCGCCATTACCGCCAAAACGGTACTCAAACATAGCGGATGCGACGCTGGGTTCGGTAATTAACTGATTCAGACAGTTGCGCATATCGCCCCAGGCGATCCCGCCTTCCGAGCGGCGAATACGGCCAGTTGACCCCCCGTTATCTGTGGTAGTCACAATGCCGGTCAGGCGCGAACCTAATGAAGAAAGCGAGGAGAGGACGCGTCCTAATCCATGCCCTCCGCCGAGGGCAACGACACGATCAAGGTCAGCCAGCGTACGATTGCGCATAAAAATTCCTGAAGTCAAATAAGCAGCGCTACAGTAGCGCAAGTCGCGGGTTTTCAGCAATTAGCCGACCGGCTAAAAGACAATTAATTATTCCCGACTACCCCTTTATAGCGAGGGCGTTACCACGGCTAAATGATATATATCAATGTAAAAGTGTGATTTTCACGTATTCTGTCGCTAAATAGCACGATCATATCGCTATGTATATATTTATATAGCGAAAGCGTGATGGCGAAATTGTCATTTACACGCTAGTATCGGCGTAACCACAGTAAACACTCTAGCCTCTGCACCTGGGTCATTTTTGATATGGTGCTTTGGCCGTGACAACGTTTAACGTTTGCCACCAGGGCGCAGGAAGAAATGACTCCGCCTCCCGTATTTGGAAAGGTGTACATGGCTTCACAACTTACCGATGCTTTCGCGCGTAAGTTTTACTACTTGCGTTTGTCGATTACCGATGTGTGTAACTTTCGTTGCACCTACTGCCTGCCGGATGGCTACAAACCTGGCGGCGTCACTAACAACGGTTTCCTTACCGTTGATGAAATTCGTCGCGTTACGCGCGCTTTTGCCAGTCTTGGCACGGAGAAGGTGCGTCTTACCGGCGGCGAGCCTTCATTACGCCGCGATTTTACCGACATCATTGCCGCCGTGGGTGAAAATGATGCTATTCGCCAGATCGCGGTGACCACTAACGGTTATCGACTGGCGCGCGATGCCGCGAACTGGCGCGAAGCGGGGCTGACGGGCGTCAATGTTAGCGTGGATAGTCTGGATGCGCGTCAGTTCCATGCGATTACCGGTCAGGACAAATTCCGCCAGGTGATGGCGGGCATCGATGCCGCCTTTGACGCCGGTTTCGAAAAGGTGAAAGTCAACACCGTGCTGATGCGCGACGTGAATCACCATCAGTTGGATACCTTCCTTGCCTGGATTCAGCCTCGCCCCATTCAGCTACGCTTCATTGAACTTATGGAGACGGGCGAGGGGAGCGATCTCTTCCGCAAACATCATATTTCGGGTCAGGTATTACGCGACGAGCTGATTAAGCGCGGCTGGATCCACCAGCTCCGCCAGCGTAGCGATGGTCCGGCGCAGGTTTTTTGTCACCCCGATTACGCCGGTGAGATCGGTCTCATTATGCCGTACGAAAAAGATTTCTGCGCCACCTGTAATCGCCTGCGTGTTTCGTCCGTCGGGAAGCTGCATTTATGTCTGTTTGGCGACGGCGGCGTGAGTTTACGCGACCTGTTACAGGATGATGCGCAGCAATACGCGCTTGAGGAACGTATTTCCGACGCGTTGCGGGAGAAAAAGCAGACCCATTTCCTTCACCAGAGCAATACTGGTATTACGCAAAATTTATCTTACATTGGCGGTTAATCCTTAATAAGGAGATTTCAGATGAGTCAGGTCAGCGCTGAATTTATCCCGACCCGCATCGCTATTCTTACTGTTTCCAGCCGACGCGGCGAAGAAGACGACACCTCCGGTCATTATCTGCGTGATTCGGCGCAGGAGGCCGGGCATGAAGTGGTGGCGAAAGCCATCGTTAAAGAGAACCGTTACGCGATTCGCGCCCAGGTTTCCGCTTGGATCGCCAGTGATGAGGTGCAGGTCGTATTGATAACTGGTGGGACCGGTTTGACCGAAGGCGATCAGGCGCCGGAAGCGCTGTTGCCGCTATTCGATCGTGAAGTGGAAGGATTTGGCGAAGTGTTTCGCATGCTCTCGTTTGAAGAGATCGGCACCGCAACTCTGCAGTCGCGCGCGGTAGCTGGCGTGGCGAATAACACCTTGATTTTCGCCATGCCGGGCTCCACAAAAGCGTGCAGAACCGCATGGGAGAATATCATTGCGCCGCAGCTGGATGCCCGTACACGCCCATGTAATTTTCACCCTCATTTAAAGAAATAACGATGTCGCAATTAACCCATATAAACGCCGCAGGCGAAGCGCACATGGTGGACGTTTCCGCGAAAGCGGAAACCGTTCGTGAAGCGCGTGCGGAAGCATTCGTTACCATGCGTAGTGAAACGCTGGCGATGATTGTTGATGGCAAACACCACAAGGGCGATGTTTTCGCGACCGCCCGAATTGCCGGTATTCAGGCCGCCAAACGCACCTGGGAGCTGATCCCGCTGTGCCACCCGCTACTGCTAAGTAAAGTGGAGATTCAGCTTCAGGCCGAGCCGGAGCATAACCGTGTACGTATTGAGTCTCTGTGCCGTCTGACCGGTAAAACCGGCGTCGAAATGGAAGCGTTAACCGCGGCGTCCGTCGCAGCGTTAACCATCTACGACATGTGCAAAGCGGTACAAAAAGATATGGTAATTGGTCCGGTGCGCCTGCTGGCGAAAAGCGGCGGCAAATCGGGGGATTTTAAGGTGGATGCGCATGATTAAGGTGCTTTTCTTCGCCCAGGTTCGCGAGCTTACAGGAACTGATGCGCTGGATCTTCCAGCAGATTTTTCCACCGTTGAGTCGCTGCGACAGCATCTGGCGACAAAGAGCGATCGTTGGGCGCTGGCGCTGGAAGACGGCAAGCTGTTGGCGGCGGTCAACCAGACGCTGGTAAGTTTTGACCATCCGCTGACGGCGGGCGATGAAGTGGCGTTTTTCCCGCCAGTCACGGGGGGCTAACATGCACGAAACGCGAATTGTAGTCGGCCCCGCGCCGTTTAGCGTCGGGGAGGAATATTCCTGGCTGGCGGCGCGCGACGAAGACGGCGCGGTCGTCACCTTTACCGGAAAAGTGCGCAATCATAACCTGGGCGATAGCGTTAAGGCGCTGACGCTGGAGCATTATCCCGGCATGACTGAGAAAGCTCTGGCGGAGATCGTCGCGAAGGCGCGTTCCCGCTGGCCGCTGGGGCGGGTCACGGTGATTCATCGCGTTGGCGAATTATGGCCGGGCGATGAGATTGTGTTTGTCGGCGTCACCAGCGCGCACCGCAGTAGCGCGTTCGACGCCGGCCAGTTCATTATGGATTATCTGAAAACCCGTGCGCCGTTCTGGAAGCGTGAAGCCACGCCGGAAGGCGATCGCTGGGTCGAAGCGCGCGACAGCGACCAGCAGTTGGCGAAACGTTGGTAGCAGAATGTGATACGCTTTAGGGTATCATTTCCACACAGGAGTTCATCATGGACAGATTTCCACGATCTGATTCAATAGTGCAGGCGCGGTCCGGCCTGCAGACCTATATGGCGCAAGTGTATGGCTGGATGACGGTCGGACTGTTACTGACCGCGTTTATCGCGTGGTATGCGGCTAATACGCCAGCCGTCATGATGTTTGTCTTTTCCAGTAAGATCACCTTCTTTGGCTTAATTATTGCCCAGCTTGCGCTGGTGTTTGTTCTGTCGGGACTGGTGCATAAACTTAGCGCCGGAATGGCGACGACGCTGTTTATGCTCTATTCGGCGCTAACCGGATTGACGTTATCCAGTATTTTTATCGTTTACACCTACTCCTCTATCGCCAGCACGTTTGTGGTGACGGGGGGAATGTTTGGCGCCATGAGCCTGTACGGGTACACCACTAAACGCGATCTTAGCGGTTTCGGCAATATGCTGTTTATGGCGCTTATTGGTATCGTTCTGGCCTCGCTGGTCAATTTCTGGCTGAAGAGTGAAGCGCTGATGTGGGCGGTAACCTATATCGGGGTGGTGGTGTTTGTCGGTCTGACCGCCTATGACACGCAGAAACTGAAAAATATCGGCGAGCAAATAGATACCCGCGATAGCGCTAATCTGCGTAAATATTCGATTCTCGGCGCGTTAACGCTGTACCTGGACTTTATCAACCTGTTCCTGATGTTACTGCGTATTTTTGGCAATCGCCGCTAATTATAGCGATCTCTTAAAATCCTGGCCCTGCGCCAGGATTTTTTTAGGACTATATTTAGGGCGAAACAGCATAAATATCTTAGAAATGTTTTCCTGCGCTTGCCATTCTTATCACCGTGATCATGTGAAGAGTGATAAATGACAAGTGGGACCTCTGGCTGCAATACGTATACGACAAATAGCATTTATTCCCGCGACAATGTTATCCCTTACCTATTGGTATACTGCGTTGGGACTATGGTGTACCGCCGGCATTATATGGTTAACGTTGTATACTCATTTTTTGATAACTCACGTTCAACCTGTTGTTGTTTTGTGGATATCAGCACTTTTGCTTGGCCTGGGGTATGGGGCCGTTACCTGTCTTTCCCGCTTTGGCACTGTTGTCGCAACGTTGATATATATTGCCATCATTACGCTTACCGGCGTGTCATTAGCTTACCTTTTCTCAGGTGGCGCGACCATTTTCGTGATTGTTGGAATCATGTTTAGTCTTAATGCCTTATTTATTTTCTACCTGAATATCAGTTCTGGTCTATTCAGGCCGTTAATCTTCATGGCGGTAAGCGGGATCATCGCTGCGATAGTTGTCAATAGCCTGGTGGCCAGTAGCACTATGGCCTGGATAGTCAGTATGCTGACGGTATTGGTATGGACATTGATTACAGCACTAGAAAAATCGACACTTCATGGTTATGCCCGCATGTTATACCACAGCGAGTTTTCATCCCTGTCTCGTTGCGCTTTATTTGGCGCGCTGACGCTTTACCTTGGCATTATTAATGCTGTGGTTACGCTGTGTCGTTATATCATTTTGATGATTCTGGAAATACTATTATCTTTCAGGCCGTAGGCGTTGCAGGTTTTTTATTCAGGTTGGTGATGATGGGTATAATGAGTAAATTATGTGGCAAACAATTTTGGTTAGCGTTTTGTGAAGCTAAAGACGTCACTCGCGCCATTAAAAATGGCGGCGAGGATTTTAATAAGAAATGCCCGCCAGCGCTGATTTCTCATTTCACTACCGGATTTTCATGGGAACATTCATTACCTAATCCTGCGCCTGTTTGCGCGTTTAGTTTTATGCTTCTTGTGGGAGGTGTGTGCAGTGCGCATTTTGTTTTTGATAAGTTTATCCTGTATTGGCCACTAAATATAATTATTTATTTTGGCAGTGCTATAGGTATGATGCTATGTGTTATGGCTGAGGTATGGCTTATTGCCAAAGGTTTTATCCTGGGATTGCGCCTCTGCGTTTTACTGTTTTTATTAAATATTATGCTCTGTGGTACTGGATTATTTGACGTGTTGTGCAATCAAAATAGCGAACTAAAGAGTGATCTGGTTATCGCGATTATTATGGTTGTGCTTTGCCGCTGGGTGATGAATGGCGAAACGTTTACGATGATGATTCGTTTCTGCCTGGGGCGTCGATTAGTGCGAGTCGCATTACAAAAATATCTCACCTCACAGACAAGGAAATGATAAGCCCATGAACCTGATGACGTGGCTAACAGGAAAAACACTGGCGGAGCTGGTGAAAAAAGGGCAGTTGATCCCGCCAGAAATTAAGTTACCTGTGTATCCGGCCAGCCACTACAAAAAAAACTGGTATGAACAAGGTATTCCTCACGGAGGCGTTATTGGGCTTACGGCGATCATGATGACCATGACATGGATCATCAGTATAAACATGGTTATTGCGCAGTTTGAGCTGCACAATAAAAAGCATCTGGAGCTGGTCTTCTTCCTGGCCGTGGGCTATATCGCTTTTCTTACCCCGTCAAATCAGCTCCTGCTTAAAGGAAGAATGAGCGGGGTCATTATTTACCGCTATGCGCTATTACTGGCCATTATTTCCGTTACGTTGGCAACGTTCTGTACCCTGTCATCAGTATTCATGGGCGAGTTTCACGAAGTGCTCCTGCTGCTGTTTAGCTGGTCATTGCTGCTTTTTTCCCGCTTACAGATGAATACGTCTTTTTTCTCAGCATATATTTATTTTTACCGGATAAAACGCGTTGTGCTGGAAAGCGAAAACGCGTCTGCTTAAATTTATTTCGCCATCGCCCGCTCGTTTTTCGCCCGCAGCTTCTTCGCCCGGCTCTCCAGGATCAGATAGCACACCAGCGCCAGCAACAGGGGAATAAAATAGTAAAGCACGCGGTACGCGAGCAGGGCGGCGATAATCGTGCCTTGCGACGTATGTTCGCCCGCCAGCAACGCAAGGAATACGGCCTCCAGCACGCCGATGCCTGCCGGAATATGCACGATGACGCCCGCGATACTGCTCACCAGCAGTACGCCCAGCACAAAGAAATAGTTCACATCCTGACCCATCAGCAGCCAGATGATGGCGCCCATCGCCATCCAGTTCGCGCTGGAGATCGCCATCTGCGCCAGCGCGAATTTCCATGACGGCAGCACCAGTTTCTGTCCTTTAATCGTCATATGCCGCCGCTTCGCAAAGGCGCAAAACCACAGATAGACCGCGATAATCAACAATAAAACGATACCGAGAATACGTAGCGTGCCTTCATCGATATACCAGTGGTCGGGAAGCTGGACAATGCCGAAGGTAAAAATGATGCCGCCAAGCAGAATATAGCCCAGCCAGTTAGTGGTAATGCTGAGTGAGAAAATGCGCGTGATAGTACTGCCGGGCAACCCGAGGCGAGAGTATAGTCGGTAACGCATCCCGATCCCGCCGACCCAGGTGCTGAGCGTCAGGTTAAAGGCATAGCAGACGAACGATACCAACATCACCTGTCGCTTCGCCAGCTTATGGCCGCAATAAAGCCGTCCAAGCAGGTCGTAGCAGCCGTACAGAAGATAGCTAACGATCACCAGTCCTACAGCGCTTAAAAGCGCCGTGCGGTTATAGTCGCGGATGACGGTCCAGACATCGCCCCAGTCGACCTTTTTAGCATAAACCACCAGCAGAACGACGACCGCAATAAAAAACAGCCAGGTCAGCACTTTTTTAGCCAGCCGCCAGCGCGGATGCGATTTAGCCATTAGGGCTTCACTCCTGTATTTTCTGGATCAACGCGATCCTGGGTTTCCATTTCCGGCTGGGCAGGCGGGGGAACCTGCGCCAGATGCGGGGTATGCGCCGGTAGCCAACCGACCAGCGCCGGGAAATGACGTAAAAAGTGGAACGCCAGCACGCTTTTGGTCAGGTTCCACCAGGTGCGTTTCGGCAGCATAGACTCATCGACCTGCTTACAATCGTTCACGATGATGCCTTGTAAATTATCGCGCAGGGTCTGGTTAAAGGTACGATCGTGAATGATCAGGTTAGCTTCAAGGTTAAGCGACAGGCTGAGCGGATCGAGATTACTCGACCCTACCGTGGCCCAGTGATCGTCCATCAGCGCCACCTTGCCATGCAGCGGACGGCGTCGGTATTCATAAACCTGCACGCCGCCCTTCACCAGATAGTTATAGAGCAACCGCGCGCCGACTTTGACTATCGGCATGTCTGGTTCCCCCTGGACAATCAGTTTTACGCTCACGCCACGGCGGGCGGCTTTACGCATTGCGTGGAGCAAGCGATAGCCGGGGAAAAAATAGGCGTTAGCGATAATCACTTCACGCTTTGCCTGGGTCAGCATTTTCAGATAATGACGTTCGATATCGTCGCGGTGTTCTTCATTATCACGCCAGACAAACAGCGCCTGCGCTTCGCCGGGGTGGCGGTTTTCTTCGGCCTGATGATGGCGCTTCCACCAGCGGCGCGCGGGGCTTTGCCCCGGCAGATTCTCGACTTCGAATTGCAGGATATCGGCCACTACAGGCCCTTCGACCCGTACCGCGTAGTCTTGTTTCGCCTGCGGGCCGTAATCCGACATATGTTCGGCGGAGTAGTTAATGCCGCCGACAAAGGCAATACGATCATCAATCACCACAATTTTGCGGTGCATTCGGCGGAAGATATTGGTTCGCAACCCCAGTAGACGCGGGCGGGGGTCGTAATAGCGAAAAATCACGCCCGCCGAGGTTAATTCGCCGACAAACGCGTCGCTGAGATCGGGAGAGCCGTAGCCGTCGAGTAATACTTCGGATTTTACGCCGCGCTGTGCGGCTTTTAGCAGAGCGGCATGGAGTTTTTTACCCACCTCATCTTCAAACAAGATAAAGGTTTCCAGAATGATTTTTTGCTGTGCCTGAGCGATAGCCTCAAACACGGCAGGATAGAACTGGTCGCCGTTTTCCAGTAGCTGAATTTGATTACCTTCACGCCAGCCGCATTTCATAGATGGATCTCCGCGCTAAGGGGGGCATGGTCTGATAAATGTCGCCAGTTCCGCAGCGGTAGCGCCGTAGGAGAACTGGCGTTCGCATTCTTGACGTAAATACGATCGAGTCGCAGCAGCGGCATACTCACCGGGAATGTGCGCGCCGGTCGGCCATGGGCACGGGTGAATATCTCCTCCAGCCCGGCCGCGTTTAATGGCGGGCCGGCCTTTTGCCGCCAGTCATTAAAGTCTCCGGCCACCAGCACCGGTTCTGATTCCGGCAAGGCATTCACCCATCCCGCCAGCATGGTTAACTGCGCCTGGCGGTGGCTCTCCCGCAGGCCGAGATGTACGCACATGACGTGGATAGGGCGGTTGAGCATGGGCGGCGTAATGCGGCAATAGAGCACGCCGCGTTTTTCGCTACCGCCGACCGAGACGTCGCGATTTTCATAATGTTCAATGGGATAGCGAGAAAGAACCGCGTTACCGTGATGGCCTTCCGGATAGACCGCATTGCGGCCATAGGCGAAATCGCTCCACATGGTGTCGGCCAAAAATTCATAGTGGGTAGTGTCCGGCCAGTTTTCGATATGCAGCGGATGTACTTCATGCGCGCCCATTACTTCTTGCAGACAGACGATATCGGCACCGACCGTTCTGACGGCGTCGCGCAGCTCCGGCAGGATGAAGCGTTTATTAAAGGCGGTAAAACCTTTGTGCGTATTAATTGTGAGCACTTTGAATGAAAAATTTCGCGTGTGTTGAGTCATTTTCTTCCTGTCCGCGTCACTATCCTGATTGAAATAGTGTAGTCGTCGTCACAAAAAGATGCGGTCTTACGGAATTTTCCGTAAAGTTCGGTACTCTGAATAATGAGAGAAAAATGCTTCAGGAGAAAAGCCATGAAGTGGCAACAACGCGTTCGTGTCGCAACCGGCCTCGGTTGTTGGCAGATTATGTTGCATTTACTGGTAGTGGCGATGCTGGTAATAGGCTGGATGAGCGGCACATTAGTGCGCGTCGGCCTGGGATTATGCGTGCTTTATGGCGTGACGGTACTGCTGATGCTGGCGTTGCAGCGCCATCATGAGCAACGCTGGCGCGATGTGGCGGATGTGCTGGAAGAGCTGACTACCACCTGGTACTTCGGCACCGCGCTGATTGTCCTCTGGCTGCTATCCCGCGTATTGCAAAACAATGTCTTGCTGGCGCTGGCGGGGCTGGCTATCCTGGCCGGGCCCGCCGTGGTCTCGCTACTGGCGAAAGATAAAAAGCTACATCACTTTGCGTCTAAACATCGCATACGCCGCTGAACCCGTGGTGGCCGCTATCACCAGTAGCGGCCACAAACTTCCCCAGACAATTCCCAGACTCGCATCCTTAAGATAAATTTGCTTGGTAATATCAGTAAAGTGGCGGATAGGATTTATCCACGTCAGGTTTTGCAGCCAGACCGGCATATTTTCCACCGGCGAGACATAACCCGAGAGCAAAATCGCCGGCATCATAAAGACAAAGACGCCGATAAACGCCTGCTGTTGCGTGGCGCAAAGCGATGATATCAGCAAGCCAAAGCCTACCAGCGACAGCCCGTAAATCACCATCGTGAAATAAAACAGCGCTAACGAACCGGCGAAGGGAATTTGGTATGCCCAAATGCCGATAGCCAGCACGATCGTGGCCTGGAAGGTCGCGACAATCAGCGCCGGCACCGCTTTGCCGACGAAAATCTGCCAGGTGGTGAGCGGAGAGACCAGCAGCTGATCCAGAGTGCCTTGTTCACGCTCGCGGGCGACGGACAGCGAAGTGACGATCATCACGCCAATAGTGGTGATCATGGCGATCAGCGAGGGCACCACAAACCACTTGTAGTCCAGATTCGGGTTATACCAGTTGCGTACCACCAGTTCGCTATTGTTGGGCTTTGGCTTGCCGTCCATCAATGTCTGCTGATACTCCTTGACGATCTGTTGCAGATAATTGGCGGCGATTTGCGCGCTGTTGGAGTTACGTCCATCAAGAATGAGTTGCATCGGCGCTGGCTGGAAGGTATCCAGATTCCGCGAGAAATCCGCCGGGAAGCGCACCAGCAGCAGCGCTTTTTGCGTATCGATAGTCGGCTGGATCTCCTGCGGACTGTTCAGCAATAGCACATGGGTAAACGCTTTCGCGCGGGCAAAGCGCTGGGTAAGTTCTACCGAATGTTTGCCGTTATCTTCGTTATAGATGGCGATAGTCGCGTTAGTGACTTCAAGCGTCGCGGCGAACGGAAACAGGATGACCTGAATCAGCACCGGCAGAATCAGGATCGCACGCGTTTGCGGTTCGCGTAAAAGCGATTGCAGTTCTTTGCGAATTAACGTCCATAAGCGATGAAACATGTCCGTCCTCTCAGTCCAGTTTGTAGGCCTGATAAGCAAAGCGCATCAGGCATAATGCCGGATGGCGGCGTGAACGCCTTATACGGCCTACGACGACAATTATCCATACACATATTTAATCCAGCCGTCGTTTGGTTTTTAGCCACGTCAGGCCAATAAACATCACCGCCGAGGCGATTAAAAACAGTACGTTAACGCCTAACACGACCGGAATATTGCCGGCCAGAAACAGACTTTGCAGGGTGCTGACAAAATAGCGCGCCGGAATAATATAGGTCACCGCGCGGATCACCGCAGGCATACTGTCTATCTGGAAGATAAATCCGGACAGCATAATCGAGGGCAAAAAGGCGGCGTTCAGCGCCACCTGCGCGGCGTTAAACTGGTTGCGAGTGATGGTGGAAATCAACAGCCCCATCCCCAGCGTACTCAGTAAAAACAGACTGGTGATGATAAACAGAATCACCAGCGAACCGCGATACGGCACGCCGAGAATAAACACCGATACCAGCATACAGAGCAGCATCGCCAGCATACCGAGAAAGTAATAGGGAATAAGCTTACACAGCAGCAGTTCAACACGCGTCACTTCGGTTGAGAGCAGCGCCTCCATCGTGCCACGCTCCCATTCGCGGGCAACGACCAGCGAGGTGAGGATTGCGCCAATTACCGTCATGATAATGGTCACCGCCCCGGGAATGATAAAATGCTGACTGATCGCCGCCGGGTTAAACCAGTAGCGCGTCTGGACGTCGATGAGCGGTTCAAAGGTGTCGCCGCGATCTTCCGCCCGCTGCTGTTGCCAGATTTGCCAGATGCCTTCCACATAGCCCTGAACGAAGTTGGCGGTGTTTGGCTCGCTGCCGTCGGTAATCACCTGAATCGGCGCGCTGTCACCGGCGCGCGCCATTTGCTGCGCGAAATCCACCGGAATCACCACCAGTCCGCGAATGCGTCCGGCCTGCATTTTTTCAATTAATTCATGGCGATTATCGCTAATGGTCGCGTCGATATAGGGTGAACCGGTCATCGCATGAGTGAAATCCAGCGCCTCCTGGCTTTGTTGTTCAAGCAGAATCCCCACCCGCAGCTTGCTGGAGTCGAGGTTAATGCCGTAACCAAAAATAAACAGCAACAGCAGCGGGATCACCACCGCAATCAGCCAGCTACTGGGATCGCGCACGATCTGGCGCGTCTCTTTGACGCACAACGCACGCACGCGGCGCCAGGAGAGAGACTTACTCATGCGTATGCTCCTTATCCCAGTCATTGATGAGAGTGATAAAGGCCTGCTCCATCGTCGGATCGGCCTGTTGCTCATCGGCGGCCTGCGCTTTGAGATCGTCCGGCGTACCGCTGGCGATAAGCTTCCCGCGATAAACCAGTCCGATGCGATCGCAATATTCCGCCTCATCCATAAAGTGGGTCGTCACCATTACCGTGACCCCTTTTTCCACCATGCTATTAATATGCAGCCAAAATTCACGGCGGGTGAGGGGATCAACCCCGGACGTTGGTTCATCAAGGAATAAAATATCCGGTTCGTGCATCAGCGAGCAGGCCAGCGCCAGTCGCTGTTTAAAGCCCAGCGGCAGCGCATCGGTGGGATGCGACGCGATGCTTTTCAGACCAAACGCTTCACTCATGCGCTGAATTTTTTCATTTTGCGCGCGGCCCCGCAAACCGTAGACGCCGGAGAAAAAACGCAGGTTCTGCTCAACCGTCAGGTTGCCGTAAAGCGAAAATTTTTGCGCCATATAACCCAGATGCTGACGGGCTTTGCCGGAGCTGACTTTCAGATCCATATCCAGCACCAGCGCCTTGCCGGATGTCGGCACCAGCAGGCCGCACATCATTTTAAAGGTGGTTGATTTACCCGCGCCGTTCGGGCCGAGCAGGCCAAAAATCTCGCCGCGCTGTACGACGAAATTAACATGGTCCGTGGCCGCGAAATCGCCAAATTTTTTCGTCAGTTCCTGCGCTTCAATCACCGTTTCGCCGGCAGTGCCTTCAACCGTATGCAGGATTGAACCCAGCGGAGACTCCGAGGTTCCCGCTCCGCCAAGCAGATCGATAAACGCATCTTCGAAGCGCGGCGCGGTCTCATTGAGGGTGATTTCCGGCATTCCTTCGGCCTGACGAATATCTGCTGCGGTCGCCTCTTTTTTCAGGATCAGGCGTACCGAACGCCCCTGAATCATGCCGTCGCTCACCTGCGGCAGTCTGAGCGCTCTCTGTAGTAACTTACGGTTGTTTTCCTGTGGACTGCTCATCAGAAAGCTACGACCGGCCATCGTTTGCGTCAGCGCTTTAGGTTCGCCCTGATAGAGCAGCTCGCCTTCATTCATCAGCAGTACATCGCGACACTGTTCGGCTTCATCCAGATAGGAGGTGCTCCATAAAATCAGCATCCCGTCGCCCGCCAGTTCGTGGACCATTTGCCACAACTCGCGCCGTGAAATCGGGTCAACGCCAACGCCCGGTTCATCCAACAGCAGCACTTTCGGTTCGCCGACCAGCGTACAGGCCAGCCCCAGTTTTTGCTTCATCCCGCCGGACAATTTCCCCGCCAGACGGCCAGTGAAAGGGCCGAGGGCGGTAAATTCCAACAAACGGGCAAAGGTCTTTTCCCGTATCTCGCCGGTAACGCTGCGTAAATCGGCATAGAGATTAAGGTTCTCCATGACGGTAAGATCTTCATACAGACCGAATTTCTGCGGCATATAGCCCAGAACCGCGTGCAGCTCGCTGTCGTTTTGTATCGGGTCGAAGCCCAATACGGACGCGCTGCCGCCATCGGCTTTGAGCAGGCCTGCCAGCATACGCATTAGCGTGGTTTTTCCTGCGCCGTCCGGCCCTACCAGCCCGGTGACATAACCGGAATGAATGGTACAGTCGAGCGGCGCGACGGCGGGTTTATCCATTCCCGCAAAGCGCTTCGTCAGACCGTGCAGCGTAATAACGGCCTCACTCATGCCGTGCCTCGTCATTAAATTTCACCGTGACTGGCATCCCCTGGCGTAACGCATCGTCCGCATCGGTGACGATAATGCGCAGGCGATAGACAAGATCGGTACGCAGATCCGGCGTTTCGACGGTTTTCGGCGTAAATTCCGCGGTGGGCGAAACGAAACCAATCTTACCGTGGTAAGGTTTGTCAGGACGACCGTCGGTATACAACAGAATGTCGCGCCCCGGTTGCGTCTGACTGAGGTTGCGTTCATCGACATAGGCGCGCACCCAGACGGGGCGGGTCAGCGAGAGCGTTAATACCGTACTGCCGGCGTTCAGCATACTGCCAGGCTCGACCGCGCGGGTGAGCAAGGTTCCGTTGGCAGGCGCGATAAGCGTGGTGTCCTGTAAATCAAGCTGCGCCTGCGCCAGTTGGGCCTTTGCCTGTTCCAGGCTGGCTTTCGCCTGGGCGATATCCTGTTCACGATTACCGGTACGGTACTGGCTCAGTTTATCCTGCGCGGACTTCAGCGTCGCCTGCGCCTGATCGCGCGATGAGCGGGCGTTTTCCAGATCGTTAGCGGAAATGGTGCGGCTTTTCCACAATCCTTGCTGACGGTTATAAAAGTTTTGCGCGTAGTCATAAGCGGCTTGTGCCTGTCTGACGGCGGCGGCGGCCTGGGCTATCTCTTCATCGCGATAGCCTGCCAGCATCAAATCATATTGCGCCTGCGCGACCGACACGCCAGCTTTCGCCTGCATTAGCGCGTTTTCGTATGGCGCGTGATCCAGTTCGCCGAGCACCTGTCCGGCTTTGATAGTATCGCCTTCATCAACATTCAGCGACGCCAGCCTGCCGCCGACGCGAAAGCTGATATTGACGGTACGGATATCGACATTACCGTATAGCGTCAGCCCATCGTCCTGCCGACTTTGATACCACCAGGTTCCACCGGCAATCACAGCGACGATCGCTGCGATTGCCAGTCCGATAACGACAGGTTTTTTCATCAGTCCAGACTCCTTTGCGTTAAACCGTGCAGAATAAGATCGATGTGGCAGGTTACCGTCTGGTAAATCAGCTCCGCTTTTTCTTCATCAAACTGCGGCCAGCCGGTACGTAACAGAATAGTTTCTTTGCCGAGACGAAACGCCAGCACTTCGCCCAGTAAGGCATGGGTATGCAAAATCATGCGCGTATCATTGGCGTCGCAGCCGGTATAAGCGGCAACCAATCTTGTCAGATGGGTATGCAACGGATCGATAACCTGTTCATGAACCAATTGATAGGCCGACGTGGGAGAGAGCTGCTCGCGTGAAATAAATTTGCTCAGGTTAACGGTGTCTTCCTGCGTCAGCAGCATAATCATGTTCTTGCAGGCGAGCAGAATGAGCTCGCGTATGGCGTCCCGGTCAGGGGCAGGCTGGCTAAACAGACGTTCCGCTTTTTCAGCATGGGGGCGAAATTTTTCGCCAAGAAAATCGGCAATCCACTGGGCGCAGGCGAGGTATAAATCCTCTTTTGAGCCGAAATAGTAAGTAATAGCGGCAATATTTTGCCCCGCCAGCGCGGCGATATCGCGCGTGGTGGCATGGAGTCCATACTCGCCAAACTGCGCCAGCGCGGCGGCAATGAGCTGACTTTTCGCCTGCTCGCCCTTGGTGGTCGTAGTGGGAATATTCATCACACGCCCTAAGTCTTAATCAATCGATTGATTAACTTTAGGCGCACATTTCAGGTTTGTCTACCGCCAGCTATTAGATCTGAAATCCTTCGCGGCTTAGCTCTTTGGAAACCCAATTAAAGAATATCTTCACTTTCTCTTTTTGTTCATTGTGATGTGGCAAAACGAAGTGGTGAGCGTTAACCGGCATACTCACGTCAGTCGTAAAAACGGGCGCCAGGTGGCGTTGGCTAACGCTTTGTCCGGCCAGTAAATTGCTTTCAAGAATAATCCCCATGCCCATACGTGCAGCCTCAATGCTCATATAGGAGCGGTCAAAATTAAAAATAAAGTTTTTATTCCAGCCGCGAACCTTATGCCAGGACAGCCAGTTGCTCCAGTTGATCAGCGTGCTATCTGAATGAATAAGATCGCAACCCAGTAAGTCTTCAATGTTTTGAATGCTATGACTCGCTAAATAAGTCGATGACGTATAGGGGAGCATACGTTCATTTTTTATGGTTTTGACGACCAGCGTCGGCCATTGTGAAAGGCCGTGGCGGATATCGATGTCGATATTATCACGGGAGAACTGAATACTTTCGTAAGAACAGGTCAGGCTAATTTTAAGCTCAGGCCAGGCCTGGCGAAATTTATTCAGACGGGGCATCAACCATAGTAATCCAAAACTCGGTGCTGAATGTATGCGTAAATAATCCTGGTGAATATCATTTATGACCTGGTTGGTAGCCTGTCCAATAATGTTTAACGCCCCCGAAACCTCTTTTAAATATTTTTCACCAATCGCGGTCAATACGACGCCTTTACTGCTGCGCGAAAAAAGTTTCTTTCCCAGATACTGTTCCAGACTGGCTATCTGATGGCTTACCGCGGAGGCCGTAACATTGAGATTTTCAGCTGCCAGATTCAGGCTGTTGGTATCAGCCACTTCAATGAATGCCTGGATATTGCGTAAAGATGGCACAGGCAAGCTTTTATTCTGTAGTGGCTGGTTCATGATTATCTCCGGTGAATGGAATGATGATCGCCCAATTTTATTACCCCAGGAAGTAAATTCAGCGGTTACTCCCCTAATACCTGGTCAGCTTAACATAGGCGAAAAATAAGTTATGGGGTAATTCGTGATGAAGTTAACAGTTTTATCTGCCATTTCTGTCGGTCAAGCTGATTCAACAATAATTTGAATCCAGTCACGAAGCAAATTTTCCTCATTCATAATTGAGGTTTTTTGAATACCGTTTCTTTTGGGGATTGTTATATTGCAACCACAGGCCTGATAACAAGGCGCGATGCGGTAAGGTTCGCGAAAATATAAAACAATAATGAGGATACCCTATGTCACGTATAGATACTGTAGTCTGTACTGACGCCAGGAAGACAAAATATCGTTTGGTGGTTTTGACGATGATTTTCCTGGTGTATGCAATAAATTACGCCGACAGAACCAATATCGGCGCGGTGCTGCCGTTTATCATTGATGAGTTTCATATCAACAACTTTGAAGCCGGGGCCATCGCCAGTATGTTTTTCCTTGGCTACGCGGTAAGCCAGATCCCGGCAGGTTTTTTTATCGCCAAACGCGGCACGCGGGGGTTAGTTTCACTATCAATTTTCGGCTTTTCCGCTTTCACCTGGCTGATGGGCACGGTAAGTTCGGTGTTTAGCCTGAAGATGGTGCGACTGGGACTGGGGCTTAGCGAAGGACCATGCCCGGTGGGGCTGGCTTCAACCATTAATAACTGGTTTCCGCCGAAAGAGAAAGCCACGGCAACCGGCGTTTATATCGCGGCCACCATGTTTGCGCCGATTATCGTGCCGCCGTTGGCGGTGTGGATTGCGGTCACCTGGGGCTGGCGGTGGGTCTTTTTCTCCTTTGCGATCCCGGGGATCGTGGTGGCGATTGCCTGGTATTTACTGGTTAAGTCAAAACCTTCAGAGAGCGGATTTGTTTCGCAAAGTGAACTGGAAGAGATTAATGCCGGGCGTGATATCCATAAAAACACCGTACGGGAAAATATATTAATTGCCGATCGTTTCACTTTGCTGGATAAAATTATTCGGGTGAAAAAAATGGCGCCTATCGATACGGCAAAAGGATTATTCACCTCCAAAAATATCCTCGGTGACTGCCTGGCCTATTTTATGATGGTTAGCGTGCTGTACGGCTTATTAACCTGGATTCCGCTCTATTTAGTGAAAGAGCGCGGTTTTGATGTCATGAGTATGGGGTTTGTAGCCAGTATGCCGTGCATCGGCGGGTTTATTGGCGCGATTGGCGGCGGATGGATTTCGGATAAAGTATTAGGCCGTCGTCGTAAGCCAACGATGATGTTTACTGCTATTTCTACCGTGGTCATGATGTTAATTATGCTGAATATTCCGGCAAGCACCTGGGCGGTATGTGTTGGGTTATTCTTCGTCGGTTTATGCCTGAATATTGGCTGGCCCGCATTCACAGCATACGGTATGGCGGTTTCGGACACGAAAACTTATCCCATTGCCTCTTCTATTATCAATAGCGGCGGCAACCTCGGCGGGTTTGTCGCTCCGATGGCTGCGGGTTTTTTACTTGATAAGACCGGCAGCTTTAATTCTGTATTTACCTATTTCGGTATCTGCGCAGCAATTGGTCTGGTGGTTATTCTCTTCCTCGATGAGCCACAATAACGGAAATATATCCTGTTAATTAATATGACGTAATGTCATGGAGTGAAAATATGTTATTAAAAGATAAAGTCGCCATTATTACTGGCGCGGCCTCCGCACGCGGTTTGGGTTTTGCTACCGCGAAATTATTTGCTGAAAACGGCGCTAAAGTGGTCATTATCGACCTCAATGGCGAAGCCAGTGAAGCCGCAGCTGCGGCATTAGGCGAAGGTCATCTCGGGTTAGCGGCAAACGTCGCTGACGAAGTTCAGGTTCAGGCGGCAATTGAACAGATCATGGCTAAATATGGTCGGGTCGATGTACTGGTGAATAACGCCGGTATTACTCAGCCGCTGAAGCTAATGGACATTAAGCGCGCTAATTATGACGCGGTGCTTGACGTCAGCCTGCGCGGCACGCTGTTGATGTCACAGGCGGTTATCCCGGTCATGAGAGCGCAAAAATCCGGCAGCATTGTCTGCATCTCCTCCGTTTCCGCCCAGCGCGGCGGCGGTATCTTCGGCGGCCCGCACTACAGCGCGGCAAAAGCCGGCGTGCTCGGTCTGGCGCGGGCGATGGCGCGAGAGCTTGGCCCCGATAACGTCCGCGTAAACTGCATCACCCCTGGGCTGATTCAGACCGACATCACCGCCGGTAAGCTGACCGATGAAATGACGGCCAACATCCTTGCCGGGATCCCGATGAACCGCCTGGGCGATGCGGTAGACATCGCGCGCGCCGCGCTGTTCCTGGGAAGCGATCTCGCGTCCTACTCCACCGGTATCACCCTGGATGTTAACGGCGGCATGTTAATTCACTAAGCGAGGCAATGAGATGAAGATGACCGAATCACAAAAAGTCGCTGCGGCGGCGTGGCGCATCCGCCGCTACGCCCTGCAAATGGGGGAAGTTCAGGGACAGGGCTATATCGGCCAGGCTCTGGGCTATGCCGATGTGCTGGCAACGGCGTTCAGCCACGCGATGACCTACCGTCCGGAAGACCCTGAGTGGGAAGGGCGCGACCGCTTCCTGCTCTCTCACGGCCATTACGCCATCGCCTATTATGCGGCGCTGCTGGAGGCGGGAATTATCCCGGAAGAGGAGCTGGAAACCTACGGCTCCGACGACAGCCGACTACCGATGTCGGGGATGGCGACCTACACGCCAGGAATGGAGATGTCCGGTGGTTCGCTGGGGCAGGGGCTGTCCATTGCCGTAGGAATGGCGCTCGGGCTGAAGCAAAAAAGTAGTACCTCCTGGGTTTATAACTCTATGTCGGATGGGGAACTGGACGAAGGTTCAACCTGGGAAGCGGCGATGTCGGCAGCCCACTATGGCCTGACTAACTTGATTAACATCGTTGATGTTAACAAACAGCAGGCGGACGGCGATTCGCGCAAAATCCTCGGCTTTGAGCCGCTGCATGAAAAATGGGCCGCTTTCGGCTGGTACGTACAGCGCGTGGACGGTAACGATCTGGCTGCGGTGATTGCGGCCTTTGACAACGCGAAAAGTCATGCCGGCAACCAGCCGCGGGTCATTCTCTGCGACACGCTGATGGGCAAAGGGGTGCCGTTCCTCGAAACCCGCGATAAGAACCATTTTATTCGCGTCGATGCTGACGAGTGGCAAAAAGCGATTGCGGTGCTGGACGCTAACAAACCGGAAGGAGTGCTGTAATGAGCCAGAGTAAACCACGTTTAAAAACGTCCGCGATGATTGCTTCTATCGCCGATGAAGGCCAGGCGACGATCCCTGCGCCGTTTGGCGTCGCGCTGTCAAAACTGGCGGCGCAGCGCCCGGAAATCGTCGGTATGACCGCGGACCTGTCAAAATATACCGATCTACATATTTTCGCCCAGGCTTTCCCGGATCGCTTTTTCCAGATGGGAATGGCGGAACAGCTGCTGATGGGCGCGGCGGGGGGCATGGCGAAAGAGGGATTTATTCCCTTCGCTACCACCTACGCTGCGTTTGCCACCCGTCGCGCCTATGATTTTATCCATCAGGTGATCGCCGAAGAGCATCTGAACGTGAAGATCTGTGCAGCGCTGCCGGGCCTGACGACGGGTTATGGCCCAAGCCACCAGGCAACCGAAGATCTGGCGATTATGCGCGGCATTCCCGGCATGGTTATCGTCGATCCTTGCGATGCGCTGGAGATAGAGCAGGCGGTACCGGCAATTGCTGACCATAACGGCCCGGTGTATATGCGCCTGCTGCGCGGTAAGGTGCCGCTGGTGCTGGATAAGTACGACTATCAGTTTGAGCTGGGCAAGGCGAAACTGCTGGAGGACGGCAATGATGTGCTGATTATCTCTTCCGGGCTGATGACCATGCGTGCTCTGGAGGCGGTTGAAAAGCTACGCGCCGATAATATCAGCGTGGCCGTGCTGCACGTGCCGACAATCAAGCCGCTTGATGAAAAAGCGATTATTGAGCAGGCGTCGAAGCCCGGTCGCCTGGTGATGACCGCGGAAAACCATACCTCGGTCGGCGGGTTAGGGGAGGCGGTTGCCGCGCTGCTGATGCGTAAGGGCGTACGCTGTGAGCTGGATACCGTTGGTTTGCCTGACGAATTCCTGCTGGCCGGCGCGCTGCCGACGCTGCACGATCGCTACGGCATCTCCACCGCGATGATGGTAGAAAAAATTAAGCATCGTCTGCGTTAATGACTTTCGCCGCCGTGTTCTGCGGCGGCGCTTCTCTGTTTCCGTTCGAGGTTTCCATGTCGATTAATTCCATTGAAGAATTAAACGCGCTGGTTGCGCGCGTCAAAAAAGCCCAGCGTCAGTACGCGAGTTTCACGCAACAACAGGTAGACAAAATCTTCCGCGCCGCTGCTCTGGCCGCCGCTGATGCCCGCATTCCGCTGGCCAAAATGGCGGTCGCCGAGTCTGGTATGGGCATCGTGGAAGACAAAGTGATTAAAAACCACTTCGCTTCCGAATATATCTATAACGCCTATAAAGATGAAAAGACCTGCGGCGTGCTGTCAGAAGACGACACTTTCGGGACCATTACGATTGCTGAACCTGTCGGTATTATTTGCGGCATCGTTCCGACAACCAACCCGACCTCTACCGCGATTTTCAAGTCGCTAATTAGCCTGAAAACGCGTAACGCCATCATCTTTTCTCCGCATCCGCGCGCTAAAGAGGCAACCAACAAAGCGGCAGATATCGTTCTGCAAGCGGCTATCGCTGCCGGCGCGCCGAAAGATCTGATTGGCTGGATCGATCAACCTTCCGTAGAACT
>NZ_JAMNDD010000016.1:0-93241 GCF_051812965.1 Salmonella sp. NW1250 | reverse complement strand
GTGCCGTTGTTCCGTGTCAGTGGTGGCGCATTATAGGGAGTTATTTCTGCCTGACAAGAGGAAATTTAAAATAATTTTCTGAGTGCGCACTTTTTATTCTTTGCGTTTATTTTGCCGACGATTTGTTGGTTAAATGGGCTATTTCACGGGCAAAGTGCGCAACTTGCTCCCAGTCGGTGTACACCACTTCTTTACTGGTATCCGTTTCGCCGCCCGACATCTTCATAATAAGCTTGATCATCAGACGGTCATACCAGCGATAGCGGGGATAGCGAAGCGCGCCTGCAATGACGGCACAGTAGTCAGGTCGCCATGGAGAACTCATTAAAAACTTACGCGCGTAGCTGTTAGTCTGCGGCGTCCGTTTTTCAGCTTTACGCGCCACCAGGTTAACGGAATAAAAGGCGCTCGGCATTCCGTTCAACCGCGTGGCATATTTCTTAACAAACTCCTGAAAGGCGCTGTGGTAATGACCATAACGAATAGACGCGCCAATCACTACGCGATCATAGCTATCCCAGTCAGGCTCTTCTGCGCGATGCAGATTAACGACATCGGCCCAGATCCCCATCTCTTTGAGTTCAGAAGCCAGATAAGAGGCAATTTCGCGCGTTTGTCCGTCCCGGGTAGAGAAAAGAATCAATGTTTTCACGTGTTACTCCATTATTCACGCCAGAAAGTCGGGGTAAAAAGTACCAGCAAAGTGAATACTTCCAGACGACCAAATAGCATGTTGGCGATGAGTATCCATTTCGCAACCGGATTCATACTGGCGAAGTTATCAGCAACCACCCCCAGCCCCGGTCCCAGGTTATTAAGCGTAGCCACTACCGAGGCGAAAGCCGAGAAATCATCTACGCCTGTAGCGATAATGGCCAGCATACTGACGATAAATACCAGCGCGTAGGCAGAAAAGAATCCCCAGACGGCTTCCAGAATACGTTCTGGCAGCGCCCGGTTCCCCAGCTTAATACTGTAAACGGCATTCGGATGCACCAGACGTTTGAGTTCGCGGTTCCCCTGTTTAAACAACAACAGAATACGGATGACCTTTAACCCCCCGCCCGTTGACCCGGCGCAACCGCCAATAAACGCGGAACATAGCAGCAAGACGGGCAAAAACAGCGGCCAGCGCGCAATGCTGTCCGTGGTAAACCCTGCCGTTGTCGCCATCGACACAACCTGGAAGAATGCCTGATTTAGCGTTGTCAGCGCCGAGTCGTAGATATTATGGAACCACAGTACCAGCGTGCAGATTACCACCAGCGTCAACTGTACGCCGATGAACATGCGGAATTCCGGATCGCGCCAGTATACTTTCAGGCTACGCCCGCTTAATAAAGAGAAATGCAGGCCATAGTTACAACCGGAGATCAGCAGGAAAATAGCGATGATGGTATTAATAGTGGGACTATCAAAATAGCCTACGCTGGCGTCATGCGTTGAGAAGCCGCCGATAGCGATAGTGGAGAAGCTGTGTCCGATAGCGTCAAACGCGGGCATCCCTGCAAACCATAGCGCCAGCGCGCAGGCTACCGTTAGCAAGACATAGATAAGCCACAGCGTTTTCGCCGTCTCGGCAATACGCGGGCGCATTTTGTTATCTTTGAGCGGCCCCGGCATTTCCGCCCGATAGAGCTGCATCCCCCCGACGCCGAGGATAGGGAGAATCGCCACCGCCAGCACAATGATCCCCATACCGCCAAACCATTGCAGCATCTGACGATAAAAGAGAATGGCGTGCGGTAATGAATCCAGCCCCACCAGCGTAGTGGCGCCCGTGGTGGTTAACCCGGAGAACGATTCAAAAAAAGCATCGGTAATGGTGAGGTTTGGGCTTTCCGAGAAAATAAACGGCAGCGCACCCACGCTGCCCAGCACGGTCCAGAACAGCACCACGATAAGAAATCCTTCGCGGGATTTCAGCTCGCCCTTTTCCCTACGGTTCGGCCACCACAGTATGGAACCGATCGCCAGCGCGACAAAAAAGGTCTGCGTGAACGCTCTTCCTGCGCCATCACGATATATTAGCGCTACCAGTCCCGGGAGAATCATTGTCCCCGAAAATAAGATAACCAGTAGTCCAACGATTCGGGTAATGGCGCGAAAATGCATCTCTGCCGCTTCCTTTATTCTTAAAAATGAGGTGGGGATTATTCTTCAATCGCTAGCAATTGCAATGAACCACGGCTAAAATCCGCCAGTTTTGTGGAAAATGCATTCACATGAGCAAAAGGAAGCGCCACCCTGAGCCGAACAGACGCCTGATAATCGCTGGAAACGATCTTCCCGGCAAACTGTCCTAATAATGCTTCGATTCCGGCCAACTGACCGTACTCACACTGCAAAGTATATTCGGTTAATGGCGTCTTGCGTTGTGTGGCAAGCTGACGTAATGCCTGATTCACACCGCCGCCATAGGCTTTTACCAGCCCGCCCGTACCCAGCAGAATACCACCATAGTAGCGCACGACGACGGCAGTAATCTCTCCGACGCCGCTGCCCATCAATTGCGCAAGCATCGGCTTGCCTGCCGTTCCCGCCGGTTCGCCGTCGTCTGAAAAGCCCAGTTGCTGTGAGTCGTCCGGCGCACCCGCCACCCACGCCACACAATGGTGGCGCGCATCAGGGTGCTCAGCTCTGACTGACTCAACAAACGCTTTCGCCGCGTCTACGCCATCGGTATGCGCCAATAGCGTAATAAAACGGCTTTTTTTGATCTCTTCAACAACGGTGACCGGCGCTGCAGGGATTAACCAACTGTCCATTACGCCAGTTTTAAATCCCGCGTCATGTTTTCCACGCCGTTTTCGTGGATGACCACGTTATCTTCAATGCGAATACCGCCGAAAGGCTTGAGCGCTTCAATTTTCTGCCAGTTGAAGTGCTTGCTGAACGGCCCTTCGCGCCACGGCGCTAACAGCGATTCGATGAAGTAAATCCCCGGTTCGATAGTCAACACCATTCGCGGCTGTAACACACGCGTGCAGCGCAGATACGGGTATTTGGACGGCGCGGCGAGATGCGTACCGGAATCATCCTGCATAAACCCGGCCACATCGTGTACCTGCAGACCCAACGGATGACCAATACCGTGCGGCATAAACGGCCCGGTGAGATCATTTTCCACCATCGCCTCTTCACTCATGTCGGTAATGATTTGATGCTTACGCAGCAGCTTCGCGATGCGTTGATGGAACTGAATATGATAATCCACATAGCTAACGCCCGCCTTCATGGTAGCGATCAGCGCCAACTGTTCGTCGTTAACATCTTTCACCAGGTGGGCGTAGTCGTTATCGCTTTTCGCCGACCAGGTTCGCGTCAGATCCGCCGCGTAGCCGTTGTATTCCGCGCCCGCATCCAGCAGGAAACTGCGCATTTCAGACGGTGCCTGATGATCCAGTTTCGTGTAATGCAGCACGGCGGCATGTTCGTTCAGCGCCACAATGTTGCTGTATGGAACATCGGTATCGCGATGTCCCGTGGCGGTCAGGTACGCCAGGTTGATGTCAAACTCGCTCATGCCGGAACGGAAGGCCTCTTCCGCCGCCCGATGACCGCTCACCGCCATTTTCTGCGCTTCGCGCATACAGGCCAGTTCATAATCCGTTTTATAGGCGCGGTAGTAATGCAGATAGTCGATAACACCTTTCGGGTTGATGTTGCTGGCGGCGATATCCAATTGTAGCGCGCGCTCAGGAACCGGGCCGATATAGCCGATATTGCCACGCGCGGCAGGCAGTTGGCTGCCGATGCCATCCGCTTTCGGCAAGGCGACGACCTCGACTTCTTCCGTCCAGAAGGACGTTGGCAGCGGTTCAACGTTATGCCAGTAATCGACCGGCAGATAAAACCACAATTTGGGTTTGTTGACGCCATCGACCAGCAGCCAGCAATTTGGAACCTGAGTTACCGGCACCCACGCTTTAAACTGCGGATTGACCTTAAACGGATAAGGGTGATCGTCGAGAAAGACGTTGAATAGCTCGCCGGAGTGAATAAGTAACGCATCCAGCTTAAAGCGCGCCAGAACATCGCGCGTCCGTTCTTGTAAGATAACAATATGATTTTTATAGAGCGCGGCCAGTGATTCCATTTTTTACCCTTCTGTTTTTTTGACCTCAAGTTCCCGCATCTTAGCACATCGCCCCACGAGAGCGTGATCTCTGCCGAGCGTGATCACATCGGCATTTCTTTAATCATTTATTTGCATTTTATTAACACAAAATACACACTTCGCTTCATCTGGTACGACCAGATCACCTTGTGGATTCAGGAGACTGACATGCTTTATAAAGGCGACACCCTGTACCTCGACTGGCTGGAAGATGGCATCGCCGAACTGGTGTTCGATGCTCCAGGCTCGGTCAATAAACTCGACACCGCAACCGTCGCCAGCCTCGGCCAGGCGCTTGAGGTGCTGGAAAAGCAACACGATTTAAAAGGGCTGCTGCTGCGCTCGAATAAAGCGGCCTTTATTGTCGGCGCGGACATCACCGAATTTCTTTCACTGTTCCTCGTCCCCGAAGAGCAGTTAAGCCAATGGCTGCATTTCGCTAACAGCGTCTTTAATCGTCTGGAAGATTTACCCGTACCGACCCTTGCCGCCGTAAACGGCTATGCGCTGGGCGGCGGGTGCGAATGCGTGCTGGCCACCGATTACCGTCTGGCGACGCCAGACCTCCGTATCGGTCTGCCGGAAACTAAACTGGGCATCATGCCGGGTTTCGGCGGCTCCGTTCGTCTGCCGCGTATGCTTGGCGCAGACAGCGCGCTGGAGATTATCGCGGCAGGTAAAGATGTCGGTGCTGAGCACGCGCTGAAAATCGGCCTTGTGGACGGCGTGGTCAAACAAGAGAAGCTAATTGAAGGCGCGATAGCGGTGTTACGCCAGGCCATTACCGGCGATCTCGACTGGAGAGCTAAACGCCAGCCGAAACTGGAACCGTTGAAACTCAGCAAAATTGAAGCGGCGATGAGCTTTACCATCGCTAAAGGCATGGTCGCACAAACGGCGGGTAAACATTATCCGGCGCCGATGACCGCAGTGAAAACCATTGAAGCCGCCGCGCGTTTTGGTCGTGAAGAAGCGCTGAATCTGGAAAATAAAAGCTTTGTTCCGCTGGCGCATACCAATGAGGCTCGTGCGCTGGTCGGTATCTTCCTCAACGATCAATATGTAAAAGGTAAAGCCAAAAAGCTGACCAAAGATATTGAGACGCCGAAACAGGCAGCCGTACTGGGCGCGGGCATTATGGGCGGCGGTATCGCTTACCAGTCGGCCTGGAAAGGCGTACCGGTCATCATGAAAGATATCAACGATAAATCGTTGAACCTCGGCATGACCGAAGCGGCCAAGCTGCTGAACAAACAGCTGGAGCGCGGCAAGATCGACGGTCTGAAGCTGGCGGGCGTCATTTCGACCATCCACCCGACTCTCGATTATGCCGGTTTCGATCGCGTAGATGTTGTTGTCGAAGCGGTAGTCGAAAATCCGAAAGTCAAAAAAGCGGTACTGGCGGAAACCGAGCAGAAAGTGCGCCCGGAAACCGTGCTGGCCTCAAATACCTCCACCATCCCAATTGGCGAACTGGCAAGCGCCCTGGAACGTCCGGAAAACTTTTGCGGAATGCACTTCTTCAACCCGGTACACCGGATGCCGCTGGTTGAAATCATTCGCGGCGAGAAGAGTTCAGACGAAACCATTGCCAAAGTCGTCGCCTGGGCCAGCAAAATGGGCAAGACACCGATTGTAGTCAACGACTGCCCCGGCTTCTTTGTTAACCGCGTGCTGTTCCCCTATTTCGCCGGTTTCAGTCAACTGCTGCGCGACGGCGCGGATTTCCGCAAGGTCGATAAAGTGATGGAAAAACAGTTCGGCTGGCCGATGGGCCCGGCCTATCTGCTCGACGTGGTGGGTATTGATACCGCGCATCACGCGCAGGCGGTAATGGCGGCAGGCTTCCCGCAACGGATGCAGAAAGAGTATCGCGACGCGATCGACGCATTGTTTGACGCCAGCCGTTTTGGGCAAAAAAACGGTCTGGGCTTCTGGCGCTATAAAGAAGACAGCAAGGGTAAGCCGAAGAAAGAAGAAGATGCCGCGGTGGATGACCTGCTGGCAAGCGTCAGTCAGCCGAAACGCGACTTCAGCGACGACGAGATAATCGCCCGTATGATGATCCCGATGATTAACGAAGTGGTTCGCTGTCTGGAAGAAGGCATTATCGCAAGCCCGGCGGAAGCCGATATGGCGCTGGTCTACGGCCTGGGCTTCCCTCCGTTCCACGGCGGCGCATTCCGCTGGCTGGATACACAGGGCAGCGCGAAATATCTTGATATGGCGCAGCAGTATCAACACCTCGGCCCGCTGTATGAAGTGCCGGAAGGGCTGCGTAATAAAGCGCGCCATAACGAACCGTATTATCCCCCGGTTGAACCAGCCCGTCCGGTTGGTTCTCTGAAAACGGCTTAAGGAGTCACAATGGAACAGGTTGTCATTGTCGATGCTATTCGCACCCCGATGGGCCGTTCGAAGGGCGGCGCGTTTCGCAACGTGCGGGCAGAAGATCTCTCCGCCCACTTAATGCGTAGCCTGCTGGCGCGTAATCCGTCGCTTACAGCGGCGACCCTCGATGATATTTACTGGGGCTGCGTACAACAAACGCTGGAGCAAGGCTTCAACATTGCCCGTAACGCCGCGCTGCTGGCAGAAATTCCCCATTCGGTACCGGCGGTCACCGTCAACCGTCTGTGTGGTTCCTCGATGCAGGCGTTACACGATGCAGCGCGAATGATCATGACCGGCGATGCGCAGGTTTGTCTGGTTGGCGGCGTGGAGCATATGGGGCACGTGCCGATGAGCCACGGCGTGGATTTTCACCCGGGTCTGAGTCGCAACGTCGCCAAAGCGGCAGGGATGATGGGGCTAACGGCGGAAATGCTCTCCCGCCTGCACGGCATTAGCCGGGAAATGCAGGACCAGTTCGCCGCGCGTTCTCACGCTCGCGCCTGGGCCGCCACGCAGTCTGGCGCATTCAAAACGGAGATTATCCCGACTGGCGGTCATGATGCAGACGGCGTGTTGAAGCAGTTTAACTACGATGAAGTGATCCGCCCGGAAACCACGGTCGAAGCGCTATCAACGCTGCGTCCGGCATTTGATCCGGTTAGTGGCACGGTCACGGCGGGCACCTCATCCGCGCTTTCCGATGGCGCAGCCGCCATGCTGGTAATGAGCGAAAGTCGTGCCCGTGAGTTGGGCCTGAAACCTCGCGCCCGTATTCGCTCAATGGCAGTGGTGGGTTGTGATCCGTCAATTATGGGTTACGGGCCGGTTCCGGCGTCAAAACTGGCGTTGAAAAAAGCGGGACTGTCAGCCAGCGATATCGATGTGTTTGAGATGAACGAAGCGTTTGCCGCACAGATCCTGCCATGCATTAAGGATCTGGGATTGATGGAGCAGATAGACGAGAAGATCAACCTCAACGGCGGCGCGATCGCGCTTGGTCATCCGCTCGGCTGCTCCGGAGCACGTATCAGCACCACGCTTATCAACCTGATGGAGCGCAAAGACGCGCAGTTTGGTCTGGCGACGATGTGTATTGGTCTGGGTCAGGGCATCGCCACGGTGTTTGAGCGGGTTTAATCAAAGATAATATCCCCTAAATAACTCGCATTGCAGCGCAGCGGCAACTGAGCGAATCCCCCGGGAACATAGATAACCATGTGCCCGGGGTGAGCAAAGGCAGCCAACAAAGAGGCTGCGCGAATTATGACGGGAAACAGTTTAGTTGCCGTTTTTCCCGCCCGTCAGGGGCGGGTTTTTTCACCGTATGGCCCGTTCTACTCAGTAAGCGCTTTGGTCAGGCTAAATGGCATAGCCTGATATCCACGCGCACCATGTATTTGCATTTCGACCGCAGGCTCTTTTTCTCCCCATTTGAACTCTTCCAGATACGGATTAGGCAAGCTGGTAAATGCGCCTACCGACAAATCAAACGCACCACCTGCTGTTGCGGAATACACGAACACAGAATTCTTGTCAGTCTGGTACTCGGTGATAGAGGTTACCGGGCTAAACCACTCGTTCCCGCGCTCTTTACCGTATTGCCAGATCTGTTGGACTGTCTTGTTTTTCTGGTCGATTTTGTAAATCACGGAGCGGCTGTATTTCATACTCTGCATAGCAGGCTGTTCTAAGCCGCGGCCATCGCCATTGTCGAAAGCGGAAAGGTATAAGATATCGCCTTTACTCTTACTATCAATTTTAAAGGCCGTATGTTGCGTCCATGTCCAGTCGAAGTCACCCTCGCAGCCACTGTCCTGGCAGGCGATTTTTTGGCCTTTGCTATCCACTGGCGTCAGAATTGCGGCATTAAATGGCGCTTTCCAGCCAGCAGGCGTACCCAGTATCCACTTCACTTTCTTATCGCGGCCGATTTTGATAATCGCACTCTGGTGGCGGGAGCTGATGATGATGGAATCATCTTCACTGTCATAGTCGACGCTGTTGACATGCGCCCAGTTGCGGCCAGCCCCACTACCCACGATATCCCCGAATTTGTCGGAGGAGTCCAGCGCCGCCAGATCTTCTTCGCTCAACGTATGGCCGGACTGGCTGGCGTCGATATTCAGGCACACAGCGCCCTGATCGAGGGTTTTCATTATCACATCACGATAAGGATCGAGGATATCAAACAGACGCCATTCATCCACTACCACGCCGTTCTGATCAACTTCGGCAATCACATCACGCACGGTACGAACATTTTTCCCATCAGGACGTTTATAGTTAGAGCTGGCTACACGCAGGAAGTAGTGACCGTTGGCCGCGTTATCCATTGAGTGTGAAAAATCGTTATAATTATCCGGCAGGCGGCGGTTAAAGATTTCACGCCCCATGATATCGTATTTCACATAACGCTGACCGTAGCCCCACGATAGTGCGCCATCCTGGTTTTGTTTAAAGCCCATCATAACGCCAGCACGATAAATTGACTTTAAATCATAAATTGAACTTGGATTCATAAACCAACGAATATCACCGGAGGTGTCGATAATAGCGTTAGCTGTAGTGAAGTTCCATTCTAATGCACCCCCAGTAGGGTTGTTCCAGACAGTACGCGTTCCATTCCCAGACTTATCTTTCGTATTATTCAAAAGATACAAGCGATCTTTAAATTCTGGGGAAACCTTTTTAACATCGATAGTAAAGAGTGCTGATTGTTCTTCTTTTGTACCCGCCGATTCAATATAGGCAGGCGGTGCATACATTTTATAGCTTTCTTTTATATTTTCGGTTTTACTACCCTGGATTCTTGTATATTCAACTTCAACGGTATTGACATAATCCGGGTAAAGACCAAAGACGGGAATACCGCCATACGTTAAAAGGTATTTATTATTAACTTTATACGCGATCTCCTGGCCATTTTCTTTGGGGACAATCCGTACATGCACGTCACGTAACTGGTAACCGCCATTACGAATAACGGCGGTTAGCGGCGCGATATCATAGGGGTTCATAACAACTTCGCCAATTTTTCCCTGGACCTGATAGTCCACTTTAGCGCCGCTGGCGCCGCCGATGGCGAAAGCAGTAGAAGGTACTGATGACAAAATTGCAACAGATAATGCGAGAGAAGTTAAAGCATATTTAAATTTCATAACACTCTCCATCTTATAAATAAATAACTAACTTTCCATTTTATGTTTCTTTTATAAAAATAAATGAAGCATATATAATTAACTATTTTTATTGATAGCCTCAGGACATAATATTACTTAATTTATTACACGCAATACAAAGCCTGTAGATATTCAATATCATAAGGTTTTATAGTTGACGATTAATTAATATTTAAGAGGACTTTTAGGTAGGCTAACGTAAAAAGGGACGCTACTGCGTCCCATAAAATAGTTAAATAAATGCGAACGCATCGCCAAACAGACGATCTTCCCGCGCGTTACGCTCATGACAGAACAGATCGCGGGCGATTTTCGCCATCTCAAAACGTCCGGCAATATAAATATCGTGCCCCGCCAGCGTACCATAATCCTGCAATACCGCCGTAAGTACCGTTCCTGTACGTCCACGCCAGCCTTCTTCCGGCTGCTCGACAACAGGTTCAATACGCAAATTCGGATGGTTAACAGAGAGTGCTTCCAGCTCAGAGAGATCATAGAGGTGCTTTTCTTCGCGACCACCCCAGTAAATGGTAACATCGCGGTTCGGGTTGCGCGCTAACGCCGTCAACAGGATGGAGCGCACATAAGAAAAGCCCGTACCGCCCGCGATCAGAATCAACGGACGCTCTTCATCGTCACGTAGCCAGGCGTCGCCATGCGGAATATCGACGACGATTTCCCGGTCTTTCAGAATCCGATCCATGACCGCCATCGCATACAGATTGAGCTCGGAAGCGCCAATGTGTAATTCAATAAACCCTTTCTCGTCCGGCGTTGAGGCCATCGAAAACGGGCGTTTGTCACGCTCGTCCATTACGACCATCAAATACTGACCAGCGCGGAATGAAAACGCCGCGTCCGGCACTAAACGAACCCGATATACGGTATCGGTGATAGCTTCTACCGAGGTCACTTTACAGCTTAAGGTTGTCATGCGCTCCCTCTGTCGGGTGTCGGGTCAATACCGACATTTTTCAAGCCGAGTCGCCGCAGCCTGAAATGTCGATGTCCGCTTTCAGTTATTTAAAGATAGCCAGCTCATCCCAAATCGCATCAATACGCGCGGTAACTTCAGGATCTTTAACAATAGGACGCCCCCACTCGCGTTGGGTTTCGCCCGGCCATTTGTTTGTGGCATCCAGCCCCATTTTTGAACCCAGCCCGGAGACCGGCGAGGCAAAATCCAGGTAATCAATCGGCGTATTTTCAACCAGCACCGTATCCCGCGCAGGGTCCATACGGGTGGTAATCGCCCAGATCACATCATTCCAGTCGCGTGCGTTAACGTCATCATCGCAAACGATAACAAATTTCGTATACATAAACTGGCGCAAAAACGACCAGACGCCCATCATGACGCGTTTCGCATGACCAGCGTACTGCTTTTTCATCGTCACTACCGCCAGGCGGTAAGAACACCCTTCCGGCGGCAGATAAAAGTCGACGATTTCCGGAAACTGTTTTTGCAGAATAGGCACGAAGACTTCATTGAGCGCCACCCCTAATACCGCAGGCTCATCGGGCGGACGCCCGGTATAGGTGGAGTGATAGATGGCATCCTCACGCTGCGTAATATGCGTGACGGTAAAGACCGGAAAGTTATCCACTTCATTATAATAGCCCGTATGATCGCCATACGGTCCTTCCGGCGCCATCTCTCCCGGCTCAATGTAACCTTCAAGGATAATCTCGGCGCTGGCAGGCACTTCCAGATCGTTAGAAAGGCATTTAACCACTTCAGTTTTCGTGCCGCGCAGCAGGCCCGCAAAGGCATACTCCGACAGAGTATCGGGAACAGGAGTCACGGCGCCAAGTATCGTCGCCGGATCGGCGCCCAATGCGACGGAGACCGGGAAACGTTCACCCGGACGCGCGGCTAACCACTCCTGAAAATCCAGCGCGCCGCCTCGGTGAGACAGCCAGCGCATAATCAGCTTATTTTTACCTATCAACTGCTGACGATAAATGCCCAGGTTTTGCCGTTCTTTGTGCGGACCACGCGTTACCGTCAGTCCCCAGGTAATCAGCGGCGCGGCGTCGTCCGGCCAACAGGTCATGACAGGAAGACGCGTTAAATCGACATCATCGCCAGACGCGATTTTCTGCTGGCAAGGCGCGCCGCGTAACCGTTTCGTCGGCATATTCAGCACTTGCTTAAACTGCGGCAGCTTGTCAAACAGATCGCGAAAGCCTTTCGGCGGCTCAGGTTCTTTCAGAAACGCTAATAATTTACCCACTTCCCGTAATGCGGAAACATCATCCTGCCCCATGCCCATCGCCACGCGTTTTGGCGTGCCAAAAAGGTTGCACAGCACCGGCATGGCGTAACCTTTAGGATTTTCAAACAGCAACGCCGGTCCACCGGCACGCAGCGTGCGGTCAGCGATTTCCGTGATTTCCAGATGAGGATCCACAGGTAGCGTGATGCGTTTTAGTTCCCCCTGCTGCTCAAGTAGCGTCAGGAAGTCGCGTAAATCGTGATATTTCATGGCGTCCATTGTAGCCTCTTGGTAAGCGCATCATTATACGGCGTTCATCATCGGGATGCTGTATTTTTGTTAAATTAGCGTGAACTCTGGCAACCAACGCTAATCCAGATACGGCTTAAAGGATGAAGTGTATAATTAACTTCGCGCATGGCTTTTGCTATGCTTGCGCCCCGAACAAGCGGATAAGAGTCATTATGCAATCCTGGTATTTACTGTACTGCAAACGCGGGCAACTTCAGCGTGCTCAGGAACACCTCGAAAGACAAGCGGTAAGTTGCCTGACACCGATGATCACCCTGGAAAAAATGGTACGCGGAAAACGTACCTCCGTCAGCGAACCGCTCTTTCCTAATTATCTGTTCGTTGAATTTGATCCGGAAGTGATACATACCACTACAATCAACGCCACGCGCGGCGTCAGCCATTTTGTGCGCTTTGGCGCGCATCCTGCGATCGTGCCTTCCAGCGTTATTCATCAGCTTTCTATCTACAAGCCCGAAGGCGTTGTCGATCCTGAAACCCCCTATCCCGGCGATAGCGTCATCATCACGGAAGGCGCATTTGAAGGGCTGAAAGCGATTTTTACCGAACCGGATGGCGAAACGCGTTCGATGTTACTGCTTAATTTACTCAATAAAGAAGTGAAGCAGAGCGTAAAAAACACCGGTTTTCGCAAGATTTAGCGATCGTTCAGAATACGACCTCAAATAAGGTTCTGGCGTTGGCATCTGTCATCGCCGCTAACCATTGCGGATCTTCACCACGCCATAGCGCAATGCGCTCCAGGATGTGAGGCAGATACGCGGGCTCGTTGCGTCGTGACGTTGGTTTCGGCGTAAGATCGCGAGGCAACAGATACGGCGCATCGGTTTCTATCAGTAGCTTTTCCGCTGGAATAAACGGTAAGAGTTCACGTAGCTCAAGTCCGCGTCGTTCGTCGCAAACCCACCCGGTAATACCGATATAGAGCCCTCTGTCCACACAGGCCTGCATTTGCTGGCGTGAACCGGTAAAGCAGTGCAGTATTGCACCCGGAAGACTATCCAGCCAGGGATCAAGCAATGCCAGAAATCGCTCATGCGCGTCCCGGCAGTGCATAAAGATTGGCATCTGCAATTCGGCGGCAATTTGTAGCTGCGCCTGAAAGGCACGCTCCTGCTCCTGCGGCGTGGAAAAATTGCGATTGAAATCCAGTCCGCACTCACCGATAGCGACGACTTCCGGCTGGTTCGCCAGCGCAATAATGGCGTCTTCAGACGCGGATGACCACTGACTGCTGTCATGGGGATGGACGCCAGCTGTCGACCAACAATGGGGGTAGCGCCGCGCTAGTTTTAACGCCTGCTGACTTTCTTGGATGTTCGTTCCGGTCAGTAGCATACCTTTTACTCCCGCCGCAAACGCACGGGCGACCACATCATCACGATCTTTTGCAAACTGGCTACTGGTTAAATTAACGCCAATATCAAACATGCTTGCCCCCATATGACAACCGCCCTGGCGGGCGGTTGTGTTTAGTCTTCAGTGTGCTCGGCCTTTTCGGTTTCGGCCTCGTTATCTTCGTCGCGCGTCCGTCGCTTACCGACATAAAAGCGTGAGCAGAAAACGCCAATTTCAAACAGGCAGTACATCGGTATCGCCAGCAACGTTTGCGAGAAAACATCTGGCGGCGTAAGCAGCATTCCCACAATGAATGCCCCGACCAGGATATAAGGCCGTTTTTTACGCAAATCTTCTGGCGTGGTGATGCCCATCCAGCACAGCAACACAATCGCCACCGGCACTTCAAAGGCTACGCCAAAGGCCATAAAAAGCGCCATAACAAAGCTAAGATAGCTGGCGATATCTGTCGAAACCTGTACCCCTTCCGGCGCCGTATGCGTCAGGAAACCAAAGGCCAAAGGGAATACGACAAAATAGGCGAAGGCCATACCAATGTAGAAAAGCAGCGAGCTGGATACCAGCAGCGGTACGACCAGACGACGCTCATGCTTATACAGCGCCGGGGCGATAAAGGCCCAAACCTGGTACAAAATCACAGGCGCGGATAAGATCAAAGACACCATGAAGGTGAGTTTGATAGGCGTAAAAAACGGCGACGCCACATCCGTCGCAATCATTGTCGCCCCTTGCGGCATCTGTTTAATCAGCGGTGCGGCGACTAAATGATAAATATCATTGGCGAAATAAATTAACGCCAAAAAAATCAGAAGTACTGCGACGATGCAGTTTAGCAGGCGCTTACGCAACTCGATCAGATGCGTGATAAGCGGTTGAGTATCTTCTACAGCCATGTTTACGGTTTATCACTCGACGAGGGGGAAGATTCGACAACAGGCGCAGCGGATTTCTTCTCGGCGTCTATCGTGGCTACGGAAGCGGTTTCCGTTAACTCAGGCACGTTAGCTTTAACGGGCTCCGGCTTTTGTTCCGGCGCGCTCGCCTGTGTTTCAGCGGCGGCAGGGGTGACGCCCTCATGCTGCGTTTCGTTCCCTTTTACCACCGGATTATGGATGGTATGCGCTTCATCGCTCGCTTGTTCGGGATCGTTAGCGCTGTAGGTGCGTTTCATCGACTCCGCCGCCTGACGCAGTTCATCCATAGATGCTTTCAGTTCGGGAGTCAGATTTTCCAGGCTCGCCTTTTCGACTTTTTTCAGACTGTCCTGGAACTCCTGAAGTTTCAGTTCCTGAGTCAGTTCATTCTGAACCGTTGTCGCAAGGGACCGCAACGCGCGAATCCAGCCCGCTACCGTTTTTACCGCTACTGGCAATCGTTGCGGCCCCAACACAATGAGGCCGATAACGAACACTAACAGCAGTTCGCTAAAACCGATATCAAACACGGATTATACCTGCTCTTTATCTTGGCTTTTAGCGTCTTCCTTTTTCGCTTCGCCTTGCTTATCCGCGATAGATTTAGCGGTAAAATCAGCGTCCTGACTGGTTTTATCCTGTTTGGCATCATCATCGCTCATGGCTTTTTTAAAGCCTTTGATAGACGCGCCAAGATCGGAACCGATGGAACCGAGTTTTTTGGTGCCGAACAGCAGTACGACGATAACGGCAACAATCAACAACTGCCAAATACTGATACCACCCATACATGTTCCTCTGTGATAGATGATGAATTAATAGGGCCGCATTATACACATTATCCTTCGCGCTGCCTCTTTGTTAGCCGCTTTCGCCCGCCCTATTCACATACTTTTACATACGACCGGGACGACATTGACTTGCGGCCTGAGTACTGCCTCAAGTGATAATATGTACCTGCGTGACACAACCGGCGTTGAGCGATAAAAAATCTCAACGAGTTTTACGCCAGCCAACCAGCCAGACCACTACGCCGCCGACCATGAGCCAGCCAGGCATCAATCCCCATTCAGGGCGGTTGACGAGTAAGAATGACCCGCTCAGTAACAGCGTTGCGCCAATTCCCAATAAATAACGAGACTGACTTTGGCGCACATGGTTTACCTGTAACTCGCGCGCAATCTTATCAACACTGTGCTGTAAATATTTGCCCTGGCGCAAACTGTCGTACACCAGTTCAGGTATTTCTGGCATTTTTTCGACCCAGAACGGCGCTTTTTCTTTAAGAGCCCGCGTGAGAGCCGGAATACCCACCTGATCTTTGATCCAGGACTCAAGAAACGGCTTCGCCGTTTTCCACAAATCAAGCTGAGGATAAAGTTGCCGCCCAACCCCTTCAACATACAATAATGTTTTCTGCAACAACACCAGTTGCGGCTGGACTTCCATGTTAAATCGACGCGCTGTATTGAAAAGGTTTAACAACACATGACCAAACGAGATTTCCGCGAGCGGCTTTTCAAAGATAGGTTCACAGACGGTACGGATGGCAAACTCAAAATCTTCAACGTTGGTATCTGGCGGAACCCAACCTGAATCGACATGCAGTTCTGCCACCTTTCGGTAATCGCGATTAAAGAACGCGATAAAGTTTTCAGCCAGATAACGCTTATCTTCTTTGTTTAGCGACCCGACGATACCGCAGTCAATGCCGATATATTGCGGATTTTCAGGGTGTTCATGGCTGACAAAAATATTTCCCGGATGCATGTCCGCATGGAAAAAGCTGTCGCGGAAAACCTGGGTGAAGAAAACTTTAACCCCGCGTTCCGCCAGCAGTTTCATGTTGGTGCCGTTCTTTTCCAGCGCCGCCACATCCGAAACAGGAATGCCGTATATCCGCTCCATCACCATCATGTTCTGGCTACAGTAATCGGAGTACACCTCCGGGATATATAGCATGGGACTATTTTCAAAATTGCGGCGTAACTGAATCGCGTTGGCCGATTCCCGCAGCAGATTCAGCTCATCGATCAGCGTTTTCTCATACTCACGCACCACTTCCGTCGGGCGCAGACGACGCCCATCCGGCAACAGGCGTGGTACCCAGCGAGCAAGGCGATAAATCAGTTTCAGGTCTGCCTGAATTACCGGCAAAATATCCGGGCGAATGACCTTAATAACCACTTCTTTACCGTTTGATTTCAATCGCGCGGTATGTACCTGGGCGATTGACGCCGACGCTAAAGGCTGGATATCAAAGTCGTCAAACCAGGCTTCGACTGGTAGCCCCCCCATCGCCTCTTCAATCTGGGCTTTCGCCAGCCGACCATCGAATGGCGCGACTTTATCCTGGAGCAAAGCGAGCTGATCGGCGATTTGCGGCGGGAACAGGTCACGGCGCGTGGAGAGCATCTGGCCAAATTTGATCCAGACCGGTCCCAGCTCTTGCAACGCCAGTCTTAATCGTTCACCCAGCAATTTATCTTTATGCCGGTTTGGCATCCAGAACAGCGAATAGCGCCATAATCGGAGTGGCAGTGTAAGACGCATTCGGGGGATGAGTTCATCAAGGCCGTAGCTTAAAAACGTGCGGATGATGAAATATAGGCGCCGTACTTCACCTGGCGTCATTTGGCCTCCAGTTTTTCCAGCCGTGTGGTCAGAGAATCTACGGCGCGCTCAACAGCCGCGGTTTCTTCGGCAAACCATGCGACTTCCAGCGGGCCAGGCGCCATACGCCACTCTTCAGTGATCGCTTCAGCGGCATAACGCTGCTGGCGTTGAAACCCGTGGCGCAGGAATTTAGCCCCGCCACGCACGACCTTACCGATACTTTCCGCCGCAATATCACCCGTGTATGGCGCCAACAGCTCCGCAGGATCGAATTCGGCGAGATCGGCGAGCGCCACAAAATTTTGCACGACCTGAATATCGCCCTGCACTTCCAGTTCGCCGCTGCGAATAAGCGCGGCCAGCTGCTGACGATCGCGTAGTTTTGGCAAAACGCTAGCTTGAGTGATTACCGTACAGTCCGCTTCGCCTTCCCATGCCCCCAGCACATCAACCTGGCGTTCGCTGAATACCAGGACTAATGGCGTCGAAAATCCCTTTAGTTTCACACACAGTACTTTTCCCTGTAAGCGCGTTCTGGCTGATTTCAGCGCTGGCGAACGATACAGAAACGTATTGAGGAGACCTTCAATTCCTGCGGTCACTAAGGGTTTAAAAGGCATTCCACCCTCCTAGAATTTATAACCACGGTGCAATGCCACAACGCCCGCCGTCAGATTGTAATAATCCACGCTCTCAAATCCGGCGTCCTGCATCATGGCTTTTAAGGTATCCTGATCGGGATGCATACGGATGGATTCCGCGAGATACCGATAGCTATCCGCATCGTTCGCGACCATCGAGCCAATACGCGGTAAAATATGGAAAGAATAGGCGTCATACGCTTTACTCAGCGGCTCAATGATAGGCTTGGAAAATTCAAGCACCAGTAAACGTCCGCCGGGTTTCAACACACGGAACATTGACCGCAGCGCTTTTTCTTTTTCCGTTACATTGCGCAAACCAAACGAAATGGTAATGCAATCAAACGTATTATCAGGGAAAGGCAGAGCTTCGGCATTCGCCTGCACATACTCTACGTTGCCGATCACGCCGATATTACGCAGCTTCTCACGCCCCATTTTGAGCATAGAATCATTAATATCCGCCAGGATAACTTTGCCAGTTTCCCCGACCATACGTGAAAATTTCGCGGTAAGATCGCCCGTACCGCCCGCTAAATCGAGAACGGTTTGTCCACGACGCACGCCACTGCAATCAATGGTGAAGCGCTTCCACAAACGATGAATGCCAAATGACATTAAATCATTCATCACATCGTACTTTGACGCCACAGAATGAAAAACGTGGGCCACCATGTCAGCTTTCTGCTCTTTAGCGACGGTCTGAAAGCCAAAGTGCGTCGTTTCTTGTGAATCTTCCACCATCTCAGTGCCTGCTTATCGATAAAAATGTTCAAGAAGTGTAACAGATTGGGCCAATTTGCCCTACTCTGCGCCAGGACTAAACTACTCCGTATGGGTTAACTTAACTGCTGCTTCACCCGTTCATCATTGGGATAATGTTCATCCTGCCGCTCTTCAGGGATCGATCGTAAACGATATTCTTCATCTTGCGTAACGGCCTGTTCCGCTAAATCCGGATTAATCTCGCGTTTGATTTCCACGCCTAGCCCCCGGAAGGCCTCCGCCTGCGCCAAAACGTTGCCACGCCCCGACGCAAGTTTTTTCATCGCCTGGCGGTAGTTATCCTGCGCTTTATCCAGACTCTGACCGATCGCTGACATATCATCAACGAACAATCGCATTTTATCGTAGAGCTTACTGGCTCTGTCCGCGATGTGCTGCGCATTGCGGCTCTGGTGTTCATAGCGCCACAGGTTGGCGATTGTCCGTAACGCCACCAGCAGCGTCGTGGGGCTTACCAGCATAATGTTATTTTTCAGCGCCTCGGTTATCAGTTCGGGCTGTTTATCTAACGCCAGCAGGAAAGCGGGTTCTACGGGGATAAACATCAGAACATAATCCAGCGAGCGGAGGCCGGGAAGCTGCTGATAGTCTTTGCGCCCCAGTAAGCGAATATGATTGCGCACCGAGGCGATGTGCTCTTGTAAAGCGGCCTCGCGCGTGTAGTCATCTTCAGCGTTAAAGTAACGCTCGTAGGCGACCAACGTCATTTTAGCATCGATGACCACATCTTTGCCCTGCGGCAAGCGGACGATGACATCCGGCTGCATCCGCGAGCGCGCATCGTTCTCAATGCTGACCTGGGTTTCGTATTCGTAGCCTTCACGCAGTCCGGATGCCTCCAGTACCCGCGCCAGCACAACTTCGCCCCAGTTTCCTTGCGCCTTATTGTCCCCTTTCAGGGCGCGCGTCAGGTTGATCGCTTCCTGCGCCATTTGCGCGTTAAGCTGCTGCAAATTACGAATTTCGTGCGCCAGCGTATGCCGCTCCTGCGCTTCTTTGCCAAAACTCTCCTGAACCTGGCGGCGAAAACCGTCCAGTTGCTCACGCAGCGGCGTCAGCAGGCTATTCAGGCTTTGTCGGTTTTGTTCGTCTACGCGACGATTACTGTGTTCAAAGATACGGTTCGCCAGATTTTCAAACTGCTCGCTTAAACGCTGTTCGCTGTTGATCATCTGACGGATTTTGTCTTCCGCGTGTTGTTGAGTCGCTTCCAGACGGGTCGTGACTTCACGCAGATCGGCTTCCAGAGAGGTATTAATACTGTGCAGGCTACGCAGTTCGTTATTAAGTAACTCGCATTCACTGCGCCAGTGCGCTTCTTGCGCTAATTGCTGCCGGGCCGCGCTAAGTTCGATATCCAGCTCACGCCGTTCTTCGATAAGATCGGCGCGGATTTGATCGGCGTGCGCTTTCGTCGCCAGCCAGCCAATCACCGCCCCAGCCGCCAGCGCCACGACGGCGCTTATCATAAGAGTAATATCCACAACACCTCTCCTGGAACCACACTGTCCTGCACAAAATAGAATTGTGCTGTATAAACGTCCAGTTTAAAAGGGATTTCCTGCGAGGCGCCACGCAAAAAGAAAAGGCCGAACGCGTCGGCCTTTGCAAAAGAGAGGAGAATTACAGCAGACGACGGGCCGCTTCCACGACGATTTTCACCGCGTGGCTTTCAGTTTGTTTCATCGTTTCCGCATTCGGAATCTCTTGTTGGGTACGGTTGACGATAACGCCCGCCACCATACCTGCGCGTAACCCCTGGCTTGCGCACATGGTTAACAGCGTAGCGGATTCCATTTCGTAGTTCATTACGCCCATCGCCTGCCACTCTTCCATAGAGCCTTTGAAGCGACGCACAACGCGGCCAGAATAGGTGTCGTAACGTTCCTGACCCGGATAGAAAGTGTCGGAAGAGGCGGTTACGCCAACGTGAGTCGTGGCGCCAATCGATTTCGCGGCTTCAACCAGCGCGGTGGTGCAAGCAAAGTCGGCAACCGCCGGGAATTCCATCGGCGCAAAATGCAGGCTCGCCCCATCCAGACGTACGGATGCGGTCGTTACCAGAACGTCGCCGACGTTGATGTGCGGCTGAATAGCCCCCGTGGTGCCGATACGCAAGAAGGTACGAATACCCAGTTGCGCCAGTTCTTCCACGGCAATAGAGGTAGACGGGCCGCCGATACCGGTAGAGCAAACGATAACTGCTTTGCCATCCAGCTCAGCGCGCCAGGAGGTGAATTCGCGGTGAGATGCCAGCTTAACCGGCTTATCCATCAGCGCGGCGATCTTTTCCACACGCTCAGGATCGCCAGGGACGATGGCGAGCTGGGCCCCTTGTAAATCGTTTTTGGTGAGGCCGAGATGAAAAACATCAGACTTGGACATATAAAACTCCTCTGTGAATCGGGTTTGTCAGAAGAAGCAAAGAGACACTTTACCTAAGGCATAAAGATATTTTCGTGACAGCCATCACTATGATGTAAAACAATTGCACTCGTTTACCATTAAAAAGTGATGCGTATCACAATAAATAATCAATATCGCCAGGCATTGCACAAAAGATAGCCGCTTTAAGGCAATGTGGTTTGTTACACACTGTCTATAGTTAAGATTGCGCTATTTTTTAAGGGTACGGAGAATACCATGACAACGACACATCCATCCGGCTTTGCACCTGCAGCTTCCCCACTTGCCCCTACGATGATTCATACGCCTGATGGGGCCATTAGCGCGGGGATAACGTCGATTCCCTCTCAGGGCGACGATATGCCAGCCTATTACGCCAGACCAAAGGCAAGCGACGGCGCGCTGCCTGTGGTCATTGTGGTACAGGAAATTTTTGGCGTACATGAACACATTCGCGATATTTGCCGACGACTGGCGCTGGAAGGCTATCTCGCTATCGCGCCGGAGCTCTATTTCCGCGAAGGCGACCCCAATGATTTCGCCGATATACCCACATTATTGAGCGGGCTGGTGGCTAAAGTACCCGATTCGCAAGTCCTTGCCGACCTGGATCACGTCGCCAGTTGGGCTTCGCGCAACGGCGGGGATGCGCATCGGCTGATGATCACCGGTTTTTGTTGGGGAGGCCGAATTACCTGGCTATACGCCGCGCACAACCCACAGTTAAAAGCGGCGGTAGCGTGGTACGGCAAGCTGGTGGGCGACACGTCACTCAATTCGCCGAAGCATCCCATTGATATCGCCACCGATCTTAACGCGCCGGTACTGGGTTTATACGGCGGACAGGATACCAGTATTCCACAGGAGAGCGTGGAAACCATGCGTCAGGCGCTACGCGCCGCTAATGCGAAGGCGGAAATCGTGGTCTATCCCGATGCAGGGCACGCGTTTAATGCCGATTATCGTCCGGGCTACCACGAAGCCTCAGCGAAAGACGGCTGGCAAAGAATGCTGGAATGGTTCGCTCAGTACGGCGGGAAAAAAGGCTAACCACAGCGCATTACGATGTTTGTTGGGCCTACGAGACCGGAGTCGGTATAGGCTCAACAAAGCGTCATCGCCACGTTAGCTATGCTTTACCACAGCATTTTTTATATTTTTTGCCGCTGCCGCAGGGACAGAGATGGTTACGACTGACGGCTCCTGTGTCTTTACGCGAGTCCTGCGCCAGCCAGCGCATGATCGATGCCATCGGATAGCCTTGCGCCAGCAGCTCCCGCCAGACATTCATATACGGCGTAACGTGCTGGAAAAAATGCTTATAGCCCGCACACAAGTAATTATGCGCAGGATGACCGGACGGCGAGACGGCAAAGCGATGCTTCGGACAGCCGCCATGACACGCAAAGCGGTAGTCACAGCGACGACAATCGGCGGTCAGGGTCTCCCGCTTGGCCTCACCAAAGGCAATAGCCCGCTCGCTATTATTTAAGGTTTTGATGCTGTGTTGGTGGATATTCCCCAGCAGATGCTCCGGGTAGACAAAGTGGTCGCAGTTGTAGAGATCGCCGTTCGACTCCAACGCGAAGGCATGTCCACAAGTCTCGGAATGTACACACAGTACCGGCTGCTGCGCCGTCCAGGCGGCTAACGCCACGTCAAACATCTGCACATAGACGCGGTCTACGTCGCGACGAACCCAGATATCAAAGATCTGGTTGAGAAATTCGCCATATTGCCACGACGGTACCGTCCATGGCGCCAGCGTCGCCGCGCTTTCGCCGGGCATCACCAGATTAAGTACCGATGAGTTATCGGTGCTCATTCGCTCTACCAGCGGGATAAACTGAATAAAACGCGATCCCGCCGCCAGAAGAAATTCGTAGACGTCTGCTGCATGACCGACGTTATGTTTTCCCACGACGGTTAAGGTATTAAAGTCGACATGGTGCGCTTTAAGCCGCGCCATTGCTGCGACGACCTGTTCATGAGTTCCTTTTCCAGCGCGATTAAGCCGATAGTGGTTGTGTAACGACGCCGGGCCGTCGATAGAGAGACCGATGAGAAAATGCTGTTCAGCGAAAAAGCGCGCCCACTCGTCATTCACCAGGATGCCGTTCGTCTGCAACGCATGAGTGATTTTTCGCCCATCGCCGTACTTTTCACATAATGCGACAACCCGACGGAAAAACGGTAGCCCCATCATGGTCGGTTCGCCGCCCTGCCAGGCAAAGTCAATGCGGTCGCCACTCTGCGCGGCAATATGCTGGCGTATAAACTGTTCCAGCGTCTCGTCCGACATTCGCCAGTTTTTATTGCGTTCCGGGTACAGCGCCTCTTTTTCAAGATAGAAGCAATATGTGCAATCAATATTGCAGATCGCGCCGCCGGGTTTGGCCATTACGTGACAACCTGCTACCGCCATGTCAGACATCTCCGTTAAAAAATAAGGTTCACCAGCGCCATGAGACAATGCGACGTTTATCGTCGCCAGGGAACATAACAGAATGGAAAACCTCGTTTTGTGCTATGAGAGCGCTGGGCGATCATGACAGGAAAAACGATCTGCGAGGCAATAAAAGCCGCCGCGCTGCTTCCGGGGACGCTATCCGCCTGGTTGTCATTCATACGGAGAACCTTTTTATTATCAAGATCGCCAAATAGCCAGATCCTGAAAAAGACAGCGCGGAAAATAAGAAAAAGGGAAATGAGAAGAAAGAGGCGCTGTTAATCAGGTCAGGCACGGGCGCTACCCGTCAAAGGGTAGCGCCGCATTGCTGCCGGATAAACGCAGCGGTCAGGATGGGCTATTTCGCCTGACGCAGATTATGCGCCGCTTTGACCATGTTCGCTAACGCCGCGCGGGTTTCCGGCCAACCGCGAGTTTTCAGACCGCAGTCCGGATTCACCCACAGGCGTTGTGCCGGAATACGCTGTGCCGCCTTCTTCAGCAGGGCTTCAATCCACTCGACGCTCGGCACGTTCGGCGAGTGAATATCGTACACGCCCGGCCCGATTTCGTTCGGGTAGTCGAACGCTTCGAACGACTCCAGCAACTCCATATCCGAGCGGGAGGTCTCAATGGTGATCACATCCGCATCCAGCGCGGCGATCGAATCCATAATGTCATTGAACTCGCAGTAACACATGTGGGTGTGGATCTGGGTTTCATCCTTCGCCACCGCCGCGTTGATGCGGAAGGCTTCCACACCCCATTCCAGATAGGCGTCCCAGTCGCTGCGACGCAGCGGTAGACCTTCGCGCAGCGCCGGTTCGTCGATCTGAATAATCCCAATCCCCGCCGCCTCCAGATCCGCAACTTCATCACGCAGCGCCAGCGCAATCTGTTTCGCAATCGTTTCGCGGGTCACGTCTTCGCGGGGGAATGACCAGCAAAGAATAGTCACCGGGCCGGTCAACATCCCTTTTACCGGCTTGTCGGTCAGCGACTGGGCATATTTCGCCCACTCCACGGTAATCGGTGCCGGACGGCTGATATCGCCAATCACTACCGGCGGTTTCACACAGCGGGAGCCATAGCTTTGCACCCAACCATTCTGGGTAAAGACGAAGCCGTCCAGATGCTCGCCGAAGTATTCCACCATGTCGTTTCGCTCGGCTTCGCCGTGTACCAGCACATCCAGCCCTAAACGCTCCTGCTCGATGATAGCCTGTTTGATATGTTCGGCGATGCCGGTGCGGTAGTTATTCGCGTCGAGGTTGCCCTTTTTGAAGTCCAGACGCAGGCCGCGAATTTCCGTGGTTTGCGGAAACGAACCGATAGTCGTCGTCGGCCAGGCGGGAAGTTTAAAGCGGGCGCGTTGCGCTTCAGCGCGCACCTCATACGGATTCTCACGCTGGCTGTCCTGCGCGGTGATCGCCGCCAGGCGTTTTTCTACCGCGGCATTATGTACGCGACGGGAGTGACGACGAGCCTGAATCGGTGCGCTCCATTCCTCAAGCGCCGCCGTTTCGCCGCTGTTCAGCGCATCGCGCAGCAACGCCAGTTCACCGCATTTTTGCAGCGCAAAGGCAAACCAGCTTTTAACTTCCGTATCCAGACGCGTTTCGACGCTGAGATCGATCGGGCTGTGCAGCAAAGAGCAGGAGGATGCTACCCACAGCGCGCGTTTGCCCACAAGGGCGTTAATCTGCGCGTATTTTTCGGTCAAATCGGCGCGCCAGACATTACGCCCGTTAATCAAGCCTGCGGAAAGCAGCCAGTCGACCGGCAGACGTTGATGCAGTTCCGCTACATCATCTTTGCCATGAATGAGGTCAACATGTAACCCCTGTACCGGTAGCGCGATAATAGTGTCCAGGTTTGGCGTCACGCCTTCAAAATAGGTCGTCAGCAACAGCTTCACCTGGCCGGCGAGCGCGTCGTAAGCCGGTTTGAAGGCATCCAGCCACGCCTGCGGCAGTTCCAGCACCAGCGCTGGCTCATCAATTTGGACCCACTCAATACCACGCTTCGCCAGTTCAGCCAGCACGTGCTGATACACCGGCAAAATGTCTTTCAGCAACGTCAGGCGGTCAAACGGTTCGCCTTTCACTTTACCCAGCCACAGATACGTGACAGGCCCCAGCAGTACGGGTTTGATCTTATGCCCCAGCGCCAGCGCTTCGTCCACTTCCTCCAGCAACTGTGTCCAGGTGAGTCTGAACTGCTGGCCTTTGCTGAACTCCGGTACTATGTAGTGATAGTTAGTATTAAACCATTTGGTCATTTCCGCTGCCGCCGCCGGTTCGCCGGTTGGCGCGCGACCGCGGCCAATGCGGAACAGAGTGTCGATGTCCACGGAACCGTCGTTGTTCTGATGACGAGCCGGCACATTGCCTAACAGCAGGCTGGTGGTCAGAACATGGTCGTACCAGGCAAAGTCGCCTACCGGTAACAGGTCAATATCCGCTTGTTTCTGCTGCTCCCAGTGACGCGCGCGCAGTTCGCGCCCCACCGCCAGTAACGCTTCACGCGTTGAGTTCCCCGCCCAGTAGCTCTCTTGCGCTTTTTTCAACTCGCGACGCAGGCCAACGCGAGGAAAACCGAGGGTATGAGTCAATATTGTCATTTTACTTCCTCTCTTATTTTATTGAATCTGAAAGTAAAACTCTAAATAGTTCGGCTTGCAGGAAGGCGGCGACACAGCGCATCCCCAGGAGCTTACTGAAGTAAGTGACTGGGGTAAGCAAGGAAGCCAACGCATCTGCAAGTCGAAATATGACGAGTTTTAGACGTCTGGATGTTTACACATCCATAATGTAAAGGTACTGTATATTCCTCAAGCGCAATTTGTTCATGGCGAAGTGAAGGACTTTCATGATCGAAATTAAACATCTGAAAACACTCCAGGCATTGCGGAATAGTGGATCGCTGGCTGCTGCTGCTGCGGTGCTGCACCAGACCCAATCCGCTCTGTCTCATCAGTTCAGCGATCTGGAACAACGCCTTGGCTTCCGCCTGTTCGTGCGTAAAAGCCAGCCGCTGCGCTTTACGCCGCAGGGGGAAGTTCTGCTGCAACTGGCAAACCAGGTGCTGCCGCAAATCAGCCGTGCGCTGCAGGCGTGCAACGAACCGCAGCAAACTCGTCTGCGCATCGCTATTGAATGTCATAGCTGTATTCAGTGGTTGACCCCGGCGCTGGAAAACTTCCGTGCAAGCTGGCCGCAGGTAGAAATGGATTTCACATCCGGCGTCACTTTTGATCCGCAACCGGCCTTGCAACAGGGCGAGCTGGATTTGGTGATGACGTCGGATATTTTGCCGCGCAGCGGGCTGCATTATTCGCCGATGTTTGATTTTGAAGTCCGACTGGTGCTGGCGCCCGACCATCCGCTGGCCAGCAAAACGCAGATTACGCCGGAAGATTTAGCCAGCGAAACGCTGTTGATTTACCCGGTGCAGCGCAGCCGACTGGATGTCTGGCGACATTTCCTGCAACCGGCGGGTATCAGTCCGCTGCTGAAAAGCGTGGATAATACGCTACTGCTGATTCAGATGGTGGCGGCCAGAATGGGCATTGCCGCCCTGCCGCACTGGGTGGTGGAAAGCGTTGAGCGCCAGGGTCTGGTGGTGACCAAAACCCTGGGTGATGGTCTGTGGAGCCGCCTGTATGCCGCCGTGCGCGACGGCGACCAGCGTCAGGCGGTGACCGAGGCGTTTATTCGCTCGACGCGGGATCACGCCTGCGATCATCTGCCGTTTGTGCGGAGCGCGGAGCGACCCATTTTCGATGCACCCACAGCGAAGCCAGGATCACAGCCGCGCCTGTAATAAAGCTTGGCCAGTGGGGCTGCTGATGCCAGATGGCAAGATTAACCAGCAGTCCTGCGGGAACATGCATATTATTCATGATACCCAGCGTCCCGGCGTCTACCTGGGTAGCGCCATAGTTCCACATAAAGTAGCCAATGCCGGACGCCACCACGCCGAGAAACACCAGAATGCTCCATTGCAGCGTGGTTTCCGGCAGCTTTTGCGCGTTCCCCAACAGCGACCACGCCACCGCCGCCACCAAAAACGCCCCCAGATAGAACCACGCAAAGGCGTTGTGCTGCGGCATGGGACGGGTCTCCATCAGACGTTTATACCCCACCATTCCGATAGCGAAACTGATATTAGAAAGCTGCACCAGGAGCAAACCGACCCAAAAATGGTCGGTCACGCGATCGTAGCGAATAATCCCGGCGCCAATCACCGCCAACAACGCGCTAAATGCATAGCCCCAGCGCAAACGACGCTGACTCATCACATCGTAAATCAGCGTGATATAGAGCGGCGTCAGAACGGTAAACAGCAGCAGTTCGGATACGGTCAGGTAGAGGTAAGCATGGAAGCTCAACATATACATGATGCCAAGCTGCATCGCCCCCACCAGCATATACAGGCTGATGGTTTTTAGGTTGTGCCCGCGAGAACGCAAAAACGGCAGAAAAACGAGCGCCGCCAGCCCAACGCGTATCAGCACCGCGAAATAGCTATCGACATGCCCGGCAAGATACTCGCCAAATAAACTAAAGGAGAAAGCCCACAGGATAGTGGTAATGATGAGTAGCGCCACAATGGATGTCTCTTAAAACAGGGAACACCCATTGTAGCGGAGAGTGAAGTTGACAACTGGTCAACTAACAAACAATCACATCAGCGTAAGAAAAGATCGCGCAGGTAATGCGGCACGGCGTTATCCGCGTTGATGCCGATCACCTCAAGTTCGGGATACAGGTCTTTCAGACGCTGGTGCGCATTGCCCATGATGCAGCCTTTGCCCGCCATCGTGAGCATTTCAGCGTCGTTCATTCCGTCGCCAAAGGCGATACACTCTTTCAGGCTGTACCCCATCGCCTGAGCGACCGCTTCCAGCGCATGACCTTTCGACACTCCGCCCGCCATCACTTCCAGACAGGTTAGCGTAGAGAAGCTCACGTTTACCCGATCGCCCCAGCGCGCGTTAATCGCCTGCTCCAGCGGCAACAACTTTTCATGAGTGTCGCTGGTGAAAAACACTTTGCTGACGCCCTCCGGCTCCAGCAGCGCAGGCTCAAACAACGAGTAGTTAAATACCGCCTCTTTGAAAAAACGCATTTCATCGGGGCGATGACGATTCATAAACCATTCGTCGTCGCGATAAACGTTAGTCACGATGTCCGGGTTCGCATTCACCACGCCGAACAGGTCGCTGGCAATGTCGCTGTCCAGATTATGCGTAAAAACCAAATTCCCGTCGGTATCGTGCACTCGCGCGCCGTTGGAGGTGATCATGTAAGACTTGATTTCAAGATTATCGCGGATTTGCCCTACATCGACATGATGACGACCAGTGGCAAAGACAAAATGGATGCCGCGTGCGGTCAACAGCTTCAGAGTCTCTTTGGCATAAGGGGACAACGTATGGTCGGGGGAGAGCAGCGTGCCATCTAAATCAGACGCAACAACCTGATACATAATAAAATTTAACCTCTAAGCAAAGCGATTTCCGCTGGATAAATTAGGCTTGTTGAAAAATTCAACAATGGCGTTAAGCGCGACTGAGCGCATGGCGTCCTTTTCAAAAAGGATCTCATGGTACGCGCCTTTGATAACCAGCGGTTTTCCCCCTTCACAAGGGTATCCCGCCGCGGCGCGAATTTCACAAAAACGATCGTGGGTGCGGTTATCCACTACCCGCTCTTCTTCCGCCTGAATCAGTAGCGTAGGCGTCGTGTCATCGCTCGCCCCGGCCAGTACCTGCTCACCCGCCAGAATGCCTTCGCGTACCCAATGCCAGGTGGGGCCGCCAACGCGCAGCTGCGGCTCGTCGGCATAAAATCGTAAGTTGCGCTGATAACGCTGGCGGCTGTGGGTCAGCGCATTCATCCCAAACGGCAACGCCCGCCACTGACCGGTACCAATAGCGTAATCTTCACGGATACGCTGGTGCCCCTCGGCCCAGTCGAGAATATGGCGCACCATAAAGGAAGGCAAGCGTATCACAATACCAAACATCGGCGCGGTGAGCGCAATAGCGTCGCACCGCACACGATGGCGTTGCAGGAACAGGGTGGCTATCGCGCCCCCCATTGAGTGCGCCAGGATATAACGCTTACGCCACGGCCCCGGCTCAATTTCCTGCTGCCAGAACGCCGCTAAGTCCTCAACATAATCGTTAAAATGATCAACATGACCCCGATGCGGGTCCGATAACATCCGCCCGGAGCGCCCTTGACCACGGTGGTCAATGATGAAGATATCAAAACCGAGATGAAAAAGGTCATACGCCAGTTCAGCGTATTTTACATAACTCTCAATGCGGCCAGGACAAATGACGATCGTCCGATCGTTGGAATCATTTCGAAAACGGACAAAGCGCACCGGAATGTTACCCACGCCGATAAACTCCGCCTCTTCCCGCTGACGCCAGAAATCGGTCAGCGGCCCCATAGCAAAAGCGGCAAACGCATTTTCTCTTGTTTCCCAGTCATTTTGCTGCTGAAACATCGGGTTTTCGGCCTCGTTTACCAGGTAAAATCGTTTTTTGCGTCGTGCCTGACACAACACAGCGGCAGTAGCGTATTGTGGCACAAAAACAGACAACCAGGGAGTTTCGCATGACCTTTGAATGGTGGTTCGCCTATCTACTGACCTCAATTCTGTTGAGTCTTTCTCCGGGTTCAGGCGCCATCAATACCATGACGACGTCTATCAACCATGGATATCGTGGCGCAGTGGCTTCTATCGCCGGACTCCAGACCGGGCTGGGGATACATATCGTACTGGTGGGCGTCGGACTGGGTACGCTCTTTTCGCGCTCGCTCATCGCTTTTGAAATCCTGAAATGGGCTGGCGCGGCTTATCTTATCTGGCTGGGTATCCAGCAATGGCGCGCCGCAGGCGCTATCGATCTGCATACCCTCGCCCAGACGCAATCGCGGGGTCGGCTGTTCAAACGGGCGATATTTGTCAATCTAACCAATCCCAAAAGTATTGTCTTTCTTGCCGCCCTGTTTCCGCAATTCATCATGCCGCAGCAACCGCAACTGGCGCAGTACCTCATTCTCGGCGTCACTACGATTGTGGTGGATATGATTGTGATGACCGGTTACGCCACGCTGGCGCAGCGCATTGCCGCCTGGATTAAAGGACCAAAGCAGATGAAGGCGCTGAATAAAGCGTTTGGTTCGTTGTTTATGCTGGTAGGCGCGCTCCTGGCGTCGGCAAGACACGCGTGATAGTCGTGCCGGATGATGTTTATCCGGCCCGGAGGTAAATTAGCGCGAAATAATCAGGTGAATACCAAAGCCCGCAAACAGAGCGCCGGCAAAGCCATCAATCCATTTCGCCAGACGCTGATAGCCGCGGCGCATTTTCGGCAGCGCGAACAGGCTGGCGACTACGGTAAACCAGGCCAGCGTTTCCAGGGTAATTAACGCGAAAATACCCCAGCGCGCCGCAGCGCCGACGTTATCGCCGACAAAAAGTGAAAAAACGGAACCAAAATAGATAATCGCTTTAGGATTCGACAGATTGGTCAGCAGCCCTTTGAGAAAGCTGCGCCCGCTCTGCGCCAGTTCAATGTGCGGAGAAGACGCCGCCGCATCCTGTTTTTTCAGCGCGCCGCGCAGCATCTGATAGCCCATCCAGCACAGGTACAGGCCGCCGCCTACCATAATGATCGTATGCAGCCAGGCCATTTTTTCGATGATGAGATGCAGGCCAAGCAGCGCCACGCCCGCCCATACCATCACGCCGCAGGTAATGCCCAGTACGCCCATCATCGCTTCTTTACGCGAACGGCTGACAGCAGTTTGAGACACGAAGAAAAAGTCGGGGCCGGGGCTCATTAGCGCAACGATGTGCACCATTGCCACGGTGAAAAATAGCATCATCATAAAAATGGCTCGCGGGGAAATAGTTCAGTGAGTCACCATCCTGGCACTTTTTTGCCGGGCTGACTACTCTTCGTCATCACCATCGACATGCGCGCGGATGAGCGCCATGAATTCTTTCCCGAAGCGCTCCAGTTTGCGCATCCCAACCCCGTTAACGCTTAACATCTCGCTGGCGGAAACCGGCATCTGTTCCGCCATCTCTATCAGCGTGGCGTCGTTAAAGACCACATACGGCGGGATATTCTCTTCATCAGCGATAGCTTTACGCAGCTTGCGCAACTTAGCGAACAATTTGCGATCGTAATTACCGCCGAACGATTTCTGCATCACGCGGGGTTTGAGGGCGACGATGCGCGGCACCGCAAGCTTTAGCGGAACGTCTCCACGGAGTACCGGACGCGCGGCATCCGTCAACTGTAATGCGGAGTGCTGCGCAATATTTTGCATTACCAGCCCCAGATGAATGAGCTGGCGAATCACGCTCACCCAGTGCTCATGGCTCTTTTCGCGTCCCATGCCATAAACCTTGAGTTTGTCATGACCGAAATCGCGGATGCGTTGGTTATTCGCGCCGCGGATCACCTCGACAACGTAGCCCATGCCAAAACGCTGGTTAACCCGACCAATGGTAGAAAGCGCAATCTGGGCATCGTTTAAGCCATCATATTGTTTGGGCGGATCGAGACAGATATCGCAGTTGCCGCACGGTTCTTGCCGGCCTTCGCCAAAGTAATTAAGTAATACCAGGCGGCGGCAGGTTTGCGCTTCGGCAAAAGCGCCCATCGCATTCAGTTTATGCCGTTCAATATCCTGAAGCTGTCCGGCTGGTTTCTCTTCCAGACAACGACGTAGCCAGGCCATGTCAGCCGGATCGTAAAATAGCATGGCTTCCGCAGGCAGTCCGTCGCGCCCGGCGCGGCCCGTTTCCTGATAGTAGGATTCAATATTGCGCGGGATATCGAAATGCACGACGAAACGTACGTTAGGTTTGTTTATGCCCATTCCAAAAGCGACGGTCGCCACCACGATTTGCAGATCGTCGCGCTGAAATTTTTCCTGCACATCGGCGCGAATAGCGTTTTCCAGCCCCGCATGATAGGCCGCCGCGCTAATGCCGCGACTTTGCAAGCGCGCAGCGGTATCTTCCACTTTCGCCCGACTGTTGCAGTAGATGATACCCGATTTGCCGCGTTGCTCCTGAACATAGCGCATTAGCTGGTCGAGCGGCTTAAACTTCTCCATCAGCATGTAGCGGATATTCGGTCGGTCAAAGCTACTGATCTGGATTAACGGATCGTTAAGCCCAAGCAGACGAATAATATCCTGGCGCGTGGTGTCGTCGGCGGTGGCGGTCAATGCCATAAACGGCAAAGCGGGAAAACGCTGGCGAAGCTGACCGAGAGCCGCATATTCCGGACGGAAATCATGACCCCACTGCGAGATACAGTGCGCTTCATCCACCGCCAGCAATACCGGATTCCAGTGCGCCAGATGATCAAGAAAGTTGTCCAGCATCAGGCGTTCCGGCGCAATATACAGCAGACGAATCTGTCCGGTACGGCACCCCGCCATCACCTCAAGCTGCTGCTCGCGGCTTTGAGTGGAGTTCAGACAGGCCGCCGCCACCCCGTTCGCCAGTAGCTGATCGACCTGGTCTTTCATCAACGAGATCAGGGGCGAAACGACGACGGTCAATCCGTCCAGCAACAACGCCGGGATTTGATAGCACAGAGATTTGCCGCCGCCGGTGGGCATGACGACCAGACAGTCGCGACCGGAGAGCGCAGTATCAATAATCGCTTCCTGGCCCGGGCGAAACTGTTGGTAGCCAAAGGTTTCCTGTAAAACCTGTTTGGCCCCTGATTCCAGATTCAACACTTCCGCCTGCGCCACATTAACCCCGTTCACCATAAATCAAAACAGGCGCTATTTTCAGCGCCTGCGAGAGAAACTGCAATGTTTAAAACACAATCCAATCAGAAGATATCGTTAAGCATCACGCCGACGCCGACACGTGTCTGATTAAAATTATAGTCGATCAGCGATTCGCCATAGCCGCTGTACACCTGGGTATAAAGCCGGACATGTTTAGTGACCGGATAGCTTAATCCAACTTCCGCGCCGCCGTAGCCTGTATTCCAGTTGTACTGGCCTTTGGCGCTTAATACCGCCTCGCCCAGGTGATAACCGATTTTAAGCTGGTAATAACCCATATATTTGGTGATGTCCGGATTATCATCGGTACTGCCAATCACGTACCACGGTTTAACCTCTACCAGCCAGTTACCGTTTTCGGCCATCAGACGGGTATACAGACGGTTCCAGCTACGCGAGGTGGGGTCCGAACGTCCGTTAGAGTCATGGTTGTAGCCCATCTCTACGTCGCGCAGCGTCCAGCCGGCAAAGCGATAATCGGTAGCAAAACCAAGAAAAAGCTGCGGTTCGTAGTTGGTTTCGCGAAACGGCGAAGACTCTTTACTGTTGGAAAGCTGCCACCAGGATTTCTGCGTATAGGAAGCGCCCAGTACCGAGTTCGGCCCCAGTATTCCGCGCCACAGCGGAAACGCCAGGCTCAACTGAAATTTCACTTCATCTTTACGTGCGTTTTCAGACCAGTTGTAGGTACTTATGGCCTCTTTGTTCAGATCGCTGGTGTTCGTGTAGATCAAGTAGTTCGTGTCATAAGGGTAAAGCGTAAAAGGGTTATCATGCTCCTGTAGCATGTTAGCGATGATACTTCCCCGTACTGCAGGCGCATCATGAACCTCTTTTATCGTAGCTTCTTGTGCATATGCCGCTAATGGCAGTAGCGTGGCTGGCAACAACCCTCTCAAAATCGCCCGCATTCTTGACGTTCTCCTGACGAAGTATTTTCAGCTTGAATCATTCTCTGCCAACCATTTTTACATATTTACACACATAGCCGTTAGTTATCCCTTCTTAAAGTAGAAAACAACAATTAAGAAGCATAATATCAACATTCCATTAACCAACGGAGTATCAGGAATCTATGTCCGCTGTACTTACCGCTGAACAAGCTCTGAAATTAGTGGGTGAAATGTTTGTCTACCACATGCCGTTTAATCGGGCGTTAGGGCTGGAGCTGGAGCGCTATGAAAAAGCGTTCGCCCAACTGGCCTTCAACAACCAGCCGATGATGGTCGGCAACTGGGCGCAAAGCATTTTACACGGCGGCGTAATCGCCTCTGCGCTGGATGTCGCCGCCGGACTGGTATGCGTCGGCAGCACGCTAACTCGCCACGAAACCATCAGCGAAGATGAACTACGCCAGCGCCTGTCGCGGATGGGAACGATTGACCTGCGCGTCGATTACCTGCGTCCGGGCAGAGGCAACCGCTTTACGGCCACCAGTAGCCTGCTGCGCGCAGGGAATAAAGTGGCCGTCGCCCGCGTGGAATTACACAATGAAGATCAGCTGTACATCGCCAGCGCCACCGCTACTTATATGGTGGGATAAAAGCAGGTAAACTGTTGTTACACTTCAGATACGAGTTTTCCGGATGGACGCAAAACAAACACGGCAGGGCGTATTACTCGCTCTTGCCGCCTATTTTATTTGGGGGATCGCCCCCGCGTATTTCAAGCTGATCTATTACGTTCCCGCAGATGAGATCCTGACGCACCGCGTGATTTGGTCATTTTTCTTTATGGTGGCGCTGCTTAGCGTCAGCCGGCAGTGGCGACAGGTTAAGCGTTTACTGAAAACGCCAAAGAAGATTTTCCTGCTGGCCCTGTCCGCCGTACTGGTCGGCGGTAACTGGCTATTGTTCATTTGGGCGGTAAATAATCACCATATGCTGGAGGCCAGCCTGGGTTATTTCATTAATCCGCTGGTTAACATCTTGCTGGGGATGATTTTTCTTGGCGAACGCTTCCGTCGAATGCAGTGGCTGGCGGTGATTCTGGCGGTGTGCGGCGTGCTGGTGCAACTCTGGACGTTTGGTTCACTGCCGATTATCGCGCTGGGGCTGGCGTTTAGTTTTGCGTTTTACGGCCTGGTGCGTAAGAAGATCGCCGTTGAAGCGCAGACGGGTATGCTGGTCGAAACGCTATGGCTGTTGCCGGTCGCCGCGATTTATCTGTTTGGCATCGCCGATAGCGCCACCAGCCATATGGGGCAAAACGCACTATCGTTGAACTTGCTGTTAATGGCGGCGGGTGTGGTCACTACGATTCCGCTGCTGTGCTTCACCGGAGCGGCTACGCGTCTGCGTCTTTCTACACTGGGCTTTTTCCAGTATATCGGCCCAACGCTGATGTTTTTACTGGCGGTGACGTTTTATGGCGAAGTGCCGGGCGCGGATAAGATGGTGACATTTGCGTTTATCTGGGTCGCGCTGGCGATTTTCGTGATGGATGCGATTTATACGCAGCGGCGTAAGCATTAAATAATAAAATGGCAGCTATTATCTGGCTGCCATTTTATGTTATTTCTTTTTAGTAAATAGCAATACAATAAATAATATAATATTTGTTACTGGAAACACGCCCAACACACCAATAAACTTATTCCAACCAACAAACGTTAAATAACGGGCATGGATCTGGCAAAAGCCGAATCCCAACGCTATTCCAATCCCCCTCAAATTTAATGAAGTACAAATCGACAGTACAACGAGCAGGACAATAGCAATCACCCACCATCCAATCCAGGCTTTAATGAATTCGGCTTTAGAAAAAGGGTCTTTACCAAAATAAACTTGCCAGAAATTTTTCTCTTGCATTTTATGAAATCCATTCATTGAAATTGTTAATTACCAGATAATATATTTAATTATTATCTATTGCTGTGCAACGTAATTATCATGCCATTATTTACCATTACTGTCATTAGAAAATTCAGTGTGATATATTTACATGTGAGGCCTGAAGTTGGTTATCAATATGGAAAAAATAATATGATTAGGATTATTAAAGATATTTTTCACCCTTCCCCCAAGGATACATTGAAGCGAGCAAAGTTTGTTATTTATACATTATCATCATGGATAATATTATTTACTATAATGCCTAAAAACCAATATCTTGATTTAATATTTATTATTGTCAATACCTATATCCATATTAATATTGGCGCGAAGAGAATCAGAGATTCAGGTTGCAGGGCACTTTATTTCATCGCATTGTCTATAGGTGTAAATGTCTTCTGTACAGTCAGTGTCGCACTCAATGGGGCTGATTGCGATAATATTGGTATACAACTCAATATTGCCTGGGTAATACTCACAACACTACTGCTATCTTTCATCGCTTCTTCAAAACAAGAACTTTCCTCATGATGAAGAACTTCCAACGGACTGGCGGTTAAATCGCCAGTCCGTTGATTTTACAACCAGTTCTTGCGCTTAAAGTACAGATACGGCGCAAGCCCCGCCAGAATCATAAAGATAATCGCGCCTGGATAACCAAAGCTCCACTTCAGTTCCGGCATAAACTCGAAGTTCATCCCATAGCTGGAAGCGACCAGCGTCGGCGGCAGGAACACCACGGAAACCACCGAGAAGATTTTGATAATGCGGTTCTGCTCAATGTTGATGAAACCCATCGCCGCCTGCATCAGGAAGTTCACCTTCTGGAACAGCGATTCATTGTGCGGCAGCAGAGATTCGATATCGCGCAGGATCTCACGCGCCTGCTCCAGCTGTCCGCCCGGTAAGCGCGCCTTGCGCACTAGGAAGTTCAGCGCGCGTTGGGTATCCATCAGACACAGGCGTACCTTCCAGCCGATATCTTCCAGTTCCGCCAGCGTGGAGAGCGCTTCGTCGTATTCATCGCCCTGATGCCCTTCCATAATGACGCGGCTCAGTTTTTCCAGATCGCTGTAGATGTTTTCGATCTCATCCGCTAACTGTTCAATTTTGGTTTCGAACAGATCGAGCAGTAATTCATAAGCATTACCGTCGACCATCGCCTGGCTGCGGGCGCGCATACGATACAAACGGAAGGCGGGCAGTTCGCGTTCACGCAGCGTAAACAGACGGCCATCGCGAATAGTGAATGCCACCGTAGAGTTACCGGCATGATCTTCCGCATCTTCGAAGAAGAAGAAGGAGTGGATATGCAGTCCGTCTTCGTCTTCAAAGAAGCGCGCGGATGCTTCGATATCTTCCAGTTCAGGACGCGTCGCCAGACTCTGGCCCAGCTCAGATTGTACGCGCAATCGCTCGTCGTCGTCCGGTTCGACCAAATCGACCCATACGGCATCAATCAGGCTTTGTGACTCCTCGACTTCCAGCCGGGTCAGTCGGTTTTTTTCCAGTTGAAATGCGCTCAGCATGACCGGGACTCCCAATGCGTAAAAATATCGGACAGTTCAGATGGGCACACAGAAACAAATTGGGTTTCAGACCATTAAACAGCCTGACTCAACGCGACGGGAAAAAATGAAAGGTCGCTGACAACCGCTAAGGCTATCAGCAAAAAGGGATAGCCTTAGGAGTTGATCCTGGATGACAGGATAATGAGCCAGTATCTACTGGGTGTGTCCAAGGCGAATGTCCTCTTAGCGTAATCGTGGGCGCATGTTACGCCAGCAAAAATTTGCCGTCAACACGCAACGAAACGCGAAAAAGCAATAATTTCCCCTTATGCAGAAAGGTTAGCAGAGTGAGAGTATTTATCTATGATTTCAGAATATTAACATCAATATATCGCCGGATGGCGGCTTCGCCTTATCCGGCCTACAAATCAAAATGTTAGCCAGCGCGTAGGCCGGATAAGAGGCGTCATCCGGCAATATGAGAGTCGGTCAAACCGTTTCCAGCTTCGCATATGCGGCAACCAGCCATTTGATCCCTTGCCCCTGAAAAGCCACCTGCAACCGGCTATGTTCGCCGCTGCCCTCCAGGTTGACAATAGTTCCCTCGCCGAACTTCGCATGGCGCACGCGTTGGCCGAGTTTGTAGCCTGTGTCGTTTTCCGCCAGCGGCGTTCCCATTCGTTGATGGCTCACCGGACGACTGACGGTGGCGCGCAGACGGACCTCTTCCACGCACTCCTCCGGCAGTTCGCCGATAAAACGCGACGGGCGATGGTAGACCTCTTTACCGTACAGACGGCGAGTTTCGGCATAGGTTAGCGTCAGTTTCTGCATGGCACGGGTAACGCCGACGTAGGCCAGACGACGCTCCTCTTCCAAACGCCCGCCCTCATCCAGCGACATCTGGCTGGGGAACATGCCCTCTTCCATGCCGACGATAAACACCTGCGGAAACTCCAGCCCTTTGGCCGAGTGCAGCGTCATCAGCTGTACCGCATCCTGCCAGGTATCCGCCTGCCCCTCGCCCGCTTCCAGCGCCGCGTGAGAGAGGAAGGCCTGCAACGGCATCAAATCTTCATCTTCGTCGTTGTAGCTGAACTGCCGCGTCGCCGTCACCAGTTCCTCTAAGTTTTCGATGCGCGTCTGGCCTTTCTCGCCTTTTTCTTGCTCATACATGGTGCGCAGGCCGGAATCTTTGATCACCCGGTCAGTCTGCACATGCAGCGGCATGTCGGCAGTTTCCTGCGCCAGAGCGTCAATCAGTTCCATAAAGCGTTGTAGCGCGCTGGCCGCACGCCCGGCCAGGGCTTTTTCCTGTAACAATTCACGGCACGCCTGCCACAATGTTAGCTGGCGATCGCGCGAGGTCTGGCGCACCACGTCCAGCGTGCGGTCGCCGATGCCGCGCGTTGGGGTATTCACCACGCGTTCAAAGGCGGCATCATCGTTGCGATTGGCAATCAAACGCAGATAAGAGAGCGCATCTTTGATCTCCTGGCGTTCGAAGAAGCGCATCCCGCCGTAAATGCGGTACGGCATACTGGCCTGTAATAACGCTTCTTCCAGCACGCGCGACTGGGCGTTGCTGCGATAAAGGATGGCGCATTGCGCAAGCGCGCCGCCGTTGTCCTGCCAGGTTTTTATACGGTTAACCACAAAGCGCGCTTCATCCAGTTCGTTGAAAGCGCAGTACAGCGATATCGGTTCGCCATCAACGCCGTCAGTCCACAGCTTTTTACCCAAACGCCCGTTGTTGTTTTCAATCAGAGCGTTCGCCGCGCTAAGGATGTTGCTGGTCGAGCGGTAATTCTGCTCCAGACGAATGGTCTGCGCGCCGGGGAAATCATTGAGGAAGCGCTGGATGTTCTCTACCTGGGCCCCGCGCCAGCCGTAGATCGACTGGTCATCGTCGCCAACGATCATTACCTTACCAGTGTCGCCCGCCAGCAGACGAACCCAGGCGTACTGAATGTTGTTGGTATCCTGGAATTCGTCCACCAGGATGTTAGTAAACCGCTCGCGATAGTGTTGCAGGATGTGCGGCTTGTTCAGCCATAGTTCATGAGCGCGCAGCAGTAGCTCGGCAAAATCCACCAGACCAGCGCGATCGCACGCTTCCTGATAGGCCTGATACACCTTCTGCCAGGTCTGCTCCACCGGGTTGCCATAGCTTTGGATATGGTGCGGGCGTAGCCCTTCGTCTTTCTGGCTATTGATGTACCACATCGCCTGACGCGGCGGCCACTGCTTCTCATCAAGATTCATCGCCTTAATCAGGCGTTTAAGCAAACGCATCTGATCTTCGCTGTCGAGAATCTGGAAATCCTGCGGCAAATTAGCGTCCATATGATGCGCGCGCAGCAGGCGGTGCGCCAGACCGTGGAACGTCCCTACCCACATTCCGCCCTGGCTGGTCCCCATCAACTGGCCAATACGATGGCGCATTTCCGCCGCCGCTTTGTTGGTAAAGGTCACCGCCATGATGGAGTATGGCGAGTTGTTTTCTACGCTCAGTAACCAGGCGATACGGTGCACCAGCACGCGGGTTTTCCCGCTTCCCGCGCCCGCCAACACCAGCATGTTGCTACGTGGCGCGGCCACCGCTTCGCGCTGTTTATCATTAAGGCTGTCGAGCAGGTAAGAAACGTCCATTGGCACCGCCGCGTAAAAACATGAAAACTAAAAACGCCCGGGGCGCTTCGCTTACCGGGGCTACTTATCGTAGGGCGGATAAGCATAGCGCCATCCGCCAGAATAACTGGGAATTTATACAGAACTACTGGTGATTATATCAGCGAGGTGAGAGATGCCAACCGCGAAATTTCGATATGCGGCAGTAAACGGCTGTCCTGCGTTCGCATCAGGTCGGCATTTTCAGGTTTAATCCAGCAGGCCTGCATCCCACAGCGAATAGCGCCAGCCACATCGGTAGTCAGATCGTCGCCGACATGCAGGATCTCGCCGATCGGCACATGCAGTTTTTCCGCCGCCAGGAAATACATGTCGCTAAACGGCTTGGAACGTCCATCCGGGCCGGCGCGCAGTACAAACTTAAAGTAATCGCCGAGGCCAAACAGTTCCGGCTGGGCATTGCCGTTAGTGATCGCCACCAGCGGCCATTTTTTCGCAAGCTGCTGTAACGTCTCATGGGTAGCCTGCGGAACCTCAATCTGGCTGCGCCATTTGGCAAAATGCATCATCGCCGCATTCGCGCCGGCAATGGCCTCCTGCGCCGATAATCCCGCATCCCGCATGGCCTGCTCTATCGCACGATGGCGCCAGCGGGTAACGTCATGATAGATTTCCGGCTCCGCTTCACGCACCGCCTGCCGTATCCGCTGTAAATCGACGTTTTGAAACGAACGTAGCGACGGGTGATAATTTTGCATAAAAGCGAGCGCTTCCTGCTCAGTACGCAAAATCACCGGACGGTTATCATAAAGGGTATCATCCAGGTCAAAGGTGAGCGCGGCAATACGCCCCAAAGGCCGGTAAAAACGCATTATTTCCCCCGTTTAGCGCGCGGATGCGCCGCGTCGTACACTGAAGCAAGGTGTTGAAAATCAAGATGAGTATAAATTTGGGTGGTGGAAAGGTTGGCATGACCCAGCAGCTCTTGCACGCCGCGCAGATCGCCGCTCGATTCCAGCATATGGGTCGCGAACGAATGGCGCAGCTTATGTGGATGCACGTGGCTGTTTAGCCCCTGCTTTATGCCCCATTCGGCGAACCGTTTTTGGACATTGCGCGCGGAGATACGCTTGCCGAGCTTCGACAGAAATAACGCCTCTTCATCGCTAGCGAACAGGCCGCGCAGATCCAGCCAGTGCTCAATCCACGTCACCGCGTTACGGCCAATCGGCAGGCGTCGCTCTTTGCTGCCTTTACCCATTACCCACACTTCGCCGGTATCAAGATCGAGGTGCTTTATATCCAGGCCAACCAGTTCGGATAAACGCAGTCCCGCGCCGTACATGACCTCCAGCATCGCCCGGTCACGTACGGTGAGCGGATCGTTAAGATCGATGTCCAGCAGGCGGTTAACGTCGTCGACATCAATATTTTTCGGCAGATGACGCGGCGCTTTCGGTGCGGAGACGCCCTTCGCCGGGTTAGCTTTCAATTCGCCCTGACTGACTAACCAGTCAAAAAAGCTTCGCAATGCCGAGAGACGTAGCGCCAGACTGGCAGGGCCAAGCCCTTTGCGCCGACTGCGCACCGCAAAACTGCGCACAATCGCAGCGTCACATTGTTGCCAGCTTTTCAGCCCGGTTTCTCCGGCTAAAGCGATAATGGCATCAAGCTGACGCTGGTAGTTCAGCAGGGTAATAGGGCTAAGCTGGCGCTCCACGCCTAAATAGCGCAGGAACCGCGAGACGTCCTGAGAAAGCGCGACATCCGTCATACGCGTTTAATCCAGCGTTCCAGCAGTTCCGGCAGCATCAGCGCGATCTCCTGTAAAAGCTGCGTCCCCTGCCCCGGCTGATAGTGGTGCGGGTCACGGCTGCTGAAGAGAATCACCCCGAGGTCGCCATCGCTGCCCATCATCGACATGGCTACCGAGCCTACAGCCTTCGCCTCCGGCAAGACCACCAGCAGTTCCGGGCCGTTTAGCGGGCCAAGATAATGCTGCGACTGTCCCAGTCGTTGAATACGCAGCGGCTCGAAGGCCTGACGGTTTAAAGCCAGATGCGTATAGCGCGATGGCGCGCCAAGACGCCACCGATCCGGGAACAAACGCAGCGTCGCGCCGGCAAGCCCCAAATCGCGCGCCCAGCGGTGAAACCGCACCAGCATCTCATCCAGACTATCCGCGGCGACCAGACGGCTTTGCAGATGCAGCAAGCGATAAAACAGGCTTTCATTGGCATGAGCCTGTTCCATCAGCAGCGTCATATTTTCTTCAAGCACATTGATGTGATTACGCGCGCGGGCCATATGCCACTCAACGAGCGAAACCGTTCCCCGCACGGGATGTGGAACACGCATCGCTTCCACGGCATGGGCGTTACGGATAAAAAACTCAGGGTGGTGGCGCAGGTAATCGACGACCGCTCGATCGTCCAGTTCCGTGAGCGTTTCCTGTAGTTCTTCCTCTGGTTGCTTCATAAATGGATAAATCCGTCGTAGATATGTGCCGCCGGACCAGTCATGTATAACGGATGACCCGGACCTTTCCAGGCGATATCCAGCCGACCGCCCGGTAATTCCACGCGTACCTCTTCAGCCAGCAGTCCCTGCTGAATCCCCACGGCAACGGCAGCGCACGCGCCGCTGCCGCACGCGCGGGTCTCCCCTGCGCCGCGTTCATAGACTCGCAGCCGGATATGCTCACGTCTTACAACCTGCATAAAACCAATGTTGGCGCGTTCCGGAAAACGCTCATGGCTTTCCAGAACCGGCCCCAGTGTTTCAACGGCCGCCGTGTCGACGTTATCAACCTGAATGACACAGTGCGGATTGCCCATTGAAACCACGCCGCACAGTATGGTCTGTTCCGCCGCTCGCATAATATACGTCTTTTCCGCTTTGTTGGCGCGAAAAGGCACCTGCGCGGGTTCAAAGTTTGGCTCCCCCATATTCACCCGCACCAGTTCATCTTCCGTGACGCTCAGTACCATCCGGCCATTCGCGGTACTGACCCGAATGTCGCGTTTATTGGTTAGCCCTTTCAGGCGAACAAATCGCGCGAAACAGCGCGCGCCATTGCCGCACTGCGAGACTTCACTGCCGTCGGCGTTGAAGATGCGGTAATGAAAGTCCAACTCAGGATCATAGGGCGGCTCAACCACCAGCAGCTGATCGAACCCTACGCCCAGGTGTCTGTCGGATAGCCGACGAATCAGTTCCGGCGAAAAAAAGACATTCTGCGTTACCGCGTCGACGACCATAAAATCGTTGCCAAGGCCATGCATTTTAGAGAATTGCATCATTCACTCCGTTCACGCGGGGACAGAAAACTATCCTCAGTAATTGACCTGGGACGGGCCATCTCCCGTTGCGCGATCGTTCTTATCGGGCATCGTGGACTGCGTTTGCGAATCGACTTTTTTCGTCGGCGGCGGCGCATTTTTATCGGCTGGCGGGAAATAAAGCGGCCCTTTCAAACCGCAGCCCGTCAGGCTGAACAGAGTCAGAAGTACAGCGAGTGTCTTAAACACGTTTTTCATTATGGATTGCCTGTAAGTTCATGCTTTCTATTTTCTATCATCGCAGGAGAAGGCGTAAAAGCAAGCGTTTAGGGGCTCTTTATAAAATCTGAAAAGCGGCGCGTTGCCATGATTATTGCGCATTTACATCAGGAAACATGCTTTGCTAATCACTTCAGGTTTACGTACCACGCCCGGATGACCTTATGCAATATCGTAATTTGTTTTGCCTTTTCTCGCTTTCACTTCTGCTACCTCCCGCCTGGGGATACCGGCTGAGTGAACCTCCGCACAATGTTTATCAACGGCAAGGCAGCGGCGTGGTTTATCTCCAGCCAGAAGAGGAGAACAATCTTTTGTTGCCGGAGGTGAATTTCAAACGCCTGCGTCGGTTACCCAATTCATTGATTAACCCGGCAACTCAGGGCTGGAACTGGATAGCCCAGCCCCCTTCCTGAACCGGGAAATTAACGCCGGAAAAGAGCACGGCTATTTTATGCGTGATAGCCAGCAAGGTCAGGGTATTCAGGTCTTTAGCATCAATGGGCAGCTAAAAGTCACCGAGCGTTTTGCGTATGACAACCGCTATGTTTATACGTGGATTGGCAGCCAGCTTTACCGAACAGCATCCCCCTGCCCGGATAAGACGCATACTCTGAATAGGAACGTCATGTACACCAACAATAAAGATATCATCATCATAACGCAGGCGCAGGAATGCCAAAAATGACGCCGCTAAACCGTTTTGCGCGCTTGAATAAACATTTGAAAAACGCCCTTCGGGGCGTGGGGATCGGTTCATGCATTTACGTCATTATTGAAAGCGTTATGCACGGCACGATAAACGGTGTTGAAGCTGCCGGGGTTCTGACGATAAGCGCGGTACTCGGTCTGCTTAGCGCTCTTTTGGATATCAAAGCAAAGCCGCGCGCCCCCTTAATCCTGTTGCATTTTCTCCTCTGCGGCGGCTGCGTCGCGCTGATGGTGGCAATGCTGTCGGCTCTAAACCATTTCCCGGTTAACGCGTCCGTCATACTTATCACCAGTGCGCTATTTATCGTCATTTATCTACCGCTGGGTTTTATCCTTTACCGCTCACAACGGTAATTCGTATCAGTTCCAGAAGCTGACGCTTCCCCTTATACTGGCGATATCACTCAATAGCGGGATAAAACAATGAACGACAGTGAATTTCATCGCCTGGCTGACGCCCTGTGGCTCACCATTGAAGAACGCCTCGATAACTGGGACGGCGACAGCGATATCGACTGTGAAATCAACGGCGGCGTGTTGACCATCAGCTTTGAAAACGGCAGTAAGATCATTATTAACCGTCAGGAGCCGTTGCACCAGGTGTGGCTGGCGACCAAACAGGGCGGCTATCATTTCGATCTGAAAGGCGACGAGTGGATTTGCGATCGCAGCGGCGAAACCTTCTGGGATCTGCTGGAGCAGGCGGCAACGCAGCAGGCGGGTGAAAAGGTGAGTTTTCGCTAAGTTTTAATTCCGCAGGAGAGCCAGAAGAATAGCGCTTTCCTGCGTATATTTAACGAGATATGCGGTCGTATTACCAACCCCGAAATGTGAAATACAGCCAGGTTGCCAGAAACAGCGCGGGCCATACACTCAACCAACCAACCCAAAAACCGTAGCGTTGCCAAAAGGTTAGGTTAAATAGTGGCTTCTGCTCGGTAAAAAGTTGACGTAACGCTGGTGACCAACGTTTTTCCTTGATTTCATTGCTGCAATGATTGCATATCGCTAAACCAAGCTTATCTCTTTTTCTCGCTTGAGACAGACCACATGTACGGGTCCTTTTTTGGCGAATAATCAACCATACATCCTGATTATTACAATAAGGGCATGTTTCATGTGTGGGTAGGGTTGCCAGAGGCAGCACATCAATATGGTGAGTAATAACAAAAAACATATATCTCTACCCTATTGTTCCAGGTTTCTGGCAACAGCCATTTTAAAAATATCCTGTAACTCATCTGAATCATAATCGAGATCGTTTAGAGAGATATTCATCACGCGATTACTTCCATGCTTATTTAATAATGACAGAAAATTATTACGCATTTTCTCATTAGTAATTCGCTGACAATAAAGCTCAACATCTTTGACAAAAACGGCCAGCACAGGCGTATTATCGCTAACACGCTCACCAACATAGTCGATTTCATGCCAGTAAACTATTGGTAGCCTGGTTGTGTGTAATGTTACTCCCTCCTGGTTCAACGTTAGCTGTGGCTTTCCTGAAAAGGCGGAGTACCAGTAAGCACTTGCGCCTGCTATCATGAGGAGTATTAAAAAAACACACACCATCTTTAGCATAATACTATAATTTAGAAAGAGGCTCATCATAAGAGCTATAGCTACCACTGAATAAAACAGAGCTAATTTTATTTGTCGTTTCTTATTCACGTAAATAAGAATAGGGTTGTTTATTGACATATAGTATCCTTTTATAAAAACATCCATAAGAAACCATTAAAGACTTTTGTTTCTAATATGGTTTTTCAAAACATATTTACGAAAACAATGAAAGACGCGATAGCGTTTTGAACGGTCTGGATATTACTACATAAATTGTATAAGAAAAAATATTGTCTAAACCTTGTTCCGCTCAATGAGCATTCTTCGAATGTAGGCTGGATAAGGCGTGTTAGCGCCGCCATCCGGCACAGTATCGCTCTAAAGCCATAATCATATTGATAAGAATAATGGCCGCACATGTGAGCATTAACGCGGTAAAGAACAAAAAGGCGATACCGTACAATTCCCATCCCAGATCATAGAGAAAATGGTAATTGTCGCAGGAGATGATCACATCCAGACCGGGACATACTTTTCCCCATCGCCCCCAGTAAGACGCATCCCAGAGTTGAAAACTGGCCATGCTGGCGCATAGCGAGAGCAGGCACCCAGCAGATATAAAACAGAATAACTTATTTATAAGAATGAAGCCGAGGCTGACCATCGCCATGACTATCCCTAACAAAATGAACGCATCTGCCACCTCAAACCTCCTCCTGTAAACCAAATGCGGAGGTCACGGTAACGAAGTTGGGTGAAGTTAATGTGAAGCGGTGAACGCCGGCCGGGCAGCTTTGCCCGGCGCAGCACTTACGAAAAATACTGCTGCAATAGCGGCGCGTCATGATCCTGGTTTGCTGGCGGCACGGTGTTGATAGGCTGCGTACGGAATGGGATCACCTGCGCGCGGCCATCGGTTTTCACTATCTGGTAGAACTGCGGCAGGTTAAAGTTGATAAAACTGGAGCCATACGTGAAGCGATCGTGCGATGACGAATAGAAGCGACTGACGTCGCGCACCAGTTCTTCCTTGCTACCTTCGCAGTGGTGATACACTTCCGCCCGGTTACTTTCATCCAGAATATAAATATTAAAGCCTTTCTCATCGCCCGTTTCTTCAAAGAAGAACTGGATGATCCCTTCGCTGGCGAAGCCATCCACCACTGACGGCAATTTCACCTGGTTGGTTTCCACCTGTACCGACAGCCCGTGCAGCTTGTTATGCGAAATCGCGCCGTAGAATTCGATAGCGTTCTCCAGCTTCTGCACCGAGACATTCAAGCGTTCGAAGAATAGTCCCCACGTCTGCCCGGAAACCCGCAGCGCCTTGAAGCGACCGGTCTCCTGACGGGTGCTGGAAAGACGTAGCTCGATACATTCGGAGACCAGTTGCTGCACGCGGGTGCGAATCAGACCGCGAAGATGCTGACTGTAGCAGAACACTTCGACGCTATCCGGCGGCGCGGCATCCTGGTGCATTTTCCCCAGAATCGTTTTCAGCGCTTCGATCATCGCCTGCTCGCCGTTAAAGTGCAGAGTACGCACTTCGTTCCACGAGTTGCGATATAACAAGTCGATACTGCCTATCAGACAGTTTTGCTCTTCGCCAAAGCTGAAAACGTCCAGCTTACGGAAGTCAAAATGAACCACCTTATTGCGAAACGCCGCCGTCGGGTCATATTCGAGGTTAACGATAATCGCCAGATGGCGAATTTCACAGGGGCTGTAGAGCGCTTTCGGCGTCGGAGCAGGCAAGCGCAGCGGGAAATGGTGCGAAACATCGGCGACCATCTCCTGTAACTTAGGCAGGTCGACAATACCGTTGCCCTTAATAAACAGATGCGTTCGCGACGTCAGCAGGCCGTTGAACCACGCCCACGCGACCAGCTTATTAAGATAACGGTTATATTCCAGCGGCTGATGACTGATGATGGAATCCATGTTCGGCGCACGGTTGTAGAGATACCAGCCTGAACGGTTGGCGCGTCCCGGCGGCACATGGATAAAGGTTAAATTCGGCTCGGACAGATCCGGCGATATCTGCGGGTTCACCAGCGTGACTTTACCCGGCAACGCTTCAAACGCCGCGTACAGCTTACGCGTCAGTACGCCGATATCCTGCGGGCTGGCACTCACGCTGAGGTTGTTGCGCCGCGCAAAGCGAATCAGATTACGATAGCTTTGCATCATGGCGTCGAGCAATTCGTTGTGAGCTTCGCGCACCTGATCGATTTTCCAGTTTGCGCGATTATCGAGCATGGTCAGACGCGCGTCGTCCCATCCCCACTCGCTGACTAACTGGCTTAATACTTCCCGACGCCAGCCTACGCAGGCACGCTCGCGACTTAATTTCTCGCACACTTTCAGGTAAAAGCAGCGGCGGACTAAATCCAGCCGCGTCGGATCTTCAATCGCCGTCAGGTATTCAGTGACCCGTTCCAGCATCATGCAGTAGGGATCGAGTCCAAACGATACGATTTCACCATCATGCAGACGTTGTTTAATATCTTTCGCCAGCAGACGTGGGTTGGGATATTCCCATGAGTAGGCTTCCAGCAGCAGCGTTTTCAGCACCGCTTTGTACGGCGAGTCAATGCTCTTGTATAGCTGCCACAGGCTGGCGCCAAAGTACTCTTCGGCGGAGAGCGAGCTTAAGCCCCCCAGATCCAGCCATTCGTTTGGCGTTAATACGCCCTGCGCGTAGAGCGTCATGACATAGTCGTCGTAATGCTCTTCTTCGTCGCACGGCACCATACTCCACAGGATACGCTTCCCGGCCAGGCGCACAGCGGTACGATAAAACTCATCAAGCAACAGGATATGCTGCGTAGAACCACAGTCTTCCCCGCCCAGACTGCCGCTTTCGTTATGGCGGAAACGGTTCTCGTCGATCAGGAAGAAGCTCACCTCAACGCCAAGCGAGGCGGCCCAGCTTTCCAGCAGGCTACACTTACGTTGCAGCAACTGACGCTCTTCGCCGTCGAGCCAGGACTGATGGCACACCCAGATATCTAGGTCGGACGAGCAGCTCTGCCCGACCGAGGAGGTGCTGCCCATGGTGTAAACGCCGGTAATCGGCAGCTCGCCCTTCGGCGGGTCCTGCGGCGTCATACCGCGGTACAGCTCAAGTTCGTTCAGATAGTGGCGTTGGGTTTCATCAGGCGTGTAGAAGCAAATACCGCTGGGAACGTTACCATCAAGGTAACCCGGCATCAGTGGATGGTGATAGTGCAATAATGTCGGCAGAAGACTGTAAACCTGCTGAAAAGCGGGTCCCATGGCAGCAAGCGCGCGATCCACACGCAGTTGATTTATGGCATCCAGTCTCTGTTTCAGAGTCTCAATATAGAGGTACAAGACGTATCGCCTGATGTTGCTACCCGTCATGGTGCAGGTCAGTACTTGACCGTCGCCATTCGGGATAAACCGTATGTCAAAAATAACCGTTACCCTTTCTCGCCTGCATATTTTTATCTAATACCGACGAAAAAATGGTCTAAAACGTGATCAATTTAACACCTTGCTCATTGACCGTAAAGAAAGATGCGCTACATACAAGTGTAGCACCGTTCGCTGCGTGTAAATTCTTAAATACGGGCTGGCGGTTTCTCGTCATTATTCACTGTCATTGACGACACTGCGCCTTATCCTCTCACTCACGGTGACCGGAAAACTAACATACTCTCTATAAGGATGTTAGGATGGTCAATGATTGATAATGACGGTAACAAGCATGTTAGACAATGTTTTAAGAATTGCCACACGCCAAAGTCCCCTTGCGCTTTGGCAGGCACATTATGTCAAAGACGCATTGATGGCAACCCATCCGGGACTGACGGTAGAACTGGTGCCGATGGTCACACGCGGCGACGTGATTCTCGATACTCCCCTGGCGAAAGTGGGCGGTAAGGGACTGTTTGTTAAAGAGCTTGAAATCGCGCTGCTGGAAAAACGCGCTGATATCGCCGTGCACTCTATGAAAGACGTTCCGGTGGCCTTCCCGGACGGTCTCGGTCTGGTGACCATTTGCGAGCGCGAAGATCCGCGCGACGCGTTTGTCTCGAATAAATATCACAGTCTGGACGATCTGCCCGCGGGTAGTATCGTCGGGACGTCCAGTTTGCGTCGTCAGTGTCAACTGGCGGAACGCCGTCCGGACCTCATTATCCGTTCGTTGCGTGGCAACGTTGGCACACGTCTCGGCAAGCTGGACAACGGCGACTATGACGCCATTATCCTGGCCGTGGCCGGTCTGAAACGCTTAGGTCTGGAGTCGCGCATTCGCACAGCCTTGCCGCCCGACGTTTCACTTCCTGCCGTAGGCCAGGGCGCCGTCGGGATTGAGTGTCGTCTTGACGACGCGCGAACACAGGCGCTGCTCGCACCGTTGAATCACTCGCAAACCGCGCTACGCGTAACGGCGGAACGCGCTATGAACACCCGCCTGGAAGGCGGATGTCAGGTGCCGATTGGCAGCTATGCAGAAATCATCAACGGTGAAATTTGGCTACGCGCGCTGGTTGGCGCGCCGGACGGTTCGGTGATGGTGCGCGGCGAACGTCGTGGTTCTCCCGAGCAGGCGGAGCAAATGGGCATCTCGCTTGCAGAGGAACTGCTGGAAAACGGCGCGCGCGCGATTCTGACGGAAGTTTATAACGGCGAGACGCCCGCATGAGTATTCTGATCACCCGCCCCTCTCCCGCAGGGGAAGCGTTAGTGAGCCGTCTGCGCGCACTGGGGCAGGTGGCCTGGAGTTTTCCACTGATTGAATTTGTCGCCGGTCGGGAGCTACCCACCCTGGCCGACCGCCTGGCGACGCTGACGGAAAACGATCTGGTTTTTGCCCTTTCACAGCACGCCGTCGCCTTTGCTCACGCCCAGCTCCAGCGGGATGGTCGAAACTGGCCTGCGTCGCCGCGCTATTTCGCGATTGGCCGCACCACGGCGCTCGCCCTTCATACCGTTAGCGGGTTCGATATTCGTTATCCATTGGATCGGGAAATCAGCGAAGCCTTGCTACAATTACCTGAATTACAAAATATTGCGGGCAAACGCGCGCTGATTTTGCGTGGCAATGGCGGCCGCGAACTGCTGGGCGAAACCCTGACAGCTCGCGGAGCCGAAGTCAGTTTTTGTGAATGTTATCAACGATGTGCGAAACATTACGATGGCGCGGAAGAAGCGATGCGCTGGCATACTCGCGGCGTAACAACGCTTGTTGTTACCAGCGGCGAGATGTTGCAACGGCTCTGGTCGCTGACTCCCCAGTGGTATCGTGAGCACTGGTTACTACGCTGTCGGCTATTGGTCGTCAGTGAACGTCTGGCGCACCTCGCCCGGGAGCTGGGCTGGCAAGATATTAAGGTCGCTGATAACGCCGACAACGATGCGCTGTTGCGCGCATTACAATAACTCTCATAATGGGATGCCATAATGACGGAACAAGAAAAATCCTCCGCCGTGGTTGATGAGACCAGGGAGAGCGTGGAAACCACGCCACAGCCAGTTAATACCGAGAAAAAAAGTAAGAACGGCGCCGCGCTGGTATTAAGCGCGGTGGCGATCGCGATTGCCCTGGCGGCAGGTATTGGGCTTTATGGCTGGGGAAAACAGCAGGCAACCGCGCAAACGGAAACCAGCGATGCGCTGGCGACGCAACTGACCGCCTTGCAAAAGGCGCAGGAGAGCCAAAAAGCGGAGCTGGAAGAGATTATCAAAAAACAAGCGGCGCAGTTAGAAGACGCGAATCGCCAACAGGCGGCGCTGGCGAAACAGCTTGATGAAGTACAACAAAAAGTCGCCACTATTTCCGGCAGCGATGCTAAAACCTGGCTGCTGGCGCAGGCTGATTTCCTGGTGAAACTCGCCGGACGTAAGCTGTGGAGCGATCAGGACGTCACTACCGCCGCTGCGCTGCTCAAAAGCGCTGACGCCAGTCTGGCGGACATGAACGACCCCAGCCTGATTACCGCACGACGCGCGATTACTGACGATATCGCCAGCCTGTCATCCGTTGCGCAGATCGACTACGACGGCATTATTCTCAAGCTCAATCAGCTCTCTAACCAAATCGATAACCTGCGTCTGGCGGATAACGATACCGATGGTTCGCCGATGGATTCAGACAGCAGCGAGCTGTCCAGCTCGCTAAGCGAATGGCGCGTTAACCTGCAAAAAAGCTGGCAGAACTTTATGGACAGCTTTATTACCATTCGTCGCCGCGATGATACCGCCGTACCGCTGTTGGCGCCCAACCAGGACGTCTATTTACGCGAAAATATTCGCTCCCGCCTGTTAGTCGCCGCGCAGGCCGTGCCACGCCATCAGGAAGAAACATACCGTCAGGCGCTGGATAACGTTTCGACCTGGGTTCGCGCTTATTACGATACTGACGACGCCGCGACAAAAGCCTTCCTGGAGGAGGTCGATAAATTAAGCCAGCAAAATATTACGATGGATCTGCCAGAAACCCTGGGAAGCCAGGCGATTCTTGAAAAACTGATGCAAACCCGCGTGCGTAATCTGCTGGCGCAACCGACAGTCTCTACGGCAGCGCCTGCCACCCAGACAGACGCTCCGGCAGCCGCGCCGCAAGGAGAATAATGATGCTAAAAGTATTATTGCTCTTTGTGTTGTTGCTCGCGGGTATCGTGGTCGGCCCGATGATAGCCGGTCACCAGGGCTATGTGTTAATCCAGACCGATAACTACAACATTGAAACCAGCGTCACCGGCCTGGCGATCATTCTCATCGTCGCTATGGTGGTGCTATTCGCCATTGAGTGGTTACTACGCCGTCTGTTTCGTACCGGCGCGCACACCCGCGGTTGGTTTGCCGGCCGTAAACGCCGTCGCGCCCGCAAGCAGACCGAACAGGCGCTGCTGAAGCTGGCGGAGGGCGATTATCAGCAGGTTGAAAAGCTGATGTCAAAAAATGCCGACCATGCTGAACAACCGGTGGTAAATTATCTGCTGGCGGCAGAAGCGGCGCAGCAGCGCGGCGATGAAGCGCGCGCTAATCAGCACCTTGAACGTGCGGCAGAGTTGGCGGGGAACGACACCATCCCGGTCGAGATCACACGCGTGCGCTTACAGCTGGCGCGCAATGAAAATCACGCGGCGCGTCACGGCGTGGACAAACTGCTGGAGGTCACGCCGCGTCACCCGGAAGTTCTGCGTCTGGCGGAACAGGCCTATATTCGCACCAGCGCATGGAGTTCTTTACTGGATATCATCCCATCCATGGCGAAAGCACACGTCGGCGATGAAGCGCATCGCGCCATGCTCGAACAACAGGCGTGGATAGGACTCATGGATCAGGCGCGCGCCGAGCAGGGCAGCGAAGGATTACGCACCTGGTGGAAAAACCAAAGCCGTAAAACCCGCCATCAGGTGGCGCTGCAGGTCGCGATGGCCGAGCATCTGATCGAATGTGACGATCATGATATGGCGCAGCAGATTATCATCGATGGTCTGAAACGCCAGTATGACGATCGGCTGGTGCTGCCCATTCCTCGCCTCAGAACCAATAATCCGGAACAACTGGAGAAAGTGCTGCGCCAGCAACTTAAGACGATAGGCGATCGCCCGCTGTTATGGAGCACACTCGGCCAGTCGCTAATGAAACACGGTGAATGGCAGGAGGCGACCCTGGCTTTCCGCGCCGCGCTGAAACAACGCCCGGACGCGTATGATTATGCCTGGCTTGCCGATGCGCTTGATCGACTGCATCAACCGGAAGAGGCCGCCGCCATGCGGCGCGACGGCCTGATGCTGACATTACAGAACAATCCCCCGCAGTAATTCCCTCTTGCCCGGTGGCGCTTCGCTTACCGGGCCTACCACCTACACAAAATCATTCGGGATGCATAAAAAAACGCCTGCCCGGTTAAGGGGCAGGCGTCAAAACAGGTCTGTATGACAACATAAAGGGGTGCTTCACTCAACGTTGTGTCCAGGGTGTTTGATGAGGCGTAAGCGACATCTGTCAGTGGACGATAAGCACCGTAAACGGCTCTGCATCATTCCTGAGTTTATGAGGCCAGAAGGCGAACATAAGAGATGGAATGAGCATCTACCCGTACATTATTGCACATAACGTGCCATCTTTGCACCGCTAAAAAACAGGCGCAGGCATTAAAAAAACGTAGAGAATTCACGCGATTGACATCCCCCCGCCGCTGGCGAGGTTTTAGCGTGTCGCCCGGCGGAGACAGAACAGGATGCTTTTTATAAAGTGATTATAAATCAATAGATTATTCGTCACCGAATAGCGACAAATAAAGTCTGGGATATCGCCAATAAACCATAATGGCAACACGTGCGGGATAAGTAGTTGAAAATGAACAGAAAACAAAAAACCCCGCCGAAGCGGGGTTCAAAATTGGTCGGCGAGAGAGGATTCGAACCTCCGACCCACTGGTCCCAAACCAGTTGCGCTACCAAGCTGCGCTACTCGCCGATATACTGCTTTTTTGAATTTTTAGTTCAATTCATTGAGTCGTGGTGCGAGGGGGGGGACTTGAACCCCCACGTCCGTAAGGACACTAACACCTGAAGCTAGCGCGTCTACCAATTCCGCCACCTTCGCGTTTCACAACTCTATATTAATGGGGTGGCTAATGGGATTCGAACCCACGACAACTGGAATCACAATCCAGGGCTCTACCAACTGAGCTATAGCCACCACTGAAACTTTTTACGCGGTATTAAACCACCGCAGCTCAAGCACCTAAATAAATGGTACGCCCGACAGGATTCGAACCTGAGACCTCTGCCTCCGGAGGGCAGCGCTCTATCCAGCTGAGCTACGGGCGCTTAGCGCCGTTGCGGGGGTGGATAATACGGACTTCACACCCCGCTGTCCAGTGCCTTTTTAAATAAAATGCGCGTTTGGTTATGCTTTGCGCATTTTGGCGCTTATTCCCCCACCTTGTGGGCGGTTCCGTGACGATTCAGGCCGAAAACTTTGTAGACCAGCGTGACGGCCAGCAGGAAGATGACGCCGACAAACAGCGACATGCGCGTATCTTCATTAAAGTACATGCCGATTAAAACGCAAACCAGAAACGCCATCGTCAAATAGTTCGCCCACGGGAACATAATGGAACGAAAAGGATGATCCGCAATCGCTTCTTTATGCGCCCGACGAAAGCGCAGTTGGCTAATCAGAATGACAAACCACGGCACCATCCCCGGCAGTACGCTGGCGCTATAAACGTAAACAAAGACGCGCTGCGGATTGGGGATGATGTAGTTCAGGCAAGAACCTACCAGCAAAATCAAAATAGAGAGCGCCACGCCCGCGACCGGCACGCCGTGGCGAGAGACTTTCGCGACTGCCGCCGGCAGTTGACGGTTTTTCGCCAGCGCGTAAAGCATACGCCCACAGCTATACATTCCGCTGTTACAGCCGGAGAGCGCCGCCGTCAGCACGACAAAGTTGATAATGCCCGCCGCGGCGGTGATGCCGATTTTCGCGAAGGTGAGTACAAAGGGGCTGCCGTTGCTGCCAATCTCATTCCACGGGAAAATGGTGACGATCACGAAAATCGCGCCAACATAAAAAATCAGGATACGCCACAGCACTTTACCCACCGCGCTACGCAACGTCACCTGCGGATTCTTCGCTTCACCGGCGGTAATACCGATCAACTCAACCCCCTGATAAGAGGCCACCACGATACATAATGCGGTCAGAAAGCCTTTCCAGCCGCCGGCAAAAAAGCCGCCATGCTCGGTCAGATTACCAAAGCCAATCGCCTGGCCGCCGTTACCAAAGCCGAAGAAAATCACCCCCAGACCGATGATGATCATCACAATAATCGTGGTGACTTTGATCATCGCAAACCAGAACTCGATTTCACCATACAGGCGCACCGCAGCCAAATTCGCCAACGCAACCAGTCCGACGGCAATCAGCGCCGGTATCCACTGCGCCATCTCCGGAAACCAGAACTGGACGTAGACCCCAATGGCGGTAATTTCCGAGATCCCGACCGCCATCCACATAAACCAGTATGACCAGGCGGTAAGATAGCCAAAAAAAGGACTCATATACCGGTGGGCGTACACGGCAAAGGAGCCGGTAACAGGTTCCAGAAAGAGCATCTCCCCCATCGAACGCATAATGAAAAAGACGAACAATCCGGCGATGATATACGCCAGCAGCACTGACGGGCCCGCCCATTTCAGCGTACTGGCGGCGCCCATAAAGAGTCCGACGCCGATGGTGCCCCCGAGGGCAATCAATTCAATATGACGAGCTTCCAGCCCACGCTGTAGCTCCGGTTTTTTCTCTGCCATAAATCCTCATGTCGTGTTTGCAACGGTTCCGGTAGTACCGGTTATTGTTATGGGTACATCGATTGTTGCGAATATTTTCTTAAATTTGGACAAATGGCAAATGGAGCATTAAAAAAATGCATTTATTGTGTAATAAATCATCGATTATGTTGTAAATGAGCAGCGCCATAAGCACAATCCGCTGCTCAAGTATCAGAAGGGAGAATTAGAGATCGCCAGTATAGTGCCAGCGAAGGTAGCGCAGCAGACGTATCTGGCGGGTAATACGCTTCGGTTGAGAAAGCAGACGATACAACCACTCCAGCCCCAGGTTCTGCCATATTTTTGGAGCGCGTTTGACGTGACCAGTAAACACATCATAGGTACCGCCCACCCCCATATATAGCGCATGGGGATGCACTTCCCGACAATCGCGCATTAGCAATTCCTGTTTTGGCGATCCCATCGCGACGGTGACAATTTTCGCGCCGCTGGCATGGATACGCGCAAATAGCGCCTGACGCTGCTCCGGCGTAAAGTAACCGTCCTGGCTACCCACAATATTGACGTTCCACTGCGTCCGCAGTTTTGCTTCCGTCTGCGCCAGCACCTCAGGCTTGCCGCCGACAAGAAATACCGGTGTGCCTTCTTTCCCCGCGCGCGCCATTAACGCTTCCCAAAGGTCGGCGCCAGCCACACGAGAAACCTGCGCCTGCGGAAATTTTTTACGTATTGAACGCACCACGCTGATGCCATCGGCATATTTAAATTCCGCCGCCGCTATCAACGCGCGTACTTCCGGATTATCTTCCGCCGTCAGCAGCTTTTCGGCGTTGATCGCCACCAACGTGCCTTGCTTCAGTTGTCCATCGGCAAACAGATAATTCAGCGCATGTGACATGTCGCGCCAGCCAATCAGAGGTAACCCGCGCAGCGAGTAAAGGGGCGCAGCGGCATTATTGGTCATAGTTTTCCTTCCACCTGTGCCTGAGGGAGCGAAGTTGTACGTTTATGAATCAGTCCGGCGCTATCAAATAACCAGAACAGAAGCTTAGCGACCAGCAGACTGGCGCCAAAAACCACCAGGAAGAAAACCACGCGCGAAACAAACGAATCCAGCCCTTCTCGCGCCAGCACAATCATATTAAAGATGGCGCCAAAGCAGAAACTGTGCAGAATCGCCGCCTTATAGCGATTGGGCTCCCGGTTACCCAGCTCATACAGCCAGTCGAACCATTTGATAATCAGCCCGACGACGATCGCGCCGAGCGGAATAAACAGCGCCCCGCCCATGACCACCAGCGATCCGATAAGCGTTGGCGATATCGCCAGGCCAGAATGGTTGTTCAGGACTTCCCAGGTGAAGTAATTCGCAGAATTCAGCACGATGCTGGGTCGCCCCGGCCATAACCAGGTGGGAATAAAGACGTAGAAATCACGCACGATAGGGGCCAGCCCCTGAAAATCGATATTGTGGTAATTTTGCAACAGCAGCGCCAGATTCTCCCACGGCGAAAAGGTATCGCGCGTCAGATAAAGAAACGTATAGAACGCCTCATCGCCGCTCACATTTAATCCGTAGCGTTTGAGCGCCAGCCAGAACATACCGACAATCCCCAGCACGCCCGCCGCTGCCAGCATCCACAGGCTGATCCAGCCCCGAATAATGCCGATAAACAGGAAGATAGCAAACGCAATAATGATGTTGGCGCGCGTGCCGCCGACAATCATGTAGGTCAACAGGCCAAACGCGACGGTGCTCACCAGAAAAAACAGCCACGCTTTGCTGTCCTGGCGCAGGAAATAGACCACCAGCATCGCCGGAATGAAGAAATAGAAGAACCGTTTTAACGCCACGCCGGAGACTTCGCTGGAAAAGATCTGGCTGTAGGAGTGCAGCCGGAACAGCAAAAAGCCGTTATGCATAAAGAAAATCGCCACGCTCACCAGCGCGATGCCCATCAGGATCACCCAGGTAAGGTGGGTTTCCACCCGGTTCATGGTAAATAGCGGCTTGCGTGGTACATCCACAACGCGTTTGCGTAAACGCGTTTTATAGGTCACGTAATACACGCCGTAGAAACAGGCGGCGGATAATAGAGCCTGCAATAAGATTTCCGGCGGCGCGACGCCAACGTCGAAACGAAATACCAGCACGCTGGTTAGCGGAAAACCAAAAAAGAAGGTCAACAAAAACAGCAACGAAAAGAAAACGTTGAAGTTAAAACGCACGCGGCGGAATTCAAACCAGGTCAGCGTGGCGATAAACAGCGTAGAGAGCAGCCAGACCACCAGCAGCCCGCTGAATTGCATTAAACTCATTCGGCTTCTCCTGCGGCGATTCTCAACGCATTATGCCACGGTTGCAGGTAGTTGGGGCTAAAGAAGGTGATGCCGCTTTTATCTACCGATGCGAGCTGACGCTGCGCCTCGCGCACGACCTGCTCATTAAGATCGTCCGTGGTAAACAGGACGGGCAGATGCTGTTCCGCCATATCCTGCCAGAAAGGATTGTCGCGACTCAACACGCACGGGATATCGGCCTGAATTAGCAGACACAACGTCCCGATCCCCTGTTGGCGGGCAAAAATAAAATAACCGAGGTCGCACTGGCGCAACAGCGCAAGATAGGCATCAAATTCCATTTTTTCGCTAAGAATTTGTAGATTTTCGGCGCTAAACAGCGCCAGACCGACCTGACGAACCTCATCAATATAGGCCTGGTTATTGGCCGGATAGCCCATCGGCACCACCACGTTTACCGTGTCGCCAAACTGCTGATACACCGCCCGTAACGCCGCAATATGTTGGTTACTGCGATCGCCGGAGTTCCCTACTAAAATGGTCAATTTTCCCGCACGTTGGCGCTCTTTTGCCATAGCATTCAGGGAAGGATCCATGCGCGTCGGGAAATAGAGCAACTCGCCGCGTACGTCCGGATGCTGGCGCGCAAAATAGCTGAGATCGCCGCGCGTCGCGAATACGCACCCTACTCGCCCCTGCGCGATACGACGAAGCGGGTAGAAAAGGCGGAATTTCAGCCCGTGGGACACTTCGTAGAGATCCGCGCCCCAGATATGCCAGTAAAACTGAGCTGGCTTAATACCGCCGCTTAACAGCGCCAGCCACAGGCTGGTGTTGAACTGACCGTGAAAGAAGAATCTCTGTCGACGATTTGCTTTCGCTTTGGCGATAACCGCCTGCGCCAGCGCTTTCTTACTGCCATAAAAACGAAGCGAGAGCGCCGGGCAGCTTTCCGTGAAGCCGTTATCTTCACCGGCAACCATAAATTCGCACGCGTGCTCGCTTGTGGCGGCCAGCGTATCATTGAAAAACCGCAGCACGGTGTGGTTATGGTGAGGGATATCCGATCCCAGGACGTGAATCAGTACAGTCATGCTCGCCTACGCCAGAGTAAAAATACGCCGCAACAAAGTGAAAAATAGACAATATAGGTGGCCATATAAGCCTGTGCCGCACCCAGCGCGCCGTGAGCGGGAATCAGCCAATGAGCGAACGCCGTTAACAGAATGAACTGGCTAATTTCGGCCAGAATGTAAAATCGCAACGACGCTTTGGCAATCACCAGATAACCGAAAACATAGGCGCCGACTTTCAGCACGTCGCCCACTAACTGCCAGGCGAACAGATCGCGCATCGCGGTGAATTTGGCGGAAAAAAGCAGCCAGATAGCAAAATCGCGCAGTAGCCAGACGGTAAAACTCGCCGCCGCAACCGCCGGTAAAACAAATTTCAGCGCTTTTACTACTTCGCGCGTAATGTCCTGTTTTTCCGTCAGGCGTGAGAGCGTGGGTAACAGGTAAACGCTGAAGGAGGCGGTGATAAATTGCAGATAGGCGTCAGAAATGCTGCTTACGCCCTGCCAGATCCCGACATCGCTCCAGCTATAGTGCGCGGCCAGTTGGTTTCGCATCATCACATAGGCAACCGGCATCGTAACGGAGGTAATCAGCGCCATCAGGGTAAATTTACTGAGCTGCCCTGCCAGACCATTGTCCCAGGAGGGCTTGAGATAGCGTAGCGGGACGGTGCCGCGCTTAATCAGTATCATACCGGCTGGCACTACCACCAGCGCCGGCACCAGCGCCAGGCCAAGCAGAGCGCCTTCATAGCCGCCGACACGGTAGCAGAGATACCAGGCGGCGACACCCAAAAAGCTGCCGACAATTAACGATAAGGCATTACCCGACGCGTCACGAAAGCCCTTCATTAGCGCCAGCAGCAGGTTCGCCCAGGCGATCCCCATTTGTACCAGCGCAACCAGACGCACCAACCCTTGATAGTCCGTATGACCGAACAGTCCCTGGCTAATCGGCGCCGCCGCCAGCAGGAAGACCAGCGCCAGCAGCGTAGAGAACCCCAATACCATCGCGGAGGAGGTTCCTACCACAGTACGTAACTGCGCCGGGTCATCATGATGTTGTGCGACGAGTTTGGTAACGCCGTTAAATATCCCGGCGCCAGCCAATACGCCCAGCACGGTGATCATCTGGCGGAAGTTACCCGCTTGTCCGACGCCCGCTGGACCAAAAGAGACGGCCAGTAGTTTCACCACCAGCAGTCCGGCGCCAATTTTTACCAGCGTACTGACCGCCGTCCACAGGGAGGCTTTAGCAAGCGACATATCAGGAGAAATAATTTAGCAAGGTAGTAATCACCGTTCGTTGATCGACGGGCGCAAGGTTATAAAACAGCGGCAGACGCAACAAACGTTCGCTCTCTTTTGTGGTGTAGACATCGTCCCCGATAAACTCGCCGAATTTATCGCCCGCCGGACAATCATGCAGCGGAATGTAATGGAATACCGCCATGATTTCCGCCTCTTTCAGGAAATTAATCAGCGCGCTGCGATCGGCGATATCCCGCAGTTTGATGTAAAACATGTGGGCATTATGCCCGCAGTTTTCCGGAATAGAAGGCAGCTCGATACGCCCGGCGCGCGCCAGCGGCGTTAACGCATCGTAGTAAGTCTGCCACAGCGACAGACGCTGTTGATTGATACGATCGGCGGCCTCCAGTTGCGCCCACAGGTAGGCAGCCTGCAGATCGGACATCAAATAACTGGAGCCGATATCCCGCCAGGTGTATTTATCCACCTGACCACGGAAAAACTGGCTACGGTTGGTGCCTTTTTCGCGGATGATCTCCGCGCGTTCAATCAGCGTACGATCGTTGATCAGCGTCGCGCCGCCTTCGCCGCCAGCGGTGTAATTTTTGGTTTCATGGAAGCTAAAACAGCCGATGTGACCGATCGTCCCTAATGCGCGCCCTTTGTACGTGGACATCACACCCTGGGCGGCATCCTCGACAACGAACAGATTATACTTATCCGCCAGCGCCATGATGACGTCCATTTCACAAGCGACGCCAGCGTAGTGTACCGGCACGATAGCGCGGGTTTTATCAGTAATCGCCGCCTCAATCAGCGTTTCGTCAATATTCATCGTATCCGGACGAATATCGACAAATACAATTTTCGCGCCGCGCAGGACAAAAGCGTTAGCGGTGGAGACAAACGTAAAGCTCGGCATGATCACTTCATCGCCGGGCTGAATATCCAACAACAGAGCCGCCATCTCCAGCGACGCGGTACAGGAAGGCGTCAGCAACACCTTCTCGCTGCCGAAATGTTGCTCCAGCCACTGCTGGCAACGACGCGTAAAGCCGCCGTCGCCGCACAGTTTGCCGCTGCTCATTGCAGACTGCATGTATTCGAGTTCGGTTCCCACCACCGGCGGCGCATTAAAAGGAATCATGTTGTCACCTGTATAACCAGTACGCAGTGCTTTCGATGTTGGCACCGCTTTGTATGTAACGTTTAAGCGCGGCGGTGTTGCCCAATTGGGTCGCCACCCGCAATGTTGCTTTGCCGCGACTCTGCGCCCAACAGATCGCCGCCTGCATAAGTTCCGCTCCCGCGCCGCGTCCGGCCAACAGACCGATACGCGCGTCGGTATCATTCAATTCCCGCAGCGAGACGTAACCGCGGATAGCGCCTGTCTCCGTGCGAAGGACCAGGCATTGGTGATCAAACGTGCCGCGTACCGCATTCTCAATCCACTGGGCGTAAAAACGGGCGCTGGCGTCGGGCGCATACCACGGCGCGCGAAAACGACTCTGCGTAAACGCCTCTCCGGCCAACTGACGCAAAGCAGGAATGTCTTTAAGATGTGCAATTTCCGCGCCATGCTGGTCGCGATGCCCTTTTACCGGCAACGCAAAATCCACCTCGCCTTCAACCAAAGAGAATCCCAGCGATTGCAACGCCGACAGCCAGGCGATGTTTTCAGCCGGCACTTTTACCTGCACGCGTTGCCACGCCTGCAGCGCTTCTGGCGTTAATTCGGGCGCTGAGGCATCGATACGCACAATGCCGCTATTCACGCCAAAGAACGTATTTTCCCAGAGTAACGGTTCAATACTGGCGCGGACGGGCACGGAGCAACTCCAGTAAATATTGGCCATAGCCGGTTTTTTCAAGCTGACTGGCGGCGCGTTTCAAACCATCATCATCCAGCCAGCCGTTGCGCCAGGCAATCTCCTCCAGACAGGCAATTTTGAAGCCCTGGCGCTTTTCCACCGTCTGCACAAAAGTGCTCGCCTCAATCAGACTGTCGTGGGTGCCCGTATCCAACCAGGCGAAGCCGCGGCCCAGCAGTTCAACGGTCAGCTTACCTTCCTCCAGATACATCTGATTGATAGAAGTGATCTCCAGCTCGCCACGCCCGGACGGTTTCACGCGCTTCGCATACTCGACGACCTTGCTGTCATAGAAATAGAGGCCGGTGACCGCCCAGTTAGATTTAGGCTGTTTCGGCTTTTCTTCCAGCGAGAGCGCGCGAAAATCATCGTCAAACTCCACGACGCCAAAGCGTTCCGGGTCCATAACCTGATAGCCAAATACTGTGGCGCCTTCGGTACGTGCCGCGACCTGACGGAGTTTGGGGCTAAAACCCTGACCAAAAAAGATATTGTCACCCAATACCAGGCATGAGGGTTCACCGTTGAGGAACGTTTCGCCAATGATAAAGGCCTGCGCCAGCCCGTCCGGACTGGGCTGCTCGGCATAATGTAAATCGATACCGAATGCTGCGCCGTCGCCCAACAAACGCTGAAAGTCGCGTTTATCCTCCGGCGTGGTGATGATCAAGATCTCACGAATGCCCGCCAGCATTAGCACCGATAACGGATAGTAAATCATCGGTTTGTCGTAGACGGGCAGAAGCTGTTTTGATACGCCGCGCGTAATGGGATGCAACCGGGTACCGGAACCTCCCGCCAGAATGATGCCTTTCATTCGTTTCTCCTCCAGGAGTAAGAACCTGTCGTTTAGCGTTTCAGTCCTAAGCGTTCGCCCTGATAACTGCCATCCTGCACGGGTTTCCACCAGGCCTCATTGGCGAGATACCACTGAACGGTTTTTCGCATCCCGCTTTCGAAGGTTTCCTGCGGCGTCCAGCCCAGCTCGCGGGCGATTTTCGACGCGTCGATGGCATAACGTAAGTCATGGCCGGGTCGATCGTCGACGAAGGTAATCAGATCGTGATAATTCGCTACACCCTGCGGTTTTTGCGGGGCCAGTTCTTCCAGCAGAGCGCAGATCGTCCTGACCACATCCAGATTTTTACGTTCGTTATGACCGCCGATATTATACGTTTCGCCCACCGCACCGTTCGTCACCACGTGATACAACGCACGGGCATGATCCTCTACATACAGCCAGTCGCGAATTTGCTGACCGTTGCCATAGACCGGCAATGGTTTACCCGCCAGCGCATTCAGAATCATCAGCGGGATCAGTTTTTCCGGGAAATGGTAGGGCCCGTAGTTATTAGAGCAGTTGGTGACAAGCGTAGGCAGACCGTAGGTACGTAACCAGGCGCGTACCAGATGGTCGCTGCTGGCTTTGGAGGCGGAATAAGGGCTGCTTGGCGCATATGGCGTGGTTTCGGTGAAGAAATCGTCTGCAGTATGCAGATCGCCATACACTTCATCGGTGGAGATATGGTGGAAGCGGAACGCCGCTTTAGCGTCCGCGTCAAGCGCGGACCAGTAAGCGCGAGCGGCTTCCAGCAAGGTGTAAGTACCAACGATATTCGTTTCAATAAACGCCGCCGGGCCGTCGATGGAACGGTCTACATGGCTTTCCGCCGCCAGGTGCATCACGCTATCGGGCTGATACTGCTGGAAAACTCGCTCCAGTGATGCCCGATCGCAGATATCCACCTTCTCAAAGGCGAAACGGTCGCTTTGCGCCACCGACGCCAGAGACATCAGGTTGCCCGCATAGGTGAGTTTATCCACCACCACCACCGCGTCTGCCGTTTCATGGATGATATGCCGCACCACCGCAGATCCGATAAAGCCTGCGCCGCCGGTCACCAGAATGCGTTTCATCAGCGCCAGACCCCTTTGGTATCAACCACATAACGTTGATGAACCGCATCGCCGGGAATCGCTTTAAATTCGTCGTGATCGACCAGCATCACCAGCACATCGGCGGCGGTCAGCGCCGCGTCCAGTTTCGCCAGCGTGCAAAGTCCGTCCAATTTTTTCGGCAACTGACGGATATTGGGTTCGACGACCAGGGTTTCGCCGCTGTGCCAGCGGGCGATACTTTGGGCGATCCCCATCGCCGGGCTTTCGCGCAGATCGTCGATATTCGGCTTAAAGGCCAGCCCAAAACAGGCGATTTTCACTTCGCTGGCGCGTTTATCGGTGGCCGCCAGGCAATCTGCGACCGCGGCTTTTACCTGATCGACCACCCAGTGCGGTTTGCCGTCATTCACTTCACGCGCGGTGCGAATCAGTCTCGCCTGCTGCGGATTTTGCGCCACAATAAACCACGGATCGACCGCAATGCAGTGCCCGCCAACGCCTGGGCCCGGCTGCAAAATATTGACGCGCGGATGGCGGTTCGCCAGACGGATCAATTCCCAGACGTTAATCCCCTGTTCGGCGCAAATCAGCGACAATTCATTCGCAAAGGCGATATTCACATCACGGAAGCTATTTTCCGTCAGCTTGCACATCTCTGCGGTGCGCGAGTTGGTGACAACGCATTCGCCCTCAAGGAAAATTTTGTACAGCGCGCTGGCGCGAGCCGAACATACTGGCGTCATACCGCCAATCACGCGGTCATTTTTAATGAGTTCCACCATCACCTGACCCGGCAGCACACGCTCCGGACAATAGGCGATATTCACGTCGGCCTGCTCGCCCGCCTGCTGGGGAAAGGTCAGATCCGGGCGCATCCCGGCCAGCCAGCCAGCCATTTGCTCCGTTGCGCCGACCGGCGATGTTGATTCCAGAATCACCAGTGCCCCTTTTTTTAATACCGGCGCAATGGATTTCGCCGCGGCTTCCACATAGGCCATGTCAGGGTCGTGATCGCCTTTGAATGGCGTCGGCACGGCAATCAGGTACGCATCGGCCTCGACAGGTGTCGTCGTCGCACGCAGAAAGCCGCCTTCCACCGCCATCTTCACCACATTGCCCAACGCCGGCTCCACGATGTGAATTTCACCGCGATTTATGGTGTCTACCGCATGTTGGTTGATATCCACGCCGATAACCTGCTTCTGGCGGGAAGCAAAAGCGGCCGCAGTCGGTAATCCGATATACCCCAGCCCAATAACAGAAATGGTCGTAAAACTCATAACGATACCCGATAACTTTTTAACGCCTGTAAAATGCGCGCGCATGATTGCCCGTCACCATAAGGATTATGGGCGCGGCTCATGGTTTGATATTCATTTTCGTCGTGCAGCAGACGCATAACTTCCGCCACAATGCGCCGGGAGTCCGTGCCGATCAGTCTTACCGTACCAGCGGTAACGGCTTCCGGACGCTCTGTGGTTTCACGCATGACCAATACCGGCTTACCTAATGACGGCGCTTCTTCCTGAATACCGCCGGAATCGGTCAGAATGAGCCAGGCGTGATTCATCAGCCAGACAAAAGGTAAGTAGTCCTGCGGCTCAATCAGTACCACGTTTTCAACATGGCCGAGGATACGGTTGACAGGTTCGCTGACGTTGGGATTGAGATGCACCGGATAGACAATTTGCACATTCTGGTTCGCGGCGGCGATTTCCGCCAGCGCCTGGCAGATATGCTCAAAGCCCTGACCAAAGCTTTCACGCCGATGACCGGTCACCAAAATCATCTTCTTATTCGCGTTGAGGAAAGGATACTGCTCGGCCAGTTCAGCCTGTAATGTATCGCTCGTCAGAACGCGATCGCGTACCCAGATCAGCGCGTCAATAACGGTATTGCCAGTGACAAAAATGCGCTCATCCGGAATGTTCTCCCGCAACAGATTCTGCCGCGAGTTTTCCGTCGGCGCAAAGTGGTACATCGCCAGATGTCCGGTCAGCGTGCGGTTTGCCTCTTCCGGCCAGGGGGAATAGAGATCGCCGGTTCGCAACCCGGCTTCTACGTGCCCTACCGGAATTCGTTGATAAAAAGCCGCCAGGCTGGTAGCAATCGTAGTGGTGGTATCGCCATGAACCAGCACCACATCAGGTTTAAAATCTGCCAGGATCGGCTTTAATCCCTCCAGAATTCGGCAGGTAATTTCCGTCAACCCCTGTCCCGGCTGCATAATGTTGAGATCGAAATCAGGCACAATAGAAAAAAGAGTTAATACCTGATCAAGCATCTCCCGATGCTGCGCAGTAACGCATACTTTGGCCTCGAAATGAGGATCTTTTTCCAGCGCATGGACCAGAGGCGCCATCTTAATGGCCTCCGGTCGTGTACCAAATACAGTCAGTACTTTCACATCGATTCTCTTCGAATAGACAGTAGGGGCCCAGCCCCCTACTGCAGAGGTGTTGCTAAATCGTGCGGCGACGGGTTAAGGCAACGCCCGCACCGATTAGCGCCCCAACGATACCCCACATGATCATCAGGAAGGCTCGGCGTGGGCTATCACGTTTTACCGGTTCTTCCGGCGTACGCAAATAACGATAGGTCTGAAAACGAGGGTCCAGGGTCGGCCCCACATTAAGCGTATTCAACATTGCCCGATTTTGAAAGTAGTCCAAATCGAACGCAGGGCCAACCGCTTGCAGATTTTCAAGACGCGCCTGCAACATAGGGCGACCGAGTAAAAAAAGCTCTGAGTCCGGTAATTCATCTGCCGGGACATCCGTCGCGCTACGAGAAATATTATGTTGTTCCGCAATTTTGAGCGCCTGTTCAATACTGTTTACACGACGCGAATAGATCGCTTTCGCAACCTCTTCCTGCCGTTTGACCTGGGCTTTCATCTGCACGGTACGCGCAGCCCAGGCACCTTTTAATTCATCATTCAGATGACTCGCCGCCCGCTGGCTGGCGAATGCGACATACTGACGCAGCAAATTATTGGCGTCCGGCGCAGTTTCAGCAATCAGCTTCACATTGTCGTTGATGGCGCGTGTAAAATCGCCGGGCGTAAACTGTATGTTATTGATCAGTTCATCAAGCATCGCCGCATCAGCTTTGCTATTCCCGACCATTCGCTGCTTGTAATAGTCCGTCTGTAACCAGAAATCGCGACGCGTATCCCAGGAGGCAAGTTGCATGATGAACTCTTTATACGCTTCATCCATCACCGAGGGCTTATCGGAAGAAGAGGGATCGGTCTTAATATCCAGGTTGCGCAGAAACTGCTGCTGGGAGTAATAACCGCCCAACATATTTACGGTTGGGCGATCGGTGATCGCCGTCGCACTCCACTCCTGACGAGCAAAAAAGGTATAGGCTAACGCGATAAGGGCAAATAGCAGGCCAATGCCGATAATCCAGTATTTGCCAGCCCATAAAGTACGAAACAACCCGCGAATATCCAGTTCATTTTCAGCGCTCACCGCGCGTGCCCCCGGTAATGGTTGTGTCATCGTATCCTCATTTACTTGGTTAAGTTTGGCCGGTTCTTACGGTGCCTGCGCAAGCGACGCTTCACACGCTTAATAAATCTCGCCACCTTCCAGGCCCGCTTAATGCAGTAGCCATAGAGGAAGAATGCTAGCAAAAAGAGCACCAACATAACCCATTCAGGAACAAAATGAGAATATTCTGCAGCTACGCCTACTCCAGCCAGAATGGCGGCGGCAAGCGTAATCAGTACAAACGCCTGACGAGAGGTAAATCCGGCGCGCATGATAAGATGGTGAATGTGCTGACGATCAGGGGAAAAGGGGCTCATCCCTTTACGCAAACGGCGATACATAATCGCCACCATATCCATCAGCGGGATAGCGATAATCCATAGCGCGGTAACCGGACTGATAGGGTGAGTTTTCCCCTGCGTCGTTTCCAGTAAGATCCAGATAACGGTAAAACCAATCAGAGTACTACCGGCATCGCCCATAAAGACTTTATAACGCCGCCCCAAAATACCGAGATTAAGCATAATGTAAGGCAGAATCGCGGCAATCATGGCGAAGCACCATATTGCCAGGCTGGTTTGACCGTCAAACCATAAAATCAGCCCCATCGCCGCGAATGAGACGCTGGATAGCCCGCCCAACAGGCCGTCAATACCGTCCACCATATTGAAAGCGTTGATCGCCGCCCATACGGCAAACAGAGTAAGGAAATAGCCGAAGGGACCGAGCACCATCTCCCAGGAGCCAAAGATATAGCCGAGGCTGCTAAGATAGAGCTTACCGAATACCATCATAATGATACCGATCGCGGCCTGTATGGTCGCACGGATCTTTACGCTGATATCAAAACGGTCGTCCAGCGCACCGATAAGAACCAGTACGCCCGCACAAGAAAGATAAAGCGACGCATGAGGAATATAGTGGTCAACAATTCCGAATGTGAAGCAAATCCCTGCGTAAACCGAAATCCCTCCAACCAACGGTATCAGCCCCTGGTGGCGTTTACGAAAGTTGGGTTTATCCACTAAACCGATTTTTTTTGCGACCTTACGCGCAAAAAACAGGAACAGTGTCGTGAATAAAAAAATACTGATGAGATCAGTACTCACGGTCAGTAAATTCACAATGCGTGCTCTCAGATAAAATTAGTACCAGAAGTATAACCATGAAGACCTTTATTCAGAAGGGAAACCCTGCTCTGAATCAGGCAGAATTGTTTAAATATCAACCACACGATACCGATAACGAATGGATGGCGAAGCCCCGACCCGGTTTATCATCATTTTGTAAATGTGTCGTTAAGATTACAGATATAAAACAAAAACGCCACGTAAAAACGTGGCGTTTTCAGGTAAAGACCAGGTTATGAGCGCTTCATCATCTCGAAAAAGTCGTCATTAGTTTTGGTCATCGCCAGTTTGTTAATGAGGAATTCCATCGCGTCAATTTCACCCATCGGATGGATGATTTTACGCAGGATCCACATTTTCTGCAGCTCTTCCTGAGTGGTGAGCAGCTCTTCTTTACGGGTACCGGAACGGTTGTAGTCGATAGCCGGGAAGACACGTTTTTCAGCGATCTTACGCGAGAGATGCAGCTCCATGTTACCGGTGCCTTTAAACTCTTCGTAGATAACTTCGTCCATCTTGGAACCGGTATCGATTAGCGCCGTCGCGATGATAGTCAGGCTACCGCCCTCTTCCACGTTACGCGCCGCGCCGAAGAAACGCTTCGGACGATGCAGGGCGTTAGCGTCCACACCACCGGTCAATACTTTACCGGAAGCCGGCACCACGGTGTTGTAGGCACGCGCCAGACGGGTGATGGAGTCGAGCAGAATGATAACGTCTTTCTTGTGTTCAACCAGACGTTTCGCCTTCTCGATAACCATTTCAGCAACCTGAACGTGGCGGGATGCCGGTTCGTCAAAGGTAGAAGCAACCACTTCGCCTTTCACCAGACGCTGCATCTCGGTTACTTCTTCCGGACGTTCGTCAATCAGCAGCACCATCAGCACGCAGTCTGGGTGGTTATACGCGATGCTCTGCGCGATGTTCTGCAGCAGCATGGTTTTACCCGCCTTCGGCGGCGCGACAATCAGACCGCGCTGGCCGCGACCAATCGGCGAAGCCAGATCCAGAACGCGTGCCGTTAAGTCTTCGGTAGAACCGTTACCACGCTCCATACGCAGACGAGAGTTTGCGTGCAGCGGGGTTAAGTTCTCAAAGAGGATTTTGTTACGGGCGTTTTCCGGTTTGTCGTAGTTAACTTCGTTAACTTTCAACAGCGCAAAATAGCGTTCACCTTCTTTCGGCGGGCGAATCTTACCAGAAATGGTATCACCAGTGCGGAGGTTGAAACGGCGGATTTGGCTGGGGGAAACGTAGATATCATCAGGACCGGCGAGGTAGGAGCTGTCTGCAGAACGGAGGAAACCAAATCCATCCTGCAATATCTCCAGCACACCGTCGCCAAAGATATCTTCGCCACTCTTTGCGTGCTGCTTCAGGATGGCAAAAATAATGTCCTGCTTGCGCATACGGGCCAGGTTTTCCAGCCCCATACTTTCGCCGAGAGTGATCAGCTCAGAAACCGGCGTATTCTTTAATTCGGTAAGATTCATAATGGTGTGAGTTCTTAAACTTGGGGTAAATCTCGAACTTAATGTTGTGAATGGTATGGCAGGGTCATCCATGCCTGTTTACGGCTATCAACTCATGTCTGTTCGCTGTCTGGTCACAGGAAAGTACGCAGAACTGAAACGACAAGACGGAATGAGCGAAGAGCCAGGAATCTTTCCACTTCTCGTGCGAGAAAAAACGGGAAGTGACGGATAAAACCAGATTCAAACTTAATAAGGTATGTTTAATTCGAAGTCAATACTAACTTAGCACGACTCAGACCGGGCGTCCAGAGATCCTGACAATTTAAGAATAACGTAAGGACAACAGACGCCACGAAACTGCCTGATACCTTAATCATTCGTCGAATGACAGACGCCTGACCATACAGCGCCTTTGTCATTCGACGTATAAAAGGTATTACGCCAGATTGGCGTCGAGAAACTCTTTCAACTGACCTTTAGACAGTGCGCCTACTTTGGTTGCCGCCACTTCGCCGTTTTTAAACAGCAGCAGAGTCGGAATACCGCGGATGCCATATTTAGGCGCAGTACCTGGGTTCTGGTCAATGTTCAGTTTGGCAACGGTCAATTTGCCCTGATATTCGTCAGCGATTTCATCCAGAATCGGAGCGATCATTTTACACGGCCCGCACCACTCTGCCCAGAAATCAACGAGGATAGCCCCGTCCGCTTTGAGTACATCCGTGTCAAAACTGTCGTCAGTCAGGTGAATAATTTTATCGCTCATATATAACTCCACAGGAATAAGCCTGGCGTGTTGGTGTAGCATTAACCAACGAGGTGCTGATGTTAACTTCGCCAACAAAGGTTGACTTTATTTCACCGGATACGCTTTCGTAAAGCAATAGTAAGCTGATATTCTACCACACTATGAGCAAAACACATTTAACAGAACAGAAGTTTTCCGACTTCGCCCTGCACCCACAGGTGGTTGAAGCCCTTGAAAAAAAAGGGTTTTATAATTGTACGCCCATTCAGGCACTGGCCCTTCCGCTAACGCTGGCGGGTCGTGACGTTGCAGGGCAGGCGCAAACCGGTACCGGGAAAACGATGGCGTTTCTGACGTCAACGTTTCATTATTTACTTTCTCATCCCGCGATCGACGATCGCAAGGTGAACCAGCCGCGCGCGCTGATCATGGCGCCGACGCGTGAATTAGCCGTACAAATTCACGCAGACGCGGAGCCGTTGGCGCAAGCGACAGGCTTAAAATTAGGCCTGGCTTACGGCGGCGATGGTTACGACAAGCAGCTTAAAGTGCTGGAAAGCGGCGTTGATATTCTTATTGGTACGACGGGCCGACTGATCGACTACGCCAAACAAAATCACATTAACCTCGGCGCCATTCAGGTCGTCGTACTCGATGAAGCCGATCGCATGTACGATTTGGGCTTTATTAAAGATATCCGCTGGCTGTTCCGTCGTATGCCGCCGGCTGCGCAGCGTCTGAACATGTTGTTCTCCGCCACCCTGTCTTATCGGGTTCGCGAGCTGGCGTTTGAACAGATGAACAACGCCGAATATGTTGAAGTGGAACCGGAGCAAAAGACCGGCCACCGCATTAAAGAAGAGCTTTTCTACCCCTCTAATGAAGAGAAAATGCGTTTACTGCAAACGCTGATCGAAGAAGAGTGGCCGGATCGCGCCATTATTTTCGCCAACACCAAGCATCGTTGCGAAGATATCTGGGGACATCTGGCGGCAGATGGCCATCGTGTTGGTCTGCTGACCGGCGACGTCGCGCAGAAAAAGCGCCTGCGGATTCTGGATGAGTTCACCCGCGGCGATCTGGATATTCTTGTGGCGACCGATGTCGCGGCGCGCGGGTTGCATATCCCCGCCGTAACGCACGTCTTTAACTACGATCTGCCAGACGATTGTGAAGACTATGTTCACCGTATCGGTCGTACCGGTCGCGCTGGCGCCAGCGGACATTCCATCAGCCTGGCTTGCGAAGAGTATGCGCTGAATCTGCCCGCCATTGAGAGCTATATCGGCCACTCGATTCCGGTCAGCAAATACAATCCGGAAGCGCTCATGAACGATCTGCCCAAGCCGTTGCGCCTGACGCGTGCGCGTCCTGGCAATGGTCCGCGCCGCGCTGGCGCTCCGCGTAATCGTCGTCGTTCAGGTTAAGAAAAGTTATGCCATACACAAAATCATTTAGCCTGTATCAAGGCGGCAAGAAAACAAATCCCGATGAGCTTAGGAAGAGTACGCAGCCAACATGGATACAGGTTGAAGGATGAAGTGTATGAATTCCACCTCGTTGTATGCCGCCATTGATCTCGGTTCCAATAGTTTTCATATGCTGGTCGTGCGCGAGGCGGCGGGAAGCATCCAGACGCTGACCCGAATAAAACGCAAGGTGCGTCTGGCCGCGGGTCTGAACCACGACAACCACCTTTCAGCCGAAGCGATGGAACGCGGCTGGCAATGCCTGCGTCTGTTTGCTGAACGTTTGCAGGATATCCCGCAGCCACAAATCCGCGTGGTTGCCACCGCAACATTGCGTCTCGCCGTCAATGCGGGTGAATTTATCGCGAAAGCGCAGACTATCCTTGGTTGTCCGGTGCAGGTTATCAGCGGCGAAGAAGAGGCGCGGCTAATTTATCAGGGGGTCGCTCATACCACCGGCGGCGCAGATCAGCGACTGGTGGTGGATATCGGCGGCGCCAGCACTGAACTGGTTACCGGCACTGGCGCGCAAACCACGTCGCTGTTTAGCCTGTCGATGGGCTGCGTAACGTGGCTTGAACGCTATTTTAGCGATCGTAATCTGGCGCAAGAAAACTTTGATGATGCGGAGAAAGCCGCGCGCGATGTACTGCGTCCGGTCGCCGATGAACTGCGTTTTCATGGCTGGAAGGTCTGCGTGGGTGCCTCCGGCACCGTACAGGCATTGCAGGAAATCATGATGGCGCAGGGGATGGACGAGCGCATTACGCTCGCCAAACTGCAGCAGCTAAAACAACGCGCGATACAGTGCGGGCGTCTGGAAGAGCTGGAAATCGAGGGCCTGACGCTGGAGCGCGCGCTGGTTTTCCCAAGCGGGCTGGCTATTCTGATCGCGATATTTACCGAGCTGAACATCCAGAGCATGACGCTGGCAGGCGGCGCGTTACGCGAAGGGCTGGTGTATGGGATGTTGCATCTGGCGGTAGATCAGGATATCCGCAGCCGCACGCTGCGGAACATTCAGCGTCGGTTTATCGTCGATACCGAGCAGGCAAATCGCGTGGCGAAGCTGGCAGATAACTTCCTCAAACAGGTAGAAAATGCCTGGCATATTGAACCTATCAGTCGTGAACTGTTGCTTAGCGCTTGCCAATTGCATGAGATCGGTCTGAGCGTTGATTTTAAACAGGCACCCTATCATGCCGCCTATTTAGTACGCCATTTGGATCTGCCTGGCTATACGCCCGCGCAGAAAAAGTTGCTCGCCACCCTCTTACTGAATCAGAGCAATCCGGTCGATCTCTCTTCGCTTCATCAGCAAAACGCGGTACCGCCCCGTGTTGCGGAACAGCTATGCCGTTTGCTGCGCCTGGCGATTCTTTTTGCCGGTCGCCGTCGTGACGATCTGGTACCAGAAATTACGCTACAGGCGCTAAATGAAAATCTGACGTTAACCTTGCCTGGCGACTGGCTGGCACATCACCCGCTGGGTAAGGAGTTGATTGATCAGGAAAGCCAGTGGCAAAGCTATGTACACTGGCCGCTGGACGTTCGCTAACCGTAGTCTGATTGCCGGATGACGCTTCGCTTATCCGGCCTACGATTTCGCTCGCTTTGCCGCCATCATGGCTTTCAGATTAGCCAGGTGACTTTGCCCTTTTTGCATTCGCTCCTCAGCGCTTACCACTTTGCGCTCCTGCTCCCAGATTAAATCATCCTGCGGCAGTTCTAACAGGAAGCGACTGGGTTCCGGGCGCACCAGTTCCCCATACTGACGGCGCTCTTTACATAATGTAAAGGTGAGCTCTTTCTGCGCACGAGTGATCCCGACATAGGCCAGCCGACGCTCTTCCTCAATATTGTCTTCGTCAATGCTGCTTTGATGCGGCAAAAATCCTTCTTCCATTCCCACCATATAGACATACGGGAATTCCAGTCCTTTCGACGCATGAAGCGTCATCAACTGTACCTGATCCAGCTCTTCTTCGCTCTCGCCGCGCTCCATCATATCGCGCAGCGTAAAGCGTGTAACCACCTGGGTGAGCGTCATCGGCTCATCAAGTTCGTTGCCTTCCAGCATCTCAGTCATCCAGCTAAAGAGCTGGTTAACGTTTTTCATACGCATTTCCGCCGCTTTGGGGCTCGGCGAGGTTTCGTACAACCAGGATTCATAGTCAATACCGTGGATGAGATCGCGCACGGCGGCGACAGGCTCGCGTTCGGCCAGACGCTGGATTTCCCCCAGCCAGTGGGTAAAACGCGTCAATGAATCGTAACCACGTCCGGTCAGCTTCTGGCTAAGCCCCATATCAAAGCTGGCGGTAAACAGGCTTTTATTACGCGTCATTGCCCATTCACCCAGCTTTTGCAGAGTGGCCGGACCGATTTCGCGTTTTGGCGTATTCACGATGCGCAGGAAAGCGCTGTCATCATCCGGGTTGGTCAACACCCGCAGATAGGCCAGCAAGTCTTTAATCTCCGGACGGGAGAAAAATGAGGTGCCGCCGGAAATTTTGTACGGAATGCGGTTCTGCATGAGGAATTTTTCAAATACCCGCGACTGATGATTCCCGCGATACAGAATGGCGTAATCCTTGTACTGGGTCTTGTTCACAAAGTGATGGGCAATCAGTTCGCCGGTAACGCGCTCAGCTTCATGCTCTTCATTGTTTGCGCTTAACACTTTGAGTTCCGCGCCGTAACCGAGTTCGGAAAAGAGGCGCTTTTCAAAGACGTGCGGATTGTTGGCGATGAGAATATTCGCCGCTTTCAGGATACGGCCCGAAGAACGATAGTTTTGCTCCAGTTTAATCACCTGCAGCGCCGGAAAATCCTGGCTCAGTAACACCAGGTTTTGCGGACGCGCCCCGCGCCAGGAGTAGATAGACTGATCGTCATCGCCTACGACCGTAAAGCGCGCGCGTTGCCCGACCAGCAGCTTAACCAACTCATACTGGCTGGTGTTAGTATCCTGATATTCATCCACCAACAGATAACGAATTTTATTCTGCCAGCGCTCGCGCACCTCGTCATTGCGTTGCAGCAGCAGCGTCGGCAGCAAAATCAAATCATCAAAATCGAGAACGTTACATGCCTTCATATGGGCGTCGTAAAGCCCGTAGCAGTGGGCAAAAATACGATCGCGTTCACCTTTCGCCCCCGCCGCTGCCTGCGCAGGCGTTTTGAGATCGTTTTTCCAGTTGGAGATCGTGGAGATCAGCTGTTGCAACAGAACCTTGTCGTCTTCGATCAGGCCTTCGGTCAGCTCTTTGAGCAAGGCGACCTGGTCGGTATCGTCAAACAATGAAAAGTTCGATTTCATCCCCAGCGCAGCGTACTCACGCTTAATAATATCCAGCCCTAGCGTATGAAAGGTGGAGATCATCAAACCGCGCGCTTCCTTACGGCCGAGCGTCTGCCCGACGCGTTCTTTCATCTCACGCGCTGCCTTGTTGGTAAACGTCACCGCCGCAATATGCCGGGCCTGATAGCCGCATCCGCGGATCAGGTGGGCGATTTTATTGGTAATTACGCGAGTTTTACCAGAACCCGCTCCTGCCAGCACCAGGCAGGGTCCGGTGACGAATTCGACAGCGTGTTGTTGGCCGGGATTTAAACGCATGGGAATAGTGCTCAATCTTCGAACGGGGGAGGGATTGTAGCAGAAAGCGAGGCCCAGAGAAGACCAGGCTGCTTTTTCAGGCAGCCTGGAAAAGGTCAATCAGCAGGCTCTGGCGGCAAGCGGCGTATAGCCATTACGCTGTGCGCTCTTGATCCAACTGTAAGAACCCATTAGCGCGATCGCCGTCAGCAGAACATACTCAAGCGACATCGCATAAACGCCCTGTACTGCATAGATCACGACGCTAATTACATCAATAATCACCCACAGCAGCCAGTTTTCCACGTACTTGCGGGTCATCAGCACCATCGCCGCAATCGACAACACCAGCATGGTGGAATCCCAGAACGGGAACGCATCCGGCTGGAGTTCAGGCATCGCCACCTGCATACCTACCGTTTGCAGCAGAGCGAGCATAACGCGGGTCAACATAGCGAAGACCGGATCGATAAACCACGTCATCAGCAGAATGGCGATAATACATACGCCCCCCAACCTCCATGTTTGTTGACGAGAAAGCCAGCGTACTTTCAGAGCAGCTTCCCGGGCGTCATTCTGCCGGCTCCATGCGTACCAGCCGTAAATATTCGCCGCAAAGAAAAACACCTGAAGTAGCAAGCTGGCATACAGTTGAATCTGAAAAAAGATGGCGGCAAACAGAGTGACGTTAATCAAACCAAACAGGTAATTAACGATTTTTTCCCGGCTGGCGCACCAGATGCACAATAAGCCAAAGACGGTGCCGATAGCCTCAATCCACGACAGCGCATACCCACCCTCGCCGAGAGGAATGTTGACCATTACATTGTTAATGCTGAAAAAGTCCATCATTGCTCTCCTTGCAAACTATCGAAATAAATGGCCTGAAGCGCCAGAGAAATCTGGCGCTCTTCACCTTGCTGGCACAAGGTTTCCTGCTGAACATAATGGTTAATGCTGCTCTCCAGACAGCCACTATGCGCGACGACCACGTTTAGCAACGACGCGGTACGCAGCCCACGTAACGCCCCCACCACCATCAGCGCGGCGGTTTCCATATCCGCGCCGAGAACTCCCCTGGCCGACCATTCGGCATCCAGTTCAGCTTCGCGATCGGTATAAAAACTGTCATGGCTGCGTACCAGCCCGCAAACGGCAGAGATGTTCATCTGTTTCGCCTGCTGTATCAGCGTGGCGGTAAGATACGGGTCCGCACAGGCCGGATAACTGGCGGGCGCATAGGTTTTGCTGGCACCGTCGTCAGCCACCGCGCCGTGGGCGATGATCACATCGCCCAACGCCAGCGAGTCCTGCAACGCGCCGCAACTACCGATACGGATTAGCGTGTTGACGCCAACCTGGCGTAACTCCTCAATGGCGATAGCGGTTGACGGTCCGCCGATTCCCGTGGAAAGCACGACTATTTCAACCCCCTGGTACCAGCCGCGCGCCGCGCGAAACTCCCGGTTTTGCCCCAGAATCTCAGCCTTATCAAGAAAACGGGCGATTCTATCCACCCGCCCGGGATCGCCGGGCAAAAGCGCATATTTCGCGCGGGTCATGCTTGTGTTAAGCCGAATATGGGGTTGCATCTCCCGTCTCCTTATTGTTCTGAGAGGTTCAGATTTCCGCCTCCTGTTTGAGTTTTTCAGGAGCCAGTAAAATGATCCGCTCACCGTCGGTATCAATAATGTTCAGCGATTTCAGATCGTGCAGTATCCGGTTGATGCTGCGCGTCGTCGCCGCAAATTCCTGACCAAGATTCTGCTTATCAAGCAAAATAGTGGTTGATTCATATTGTTGATAACGCAGCCATAATGCCTGGCATACGCGCTGATGCAGCGAGTACAAATTGTCGCTACTGGCCTTTTTCGACAACTGGTAATACTGTTGGCTGAAAAACCGCAGCATTCGCTGGTTAAAGTGGTTATCCAGCGTCAGCCAGCGGCAAAAATGCGCTTGCGGCAGGCTGAGTAGCTGTACATTGCCGACGGCTACGACAGAACAGATGTAATGCCGCGACTCAAATATCTCTAGCTCGCCCAGCATATCTCCTTTGCCATAACGCGCCTGCCGGTAACGGCGTCCATCTTCAGCTTCGTAAAAAACATCCACTTCGCCGGCCACAATGAGTGAAAATTGCTGGCATATTTCCCCCTGGCGGCAGATAAGCGCGCCACGGGAAATGTCGTCAAATCGCCAGCACTGCATGATTTCCAACGGGCAGTATTTGAGTAATTCATAGAGCACTGGGTCGCGTACGACCTGGCGTAGCCCTAAAAGCCAGTCGTCTGGAAATTCTGCGTTTTTCATTATGTTCATGGTATCTCGCCCCTTGTCAGAAAGGACAGGACCGTCGTCCCGCGCATCCGAAATACGCCCGCTAAAAATGCCGCTTATCTCCCGGTTCATTAAATCAGGCGGGACATCTGTCCTGTAATGGCGAAGAGTATATGTCTGACGGCCTAAGGAGTGATAAAGTGACGGCCAATCTTTGCGACGTGAGAACACAATAATGGCAAAAATAGCAGCAGCACTGCATATTCTTGTAAAAGAAGAGAAACTGGCTTTAGATCTTCTGGAGCAAATTAAAAACGGCGGCGATTTTGAGAAGCTGGCGAAGAAGCATTCTATCTGCCCATCCGGTAAAAAAGGCGGTCATTTAGGCGAATTTCGTCAGGGCCAGATGGTTCCGGCATTCGATAAAGTAGTCTTTTCCTGCCCGGTACTGGAGCCAACCGGCCCGCTGCATACTCAGTTCGGTTACCACATCATTAAAGTATTGTATCGCAAATAAAAAGCCGGGTGGCGGCTACGCCTTACCCGGCCTACATCGTCTGCTTGATTTTGTAGGTCGGGTAAGCGCTAGCGCCCCCCGACAAGGTATATCAACCCGCTACCGCAATACGCTTCATATCCGTCATATAGCCGCGCAGTTTCTTACCTACCTGCTCAATCGCATGACTACGAATCGCGTCGTTCACGTCGCGAAGCTGTGCGTTGTCTACCGCGCCTTCCGGGATAGCACTACCCAGATCGCCCGGTTGCAATTCCGCCATAAACGGTTTCAGCAGCGGTACGCAAGCGTAAGAGAACAGGTAGTTACCGTATTCTGCGGTATCGGAGATAACCACGTTCATTTCATACAGACGCTTACGGGCGATGGTGTTGGCGATCAGCGGCAGTTCGTGCAGTGATTCGTAGTAAGCGGATTCTTCGATGATGCCGGAATCGACCATGGTTTCGAACGCCAGCTCAACGCCCGCTTTCACCATCGCGATCATCAGCACGCCTTTATCGAAGTACTCCTGCTCGCCGATTTTACCTTCAAACTGCGGCGCGGTTTCGAACGCGGTTTTACCGGTCTCTTCACGCCAGGTCAGCAGTTTCTTATCGTCGTTAGCCCAGTCAGCCATCATGCCGGAAGAGAATTCGCCGGAGATGATATCATCCATATGTTTCTGGAACAGCGGCGCCATGATCTCTTTCAGCTGTTCGGACAGCGCGTAAGCACGCAGTTTCGCCGGGTTAGACAGACGGTCCATCATCAGGGTGATGCCGCCCTGCTTCAACGCTTCGGTGATGGTTTCCCAGCCGAACTGAATCAGTTTTTCGGCGTATGCCGGGTCGGTGCCTTCTGCCACCAGCTTGTCGAAGCACAGCAGAGAACCGGCCTGCAACATACCGCACAGAATAGTCTGCTCGCCCATCAGGTCAGATTTCACTTCCGCAACGAAAGAAGATTCCAGTACGCCCGCACGGTGACCACCGGTGGCCGCCGCCCAGGCTTTAGCAATCGCCATACCTTCGCCTTTCGGGTCGTTTTCCGGGTGTACCGCGATCAGCGTCGGCACGCCGAAACCACGTTTGTACTCTTCGCGCACTTCGGTGCCCGGACACTTCGGCGCGACCATCACTACGGTGATGTCTTTACGGATCTGCTCGCCCACTTCCACGATGTTGAAGCCGTGGGAGTAACCCAGCGCCGCGCCATCTTTCATCAGCGGCTGTACGGAACGCACAACGTCGGAGTGCTGTTTGTCCGGCGTCAGGTTAACCACCAGGTCCGCCTGCGGGATCAGCTCTTCGTAGGTACCCACTTTGAAGCCGTTTTCGGTCGCTTTACGCCAGGAGGCACGCTTCTCAGCAATGGCTTCTTTACGCAGGGCGTAGGAAATATCCAGACCGGAGTCACGCATGTTCAGGCCCTGGTTCAGCCCCTGAGCGCCACAGCCGACGATGACCACTTTTTTACCCTGCAGGTAGCTCGCGCCATCGGCGAATTCGTCGCGGCCCATAAAGCGACATTTACCCAGCTGCGCCAGCTGCTGGCGCAGATTCAGTGTATTAAAGTAGTTAGCCATGATGGTGTACTCCGTGATGTTGTGTTGTCGCGCTTATTGTTCGGTTTACAGATTGCTATCTGTGCGAATGAACCCACATTACAACAGGAAATTTATTGCGGAAATTGATATATTCACAACGTTATGTTGCGGTTTATGCAACGTCAAAAACCGGAGGTCTGTCTGTGGATTTACGCGATCTAAAAACCTTCCTGCATCTGGCGGAAAGCCGCCACTTTGGCCGCAGCGCGCGGGCGATGCACGTCAGCCCCTCCACCCTTTCCCGACAGATTCAGCGGCTGGAAGAAGATCTCGGCCAGCCGCTGTTTGTACGTGATAACCGCACGGTCACGCTGACCGAAGCGGGTGAAGAGCTGCGAGTGTTTGCCCAACAGACGCTTTTGCAATATCAGCAGTTGCGCCATACCCTCGATCAGCAGGGGCCGTCCCTTTCCGGCGAACTCCATATCTTCTGTTCAGTGACCGCGGCGTACAGTCACCTGCCGCCGATCCTCGACCGCTTCCGCGCCGAACATCCCTCGGTGGAAATTAAGCTCACCACCGGCGACGCCGCCGACGCCATGGACAAAGTGGTCACCGGCGAGGCCGATCTGGCGATTGCCGGTAAGCCGGAAACGCTGCCCGGCGCGGTCGCCTTTTCGATGCTGGAGAATCTGGCAGTGGTGCTGATCGCCCCGGCGCTGCCCTGCCCGGTGCGCAATCAGGTGTCGGTCGATAAGCCCGACTGGTCGACGGTGCCGTTTATCATGGCCGATCAGGGGCCGGTACGCCGCCGCATTGAGCTGTGGTTCCGTCGCCACAAAATCAGTAACCCGTCAATTTACGCGACAGTGGGCGGCCATGAAGCAATGGTATCGATGGTAGCGCTGGGCTGCGGCGTGGCGCTGCTGCCGGAAGTGGTGCTGGAAAACAGCCCGGAGCCGGTGCGCAATCGGGTGATGATTTTAGAGCGCAGCGACGAAAAAACGCCGTTTGAACTGGGCGTCTGCGCGCAAAAAAAGCGGCTGCATGAGCCGCTAATTGATGCGTTCTGGAAGATTTTACCGAATTAGTTTTACGGCCCTACCATTACCCGAACAGGCTTCCCAATACGGCTAAGCATATTCACCAGAGCATCAATGGTGAATTTGCTGCATTTCTTGTTGACGACATCCGAAACGCGCGGTCGGGATATATGCAAAACTGTAGCAACCTCGGCTTGCTTCATTTGGTTTCGCGTAATCCAGAGGGTAATTTCTTCCATGAGCTGTTCTTTAATGGCTAACGTGTTTTCGATTTCACTCAGGGAATCAGCGTAAAACTTTTCTGCGTCCTGCTTATCAAACCCCAAATCAGCAAAAACATTACCGCCAGATGGCGTCACATGGCGAATATCACTATCAGTTTTGTCAATCACAAGCTGTTTCTCCGTTGTTGCACCACCCGGTTATAACGCGTTCTGGCGATGTTTTTATCGTGCTGACTGGTTTGTTGCGTCTGTTTTTGGAAACTATGCAAAACGTAGAGTGCTTCTTCAAACTTAGCGACATACATAACGCGATAGATACCATTGTTGTCACGAATCCGAATTTCATTTACCCCAGCCCCAATTTCTGAAAACGGTTTCCAGTCATCCGGTTCAATTCCATATTGAATTTTATGAAGCTGATAACCGACTGCTTTACATACCGTTATGGGAAAAGCCAGGAGATCCTCCAGAGAAGATCCCACTCATCGAATTTCTTTTTCATTGGAGAGAGCGAGGGTGAGTAACATAACATCCTTGTGTATAAAATTTTATACATTGTTTTTAACAGGTGCGAGTGATGGCGGTGCTAACGATATGGTGAGCCGAGTTTCACCACAAGCAGATTGGGCGCCTTCTGGAAAACGTCTCGCAAAATTAAATGAGTGGATGCTCCTGGCTGGCAGAAAAGCCCAATAACTGAGGGAAGATCATATCTGGATATCAGGCCCACTTTACTTTGTGGGCCCGAAAAACTAAACGCTGAATTAACCCGCCAGAAAGAACCGGAACGCCGGGTTATTGCTCTCATCATGGCATTCATAGCCCAGCTCATGCAGCCGGGTTTCGAAATCCGGCTCATGATCGCCTAACTCGAACGCCGCCAGCACGCGGCCATAATCGGTACCGTGGCTGCGGTAATGGAATAGCGAAATATTCCAGTGCGTGCCAAGCGTATGCAGGAATTTGAGCAACGCGCCGGGCGACTCCGGAAATTCGAAACTATACAAACGCTCCTGTAATGGCTTGGAGGGGCGTCCGCCGACCATATAGCGCACATGCAGCTTCGCCATTTCATCGTCGGAGAGATCCACTACGCTATAACCGCCGTCGCACAGTTGGGTGATAATCTCTTTTCGCTCCTCCAGCCCCTGACTGACGCGTACGCCGACAAAAATACAGGCATTTTTCGCGTCGGCAAAACGGTAGTTAAATTCGGTGACCATACGCCCGCCAAGCAACTGGCAGAATTTGAGGAAGCTCCCCTTTTCTTCCGGAATGGTCACCGCCAGTAACGCTTCGCGCTGTTCCCCCAGCTCGCAGCGTTCAGACACATAGCGCAAGCCGTGGAAGTTGACGTTGGCGCCGGAAAGGACGTGCGCCAGGCGTTCGCCGCGAATATTGTGCTGGGCGATATATTTTTTCATCCCCGCCAGCGCCAGCGCGCCGGACGGTTCCGCCACCGCACGCACATCTTCAAACAGATCTTTCATCGCCGCGCAGATAGCGTCGCTATCCACGGTGACAATATCATCAAGGTATTCCTGACACAGCCGGAACGTTTCGTCGCCGATGCGTTTTACCGCTACGCCTTCAGCAAATAACCCAACGCGCGGGAGATCTACTGGATGACCGGCTTCCAACGCCGCTTTCAGGCAGGCGGAATCCTCCGCTTCGACGGCAATCACTTTGATTTGCGGCATCAATTGTTTGATCAGTACCGCTACGCCCGCCGCCAGGCCGCCGCCGCCAACCGGCACAAAGACACGATCGAGATGCGAATCCTGCTGAAGCAGCTCCAGTGCCAGCGTGCCCTGCCCGGCGATCACCATTGGGTGATCAAACGGCGGCACCCAGGTAAAACCCTGCTGCTGCGCCAGCTCAATAGCTTTCGCTTTCGCTTCATCAAAATTAGCGCCGTGCAACAGCACTTCGCCGCCAAAACCGCGTACCGCATCGACTTTAATATCCGCCGTTGCTTTTGGCATGACGATCAGCGACTTCACGCCAAGCCGCGCGGAGGAGAACGCCACGCCCTGTGCATGGTTCCCCGCCGACGCAGTAATCACGCCGTGGGCTTTTTGTTCTTCGGTCAATCCGGCCATCATCGCGTAAGCGCCGCGCAGCTTAAAGCTATGTACCGGCTGCCGGTCTTCGCGTTTGACGAGAATAACGTTATCCAGACGTGACGAGAGCTTTTCCATTTTTTGCAGCGGCGTCACCTGCGCCGCTTCGTATACTGGCGCGCGTAGCACCGCGCGCAGATACTCCGCCCCTTCCGGCGCGACTGACAGTGGTTGAGATTCCGCCATCATCAACCTCCCAGTTTCGATTTATCGCGCACCGCGCCTTTATCGGCGCTGGTCGCCAGGCTGGCGTAGGCACGCAGGGCAAACGAAACCTGACGCTGACGATTTTTCGGCGTCCAGGCTTTGTCGCCACGAGCCTCCTGCGCCTCGCGGCGTGCGGCGATTTCAGCCTCGTTCAACTGCAACTGAATGCTGCGGTTCGGGATATCAATCGCAATGGTGTCGCCATCTTCAATCAGCGCAATAGTGCCGCCGCTGGCCGCTTCCGGCGAGACGTGGCCGATGGAAAGACCCGAAGTACCGCCGGAGAAACGCCCATCGGTGATGAGCGCGCAGGCTTTGCCCAGCCCCATCGACTTCAGGAAACTGGTCGGATAGAGCATTTCCTGCATTCCCGGCCCGCCTTTCGGCCCTTCGTAGCGGATCACGACTACATCGCCTTCCACTACTTTGCCGCCGAGAATCGCCTCTACCGCGTCGTCCTGGCTTTCATACACTTTAGCCGGGCCGGTAAATTTAAGGATGCTGTCATCCACGCCTGCGGTTTTCACAATGCAGCCGTTTTCGGCGAAGTTGCCATACAGCACCGCCAGACCGCCGTCTTTGCTATAGGCATACTCCAGCGAGCGGATGCAACCCGCTGCGCGGTCGTCATCCAGCGAATCCCAGCGACAATCCTGCGAGAACGCCTGGGTAGTACGGATACCGGCAGGGCCAGCACGGAACATTTTTTTAACCGCTTCGTCCTGCGTAACCGTGATGTCGTACTGTTCCAGCGTTTGCGGCAGCGTCAGGCCTAATACGTTTTTCACGTTGCGGTTCAGCAGCCCGGCGCGATCCAGCTCGCCTAAAATACCCAGCACACCGCCGGCACGGTGAACGTCTTCCATATGGTATTTCTGGGTACTTGGCGCCACTTTACACAGCTGCGGCACCTTGCGGGACAGCTTGTCGATATCACTCATGGTGAAGTCGATTTCCGCTTCCTGCGCCGCCGCCAGTAGATGCAGAACGGTATTGGTCGAACCGCCCATCGCAATATCTAGCGTCATGGCGTTTTCAAACGCGGCTTTGCTGGCGATGTTACGCGGCAGTGCACTTTCGTCATCCTGCTCGTAATAGCGTTTAGTCAGTTCAACAATCCGCTTACCGGCATTGAGGAACAACTGCTTCCGGTCAGCGTGGGTTGCCAGCAGTGAGCCGTTGCCCGGCTGCGACAGGCCCAGCGCTTCGGTCAGGCAGTTCATGGAGTTAGCGGTAAACATGCCGGAGCAGGAGCCGCAGGTTGGACAGGCGGAGCGTTCAACCTGGTTACTTTGATCGTCAGAGACTTTCGGGTCCGCTCCCTGAATCATGGCATCAACCAGATCCAGCTTGATAATTTTGTCTGAAAGCTTGGTTTTCCCGGCTTCCATCGGTCCGCCGGAGACAAAGATCACCGGAATATTCAGGCGCAGCGAGGCCATGAGCATCCCTGGGGTGATTTTGTCGCAGTTGGAGATACACACCATCGCGTCAGCGCAGTGAGCGTTCACCATGTACTCCACGGAGTCGGCGATCAGCTCGCGCGACGGCAGTGAATAGAGCATACCCCCGTGCCCCATGGCGATCCCGTCATCCACGGCAATAGTGTTGAACTCTTTCGCCACACCGCCGGAAGCTTCAATCTGTTCGGCGACCAGCTTACCGAGATCGCGCAGATGAACGTGACCCGGCACAAACTGAGTGAATGAGTTCACCACGGCGATAATCGGTTTGCCAAAATCATTGTCGGTCATTCCGGTGGCGCGCCACAGCGCGCGGGCACCCGCCATATTACGACCATGGGTGGTGGTGGCGGAACGGTACTTAGGCATGCTTTATTTACTCCCCATCTTTTCCCTTCATACTTCACGCCACAGGTGCGTTGGCTGCCTCACTCACCCCAGTCACTTACGACAGTAAGCCCTGGGGATTCGCTGCGTTGCCGCCTTCCTGTGACGCAAATTATTTGGGAAAATATTAACTTTATTTATTATGAATTTACCGGATCCAACCAGCCCCATTTATCCTCAGTTTCTCCAGTGAAGAGACCAAAGAAGGCTTGTTGGATACGCTTGGTGACAGGACCGCAGCGGCCTTCGCCTACCTGGATACCATCAACGCTGCGTACCGGAGTAATTTCTGCCGCGGTTCCGGACATAAACACTTCGTCGGCCAGATACAGCGATTCACGGGACAGCACCTGCTCACGCACTTCAATACCCAGTTCTTTCGCCAGTTTGATGATCGCGTCGCGAGTAATGCCTGGCAGCGCGGAAGAGGTAAACGGCGGAGTAAACAGCACGCCATCTTTTACCTCAAACAGGTTTTCGCCTGCGCCTTCGGAGATATAGCCGTTTACATCCAGGGCGATGCCTTCCTGATAGCCGTGGCGGCGCGCTTCGCTACCCACCAGCAGTGAGGAAAGATAGTTACCGCCCGCTTTCGCAGCGGTTGGAATGGTGTTCGGCGCAGCGCGATTCCAGGAAGAAACCATCGCATCGATCCCCTGATCCAGCGCTTCGGCGCCCAGGTATGCCCCCCACGGGAACGCGGCGATGATGACGTCAGTGGTGTATCCCGGGGGCGGGTTAACGCCCATACCGACATCGCCGACAAATACCAACGGACGGATATAGGCGCTGGTCAGGTCGTTTTTGCGGATCACTTCGCGGCAGGCTTCCATCAGCTCATCAATACTCTGGGAAACCGGAAAACGATAAATCTTTGCTGAGTCGCGCAGGCGCTGCATATGTTCACGATGACGAAACACTACCGGGCCTTTGTGAGAGTCGTAGCACCGAATCCCTTCAAATACCGACGTACCGTAGTGCAGCGCGTGAGACATTACGTGAACCTTCGCGTCTTCCCAGCGCACCATCTCGCCATTGAACCAAATGTAATCAGCTTTTTTCGTCGTCATTTTTCTTCCTTTTGCGCTCAGGCGCGGATTTGTTGTGATGTGGCAGCGCTCTGGCAGATTGCGACATGCGCAACATCTACCAGTTTACTTAACTGACTAAACAGTAAGTCGACCGACCGGGGACTGGCAACGGTCAATTCAATATTTATATTCTGCGCATCGGTCGCGGCTTCCATATTCATGGAGCACACCTGAAAACCACGATGGCGCACCACGCGTAAAACACGTTCTAAGGTTTCTGGATTAAAGCGTGCCGATACATTGACCTGATGTTGCATCATGATAATTTCTCCAGCATTTCAGAGTTACTGGCGCCAGGCGGCACCAACGGCCAGACATTTTCAAGTTCGTCGATTGAGACGTGAAGCAGGTACGGCCCTTCGCTTGCCAACATCGTGTCGAGTGCCGCTTCAACCTGGTCTTTACGAGTAATGTGCTGGCCTGGAATGCCGAAGGCGCTGGCCAGCATGAGGAAATCGGGGTTATCGGTCAGGGTGGTTTCGCTATATCGCTCCTGGAAAAACAGTTGCTGCCATTGTCGAACCATCCCTAACCGCTGGTTGTCGAGTAAGACTATCTTCAACGGTAACTGCTTGCGTTTTACGGTGCCCAACTCCTGAACATTCATCATGAAGGAGCCGTCACCGGAGATACAGATAACGGTATCATTCGGTCGCGCTACCTGTGCGCCAACGGCCGCCGGTAAGCCGAATCCCATCGTCCCCAGACCGCTGGAAGTGATGAAGTTCTCCGGGCGGGTGTAAGTCATATGCTGGGCTGACCACATCTGATGCTGCCCAACATCCGTCGTCACCACGCTGTCTGCGGGTTTGCGTTCCGACAATTGCTTCAACAACAACGGCGCATAGATAGTCTCGCCAGGATGGTCATATCGCCAGGCGTGTTCTGCGCGCAGCTCTGCACAGGACTGACGCCATGCGTCGATCTTCAGCGGTTGCTGTAATGCCGGCAACAGCGAATTTAAATCTCCCTGCAACGCGACGTGTGCCTGACGCAGTTTGTTCATTTCCGCCGGGTCGATATCCATATGGATTACGCTGGCGTTCGGCGCAAACGTATTCAGCTTACCGGTCACCCGGTCATCAAAACGTGCACCAACGGCGATCAGTAAATCACACTCTTGCACCGCGAAATTAGCCGCTTTAGTACCGTGCATTCCCAGCATGCCCAGATAGTACGGATAATCAGCTTCAACAGCCCCCAGCCCTTTCAGCGTGCAGGTAACTGGCATTTGCGTTACCGCGATAAATTTACGCAGCGCCGGAACTGCCTGCGCCATACCAACACCACCGCCGACGTACAGCATGGGTTTTTTCGCCTGTTCCAGCATCTGGTGCGCCTGTTCAACATCAGCCTGCGGGAAAGTCGCTTCGTTAGCAACGGTAGTAAACCAGGGTTCCAGCTCACCGCTGGCCAACTGGATATCTTTCGGGATATCCACCAGAACCGGGCCAGGACGGCCAGCGTTGGCGACTTCAAAAGCCTCTGCCATGATACGAGGCAGCTCTGCCAGCGACTGCACCAGGAAGCTGTGTTTGGTACAGGCCAGCGACAGGCCTAACACATCCACCTCCTGGAACGCATCAGTGCCGATGAACGGGGCGGAAACCTGACCCGTGATCGCGACGACGGGGACCGAATCTAACAACGCATCCGCCAGGCCAGTGATCAGGTTAGTGGCGCCAGGGCCGGAAGTGGCGATACAAACACCGGTTTTGCCGGTAGAACGGGCATAACCGATTGCCGCCATTGCCGCACCCTGTTCGTGTCGGCACAACAAATGCTCCACACCACCGTCATACAACGCGTCGTAAACCGGCATAATTGCTCCGCCAGGATAACCAAATACGGTTTTCACCCCCTGCGCTCGCAAAGCATGTACCACCCACTGTGCCCCGTTCATAGTTACATCCCCGTCGTAAATCTTGAGAAACAGAATTTTATGCTGTTATTCACGTTCTGCTCCTCGCTTAAGTTTTTCAGGCCAAAAAAAACCCCCGGACCTTTCGGTGCGGGGGTCTTAGTTCGTTAAGGCTTGATTTCTAAGCCTTTCCTCGTCCAAGTGCAGCCCCGCACGGTGGGATAATAATCACCACCACGCTAATCACGACCAGGCTAATCACTCGTAGAAGGGCTGTCATTTTTGTCTATTCTTGCATCTTGTTCGAAGGAATACCTAAAGAGTTACCATAGGTTTTGCCAATAGCACAAGATATTTTTTTAACCACGTTTCAGATAATGCAGGTGAATGCCTAAAAGTGCTTTGTTTTTTATAAGAAAAATTAGCAACTGAAAAATTTTCACGTTTTCCTCCCCCATTTGACGCACTCTACACCCTGTTTTCCTTCTTTTCGCTTCTGCGAGCGTTCTTCCAGTTTGATGTTTCTTACCTGAAAATGACGCCAAAATTCAGGAAGCAGCCGCTAAAAAACAAAAAGTCAGTAATTCGATTTTCTCTTCTATCCCGCATAATCCACGTAACAGGAGGGATTATGTCACTGGCGATTGTTCATACTCGCGCCGCACTTGGTGTCAATGCGCCGCCTATCACTATAGAGGTGCATATCAGTAATGGATTACCGGGATTAACCATGGTTGGCCTACCGGAAACCACGGTAAAAGAGGCGCGTGACCGGGTACGTAGTGCGATTATTAATAGCGGATATGAATTTCCGGCTAAAAAAATAACCATTAACCTTGCTCCAGCCGATCTACCGAAAGAGGGCGGAAGGTATGACCTGCCTATTGCTGTTGCGCTTCTGGCCGCGTCTGAGCAGCTTACAGCGTCGAATCTTGAGGCATATGAGCTGGTGGGTGAGTTAGCGCTTACAGGCGCATTACGCGGCGTTCCTGGCGCAATATCAAGTGCAACGGAAGCCATCAGGGCCGGCAGAAATATTATCGTCGCAACAGAGAACGCGGCGGAGGTTGGGCTTATCAGCAAAGAAGGATGTTTTATCGCCGATCATCTACAAACCGTCTGCGCCTTTCTGGAAGGAAAACACACCCTGGAAAGACCTTTAGCTCAGGATATGGCATCGCCTACCGCAACTGCCGATCTGCGCGATGTGATCGGTCAGGAGCAGGGTAAACGCGGCCTGGAGATTACAGCGGCAGGGGGACATAATCTGCTATTGATCGGCCCGCCGGGTACGGGTAAAACCATGCTGGCCAGTCGACTGAGCGGGATTCTTCCACCATTAAGCAATGAAGAGGCGTTGGAAAGCGCCGCGATCCTCAGTCTGGTTAATGCCGATACGGTACAAAAACGATGGCAGCAACGTCCCTTTCGCTCACCTCATCATAGCGCCTCGCTTACTGCTATGGTCGGCGGCGGCGCAATACCCGCCCCGGGGGAGATATCGCTGGCGCACAACGGAATTTTGTTCCTTGATGAATTGCCTGAATTTGAACGACGCACACTGGATGCGCTACGTGAACCTATAGAATCCGGTCAAATTCATTTATCCCGTACCAGAGCGAAAATAACGTACCCTGCCAGGTTCCAGTTAATCGCCGCAATGAATCCCAGCCCGACCGGACATTATCAGGGAAACCATAATCGCTGCACGCCAGAACAGACACTACGTTACCTTAATCGGTTGTCAGGCCCGTTTCTTGATCGTTTTGACCTTTCGCTTGAGATACCGCTTCCACCGCCCGGGATTCTTAGCCAACACGCCTCAAAGGGTGAGAGCAGCGCTACGGTAAAAAAGCGGGTCATCGCCGCCCATGAACGGCAGTACCGACGCCAGAAGAAGTTAAACGCGCGTCTGGAGGGTCGCGAAATCCAAAAATATTGTGTTTTGCATCACGATGACGCCCGCTGGCTTGAAGACACGCTAGTGCATCTTGGATTATCCATTCGCGCCTGGCAGCGTTTACTAAAAGTGGCCAGAACCATTGCCGACATAGAACTGGCTGACCAGATCTCGCGTCAGCATTTGCTGGAGGCGGTAAGCTATCGGGCGATAGACAGGTTGTTAATTCATTTGCAAAAGCTGTTGGCGTAAAAAAAGGGCATTACGCCCTTTTTATTAATCATCAGCTTCGGTGTAGTCTTCTGCGCCTTCAACTTGCGGCTTGCCGCCAGACAAGGTGTGGAAGCGTTTTGGACGCTTGATACGCGTCATATACTTGGACCAGACGCGTTCTGCATCCGTTACCGGCTCGCGTTCACCGCGACATACCGCTACAAACAGCTTCTCTTCTTCAGTCACAGGCTCACGCTTGCCAAGATCCAGATCATTAAAGGCATGACCATGACGCTCAAGCAGTTGTGCCTCTTTAATCGTGAAATCACCGTGACGAGAGAATCCACGTGGATAATGTTTATTGTCAAAATATCGATTAGTCGTCGTAAAGCTTTCCGCCATCCTGCACGCTCCTAATTCTTTGTCTGAGCTATTTATGGCGCGGAGTATTAGTTACGCTTGACAGAGTGTAAAACAAAACATTTAAATCATAACGACAAATAATTTTGTGGAGAGCACAGTGGATACGGAATTGTTAAAAACTTTCCTGGAAGTTAGCCGGACACGCCATTTCGGGCGGGCCGCAGAAGCACTTTACCTGACGCAATCCGCGGTGAGCTTTCGTATCAGGCAACTGGAGAATCAACTGGGCGTAAACCTTTTTACGCGGCACAGAAACAATATCCGTTTAACCACGGCTGGCGAAAAACTTTTACCGTATGCGGAAACGCTGATGAATACGTGGCAGGCGGCACGTAAAGAGGTGGCGCATACCTCACGCCATAACGAGTTTTCCATCGGCGCCAGCGCGTCTTTATGGGAGTGTATGCTTAACGCCTGGCTGGGGCGACTGTACCAACTACAGGAGCCGCAAAGCGGCCTGCAGTTCGAAGCCAGAATCGCTCAACGGCAATCGCTTGTGAAGCAACTTCATGAACGCCAGCTTGATCTCCTCATTACTACCGAAGCGCCCAAAATGGATGAGTTCAGCAGTCAGCTGTTAGGGCACTTCACTTTGGCGTTATATTGCAGCAGCCCTGCCCGTAAGAAATCAGAACTCAATTATCTGCGGCTGGAGTGGGGACCAGACTTCCAACAGCATGAAACCGGGCTGATCGCAGCAGATGAAGTGCCGGTATTAACAACCAGCTCAGCCGAACTCGCCCGACAACAGCTTAGCGCATTAAATGGCTGTAGCTGGCTTCCTGTAAACTGGGCAAATGAAAAGGGCGGATTACATACCGTTGCCGACAGCGCAACGCTTTCACGGCCGCTATACGCCATTTGGCTGCAAAATAGCGATAAATACTCGCTGATCTGCGATCTGTTAAAAACGGATGTGCTGGATGAACAATGAAAATGATGAAAAGAAAAAGAAGGGAACTTACGATTACCTGATCAGATAATCAGGTAATTTCAGGCAAAAAAAAAAATCCTTAGCAGATGCTAAGGATTATTTCTGGCAGGGGCGGAGAGACTCGAACTCCCAACACCCGGTTTTGGAGACCGGTGCTCTACCAATTGAACTACGCCCCTAATTAGGGTGGCGGAACGGACGGGACTCGAACCCGCGACCCCCTGCGTGACAGGCAGGTATTCTAACCAACTGAACTACCGCTCCACCGAATTCTTTTACAACCACTGATTTTTACATCAGTTTACTGCTTAATTTGATGCCTGGCAGTTCCCTACTCTCGCATGGGGAGACCCCACACTACCATCGGCGCTACGGCGTTTCA
>NZ_JAMNDD010000015.1:0-132158 GCF_051812965.1 Salmonella sp. NW1250 | reverse complement strand
TGAACAGAGCTTGCTCTGGCCCCGAAGGGGCGAGGCCCAGGGATGGGCTGAGTAGCGGCGCAGCCAGTTGGACAGACCGGGCGCGCAGCGAACGGGCTGCCCGAAGGGCGAGCGCAGCGAGTCAACCCCCCCCTCACCGCCATATTTGATACAAAATCAATCGTTTACAATGTAAGGTTGGTTTTGTCCTGTATAAAATGCTGCATAAAGAAGCTCGTGTAAACGGGCCTTTTTTGTATCTGAATGCCGCGATTTTTCGGTGTTTTTTCCGACTTAACTTTTTAAAATCACCAGAAGGCAGTTTCGCCGTTCAGCACAAATAGGTTCAGGCATGGTCTGGATCGGCCCCCAAAAAGTGTGCCATCTGAGCCATCGATAACCTGCTTTCACATACCCTATCCTGCCCATGATCACCTCGGAAGCAATGCGCCTTTTCCACTGGACACAACTGATTTTAGCTTTCCTTCCCACTCATTCCATGTACTCACCGTCTTTTATTACCATCCGCTGATAATGACTTTCCCGTTTCTTCAGGTACTACCATCATTCAACAGCTATGGGTATCTATGATGAAGACCTTTTATGTCAGACAAGTTTATCCGGTTTACTGAAGTTGAACATCGGACGGGATTTTGTCGCTCCCGGACCTTACCCGTCCTGCTCAGCGACAATGTCCTGCATATCTGACATTGTGCTGCCAAGTTCACGCTTTATCACAGGTTTTAAAGTTTTTTCAGTTACATTTTTTAGCGCCCGATATTCCAGATTGAAGTCAGCATCCCTTGCCGTGATGGTGTACAAAAAATGGTTGCCAACTGAAAAATCTGAAGAGTCACACCATGCATTAAATAACGCCATAGTGTCTCCTTAACATGGTTTTATCGGAAATGTGCTGTATAAATGCCGGGTGGGCTTTATGTGTAAGCCACCCTATAATTTTTCTGATAGCAGGTGTGAATTAGGTAGAGTGATAATTTCCCGGCAGTGGTCAGAATATCGCACGGGTGATGGAAAGAGCTATATCATGAATGTATTAGTGATCCCGATCAGTTTTGCCATCGGACCTAAGTCGCAGGCCTGAACCGCATCCCTCAGCGGTCTGCTGGCGTGCCGATTATCCATTTGTTAATCCCCCCACGGAATAGCAGCAAGCGATGTCTCCCACCGCAACACCCAGTGTCACAACCTCATTGATACATTATAATATTTCTCCAGTCATTTTCATGGTCAGTTACTCACTATTTCAGAAATACAGGCTTGTATAGCCGGATACAGAGCTGTGCCTGTGTCGAGCTAACTTCGCAATCTGTTATCGAATTCATATCACATCCTCCGGTTTTTATCTTCCTGTGGGACTTAACATCATCGTTAGTAAATTCACACAGGAACACGCACGCAAATAAAAATCAGATAATAAAATCAACACCAGACACATCAATAATAAAACAATATTAAATAAGATCATCTCATTTAAATTATGAATATAAAACAACTCTCCTTAAATTATCAACAACAGGATATAATAATCAGAACTTTTTAATTACACCGCCGTCCAATACACACTTCAGGAAAATATATGAAAATTCGTTCACCAATATATTTATGCGCAGCAATATTTTTATTGAGCGCCTGTGTACGCTCCCCCATTGACGCAAAAAAGAAGGACACATCCAGAACGGAAATGACTATCAGTAAAAATACTGCCAGTCAGTTAACTGATAAAGATATCTTCGGCAACGAAACTACGCTTGCCGTTTCAGAAGAAGACATCCAGGCCGCGCTTGATGGTGAGAAATTCAGCGTACCGCTGAACTCTGCCGTCATTCTGGTCCAGTCCGGCAATCGCGCACCAGAGATGGCCATGCAACAGGAAATGAGCCGGTATTACCGGATATCGACATTTACCGGTATCCCGGACAGACAAAAAGCTATTTCCTGTAATAAGGTAAAGAATGAGGAAGGGGAAGCTGCCACCAGCGAAAACATGAATTATATGCAGGCACTACGCTATATTGCGGCAAAAGGGCAACAAAAGGCAGTCATCGTATACTGGGACACACTACAGTCAGGTAAATATAACACCACAACAAAAAGCATGGTCTGGTCAGATTATCGAAACGAAAAATTATCCAGTACAGACTCGCTGCGTTACCTGGTGCGTTTCGCCCTGGTAGATGTGGCAACAGGAGAATGGGCGACCTGGTCTCCGGTAAACTATGAATACAATATTCTTCAGCCTCTTACTGGAAAAACATCGGTGACAGAACAGCAAATCGCTCAGTTAAAGCAGAATACATTCGCTGCTGTGGTTAAGGACATGGTAAACCGCTATCAGTAATCAGACGCAGCACTTTTGCGTTGTCTGCCGCCAATAATCTGTGGCGGCAGACAGCGGTACGAAAATATCCTGCTCTCAGTTCTATCTTTTTTCCGAACCAGAAACCGCGCCGCAAATGAGTCCTGACCTGCCGCCGTTAATGGAATTGGCTCCTGCGATATCAATTTCGCTCTGGGTGTTAAGTAGCAGGCAAAGATGTGTGTCATTATCAGCCATCCCCTGATTTACCGTTGCCCAGAAACCACGTAATCGTTCCCCGACCATAAGCATTCCTGGCGTTCTGATATAAATACACCATTCAGGAAGTCTTAAAAAACATTAACCGGTAATGAATCAGAAACAGGCGTATCCGTAAGGTCATTCAGCTGTGCCGGATGGACAGAATATATCCCCTTGCTGTATCACCAGGTGCCTGGCACCTTGAGTTTTTGTATTTCCTGGTATATCGCTCTGGTGAACGGTTTACGCCGTTTGCCCATAAACAATATTAGCCACCAGCTTTCCGGTAAAAACACCAGTAAGGCCAGTCAGGGATTTCACGCTCCTTCATTAAGCGGATATTTTCAATTCCACTGACAGCATCCGGGTAGTGCTTGTAAAAGGCATCAGCAATCCCAGCCGGATCCGATATGTGGTGTTCTCCAGATGCTGCCATCAGAATATCCGCTCGCTCCACAAACTGTATGCACTGGTGCCAGCAATACAATGCTCCCAATTAATACTTTCGTATGTGAACGACACCGATTCTTCCGGCTGCCCGCCGCTGTCGGTAATCGTGTGAGGAACACTGCTGTGTATACTCGCTATCCTTGCATTAATCAGTTTTACCCGATAATACAATTCGTTAATCCCAAACCGGTTAGTGCGGTAAAACTCAAAATCACAGGTCAAACATTCATTCTCATTAATTGCCTTGCTCAGCAGCGGTGAAGATTTATCCACTGGCTTCTGAATCACCAGTTCCTGATGATTGACGTTCTGCGCCCGGCTTAGACCATGGTTTAGTTCTGTCACCATAATCTGATCCAGATGCGCAAGCTGCGCCTTATTCCCGATAGACGCTAGCGATGAACATCCCGCTGAAATCAGCCCCTGTAACTGCCCGTTTAATGTCAGATAAACAAGATTTGCCATAGTAATACTCCTTTATTTTCCTGGTTTACCGTTCGGCGTTTCCGGCGTCTGGCTCTGCGACAACAGCAGCCAGCGACTCAGCACCCCGTCCAGTCGTTCGTTGATCTGTTTTTCCAGCATACCGGTATTTTTTCCGGCGGACTGCGCCTGCTGGTACTGTGTCAGCAGGTATTCCAGCGGCGTGTCCTGATTCAGCGAGCGCTCAGCCTGGTAAACCACGGTTTTGATATAAGAGAGCGTGAAGCCTTCTTTCGCCTGCTCACGCTGAACCAGCAGTTCGGCAAACGAACGTAAATCTGCCCGCGCCTGCTGCCAGCCCAGCATCTGCGGGCTGTTCGCCGCGCGACCTTTCAGGGTGTCGTTCCACTTTGTGGTGGCCTGCTGCTGTTGCAGACTCTCCGGCCAGCGACTGTCTGCCATTCGGACCATTCGCTGACCACTTTCCAGCGGCTGCAGCGACGAAGCACCGGCCAGTTGCTGTAGCCGTTGCGGGTAATCACTCAACTGAGGCGATGCCAGCCAGACAGATGCGGCACCCTGCGCCGTATCACGTGCCGCCGCTACCTGCTGTTGCAGAGGATAAACCTGCCACCACCAGACGACTGCCGTGACAACCGCGCTACAGAGTATCCCGGCGATAAAACCTTTGAGGGTGTTTCCCGAGCCCCCCAGGGTCCGGGACGAAACTGTGGCTGCCTCTTCGGGGACGACAACCCTCACCTCAGGCAGCTCCGGCAACGGCGGGACGGGAGCGCCTGCCGTGTCCATGCTCTCCGGCATATACATCAGCGTGCGAACCGTGGTTTTCGCCGCCGTATTTGCCGCTTTCTCTCTCGGCTGAGGCTCGCAGCGTTTTCGCGTGTTTTGCACAAAATAGAGCAGATTTTCCACCCGAGGGATGCGCTTAAGATCCACCTGCTGGAGTTTGTCGCAAATCACCTGCAGCGCCCGTTCCACGCGATACAGCAGCGATAGGTCCGCTTCGGAAAAAGCCAGCTGCTGGCGCAGAATATTGCCGGTCCGGGCGTTAAACCAGTCCAGCATTTCCGTGCGCGCGGCCCCCCCCTGCGGCCAGAACTTATCCCATTCGCGGCCAATCAACGCCGCCAGTAGCTCCACGCCTTCGCAGAACCCGGCCAGCCCCTGTGTGCGCGTGCGCGCCAGCGTGTAGTAGCTGGCGGTATGCAAATCCACGCCGTTGGACTTAAAAATAGTCAGCGCCAGCGATTCCACCAGCGTCCAGTTCATCTCCGGCTGCGCCGGGTGGCTGGCCTTGTTGATCTCCTCGCGCATGGCGCTGAACTCCGGCAGACCGCGCGGATCCTGGCCGGTGATAATCGTCTGAATATCCGTACTCATCGTCGTCACCTCCTCAGTACAACGTATCCGGCAGCCGGAACTGGTTGAACAGCCCGCCAGCAAACGGGTTGTCCTGCGTATCGGTGTGGACACGGTAAGTCATGGTGCCGCCATCCACGCTGAAGCGGGCAGTAAAAGTACCGTCCTGCACGCTGGTGAGCTGCCCTGCGCCAAACAGGCGGAACTGCGCCCACGGGCCACTAAAGGCAATACTACGCGGCGAGGTGTTGCCCCCCGCGCCCACCAGCGTCAGCTTGCTCTCGTTGCCTTCGCGCATATTGTTCGGCCACACCAGATGCGCCGTGTAGTTACGCCCCTGGGCGTAATCCACCAGTTGTCCGTCGAGGTTCAGCACACTGCGCCGCTTGTTGCCCGACAGCGCCACGGTTTCCACCGCAAACTGTGTCCCCAGTCCGTTCTGCGGGCTGAAGAAGATGTCGCGGATCTTCTGTGCGGTATCGAGCTGGTTCAGGACATCTTCACGGATCACCACACTGTCTTCCCCGTTCAGCCCCTGGCTGTTTTCCACAAACAGCTGCAGGTTCTGCTGGTAGAACGTATCCAGCACGCCGCCCGGTTTAAAAAAGCGTTCAAACGCATCCAGCGAGGCGTCTTTTTTCGACCGGGCGTTAAACGGATATTTATCCGCCAGCTGATCGTTGAAGGTTTTCACCACATTGTCGCGCCAGTCCACCTCCATGTAATGGACCGCCTCTACCATCACCACGTGCCACGCCTGTTCCGCCAGCTTACCCACCCAGCGGTTAAGCGGTGCGGGCAGGGTTTTCGCCATCTGGCGGGTGGCGAAAATCGGATCGCTACTGTTCTGATCCAGCCGGAGTTGCACCGCCTTCAGGGCCGATTTTCCCGGCACCGGCGCGTTCTGTATTGCCAGCAGATAGCGGTGCAGTTCGGTCAGTTGCTGATAGACCGCCTGCAGGATGCTGGCTTTGTCCTTCTGCTCTTCCAGGGTACTGTTTTCGGGCGCAAACTCATGCCCCAGACGGTTCAGCAGTTGCCAGTCAGGCTCAGCCTGCGCCTGGGCGCGTTCCTTGTCGCTCAGCTTTTCAGACAGGAGCGGCGGACGGGTATTGTCACGCAGCGCCGTCAGTACCCGCTGAAAAGGCTGATCGCCGCTGATAATCTGCTCCAGCGCACCGGTCAGCGCCGCCAGATTTTCATAGCCCCGGACATTCAGGTTATCCATCCCCGCCCGCCAGGTTGCGGTGTAATCGCTGATATACTGCTCAATAAGCTGGCGCTGAATTTCCGTCCGGTCAGCCTCGCTGTAGGTCACATTGTGCGTCAGGGCCAGCACCCAGGAATCCATGGCGGTCAGCTTCACCAGTTCCTCACGCTGTTTCACAAAATAGCTCTGCAGGCCGTAACGGGTCAGAAACTGTGGAACGATCAGCTTATTCTCGTCGGTGGCGATAAATGTTCTCTCAAACGTCGGCCCGGTCTGATCGCGCAGGCTGAGATCGGCGGGCAGCACACCCTGTGCCCGTGTTTTCAGGCTCTGGTATACCCGCTGGTAAACCGGTAGCCTGCTTAGCTCTTTCTGCGCGGCGACAACGGTTTTCTCGTAAGGCACCCACAGGCTGATGGCGTCGGCGTCCCCCTGCTGACGCTGTGCGTGCCAGTCGGTGTGCGCCAGCGCATAATCAAGATGAGACATCAGTTGCGCCTGAACATCACGCTTCCCGTGAAACTGTTCGCTCCAGCGTTTTGCCATAAACTGCTTCACCACCGCGTCATTACGCCCGCTCTTGTCCTCCAGCATACGGATGACACGCAATGCAGCGAGTTTCTCTTCCGACTCCGGCGGCGCACTGTTCATCTGTTTCACCAGCCCGTTCAGCAGGGCCGGGAGGTAACGCTGCTCCAGCAATTTAAGATACGTCTGCTCCACGTAAGGCCCCACCCGCGTCCCCTGATAGAGCCCCATATCCGCCAGCCAGCTTCTGTCGCCCCAGTCGCCGTAGGCCAGTGTGGCATCACGCACCGGGTTCAGCAGCGGCAGTTGCAGATAACCGCTGTCATCCATGCCCTGCGGCGGCGGCACCGCCATAAAGGACTTGGCCTGCGCCAGCACGGTCTGCCCGGCACGGTAGTTTTCGTTATACCCGTGATGCCAGCCCCAGATCAGCAGCAGCCCAGCCACCGCGCCGCATCCAGCAAAGAGACTCATCCGGTGACGAGAGCGGGCCAGCCACAGGCGATTTTCCCCGGCCAGGTTCGGCTCGGCCAGCAGCACCTGCGGGAACAGCTCGCGGGTAAAGTACGGCGTGGTATCGACCAGCGGCCAGGCCATCATGGCGCTCTGATCCAGTCCGTACTGGCGGGCAGCGGACTGGGTAAAGATGTCATCCATCTGACCTCGCTGCAGGGAAGAGGTCAGATAGACGCCGCGCAGGCAGATATCCTGGTGCTCACCGTCCAGTAAAGCCTCCAGCAGGCGGGCGATGCTTTCTCCTGCGCCCGGCATCTGGCGGGAGAAACTGAACGCCGCGCTACGTGCCGCCGGGGTGGACTGGCTGAGCATCTGGTCTGCCAGCGCCAGGTTCATCTGCTGTCCCCAGGACTGCCAGAAGGTATCCAGCTCGCGACGCCAGTCATCGCGTTCATGGGCATTGCGGGTGAACGTCACTCCCAAAATACTGTCGCGCCCGTTGCGCTCCAGGGCACGGAACCAGGCGGCAAATCCGGCCAACAGATCCAGTTTGGTCAGTACGATATAGACCGGCAGACTGGAATGCAGCGTCTGGCGGATCGCCTGTAACTGGCCGCGCAACGCCTGTACCAGATGCTCATGGCGGCGTTTGTCGGCGGTCAGTAAATCAGGCAGATCCAGCGTCAGGATCAGGCCATTAAGCGGCTGGCGCGTGCGCTTTTGCAGCAACCAGCCCAGCCAGTGCTCTCGCAGGCGACGGTGTAATAGGTTGCCATCATCCGGATCCGCCAGTACACCATCGGTATCAAAAATAACCGCCTGCCTGCCCACATAGGGTGTGATAAAGACCGGTTGGTCGGCTCCCCTGCTGGCATCCGGCGTATAAATCACATCAGCCGGAAACCCTTCGCGCAAAAATGTTGTTTTGCCGCTGCCCGCCGGACCGGTCACCAGGTACCACGGCAGTTGCCACAGATAACGACGACTGTCCAGATGGCGCTGCAGCCGCAGCAACCAGCGGTCGAGATAACGCTGCTGAATGTTGACGGCCACAGTAAGCGGATCCAGCTCTTCCTGACGCTGCTGCTTCTGCTGTTTTTCCACCCGCTGCAGGCGTTTCACCACGCTTACGGTCAGCCAGATAAGCGCCAACAGCACCCAGACAGCCGTCGCCAGCCAGCGATTGGCCAGCGGTTTCAGCCAGTATGTCTCGTAGAACCGCCACGCCGGGCCTTTCCACCAGATCCATACCAGCAATATCACCCACGCCAGCACCAACAGCCAGGCCACGGACACTTTAAATCGGGGCATCGCAGGTCTGAGCATAGATGCCAGCCCGCTAAATATCGGGGGAATACGGGGAGTCGGTATTCTGAACACAAAACGCTCCTGTTTTATTCGCTCGCCGTTTCCGTCGCGAGTTTCGTTTCCAACTGTTCCAGCAACGCCGGTTCCCAGTCGGACAACATCGTGTGCAGTCCGGTCTTAAACAGCATCCGGTAATGATATTGTGCAAGCTGCGTCATGCCAGCGGCTTCCTGCAGTTGCGCCGTCAGATACTGGCGGTAAAACTGCGCGCGCGGCGTATCACCGGGTAACCGTTCAGCCAGCACCAGCGCCGCCTCCAGCCCCTGCTCCTGCCAGCACAGCCAGACCTGCTGCGTCATATCATCCGTGGCAATCGCAACGGCAAGTTTCTGCGGTTCATCGGCCAGCCACTGCCGGGTGGCATCGCTGATAAACGGCGAACGGTCGTTAAACAGCAGGGAAGCAAGCGCAGGCAGACGCGCCACAAAACGACGAATCTCATCAAGCACCGCCTGCGCTACATCGTCGTGGCCGAGCTGCTGCGCTATTTGCGCCGAAAGGTGATGGCCGTCAAGCCAGTAGGGTGCCAGCAGCAGGCTCTGCTCCACCTGTTGCCAGAGCGTCATATCCGCACGGGTAAGACGTGCCTGGTAGTCAGCGACCATATCGGCAGAGACCGCCGCCAGCGGCGTGCGACCGTCGCTCTCCGCTTGCGGGGCAGAGGTAATATTCTGCCACAGGGCGTGACGGCGCAGGCGGTATCCCTGCGGCGATGAAGGCTGACGTTCGCACAGGATGGCCGCGACTTTCAGCAGCGTATCGCGCCAGGCTTTATCATCATGACTGTCGATAGTCACCACAGGTGCAGGTACTGTTGCAACAGGAACCGGCACGGCTGTCGGGACGCTGGCGCGGGTGACGTCCCCCGTAGGGGGCGTGGACGAAGTCACCGCGGGTGAACTGTCACGAAACGCCCGCTGGTACTGAGCAAACAGGTCATCGGTGGCTGACGCCAGTTCCGACATTTCGCACGCCTGCCAGCACTGGGCCAGTTTTGCCAGTTCCCCCAGCAGAGCATCACGCTGCTCCGGCATTGACGCAGCAGCAAAAGCCGCAATCCCCGGTTCAAAGCGTTTCAGGATCTGGTCGGCAAAGCGCTTTTTATTGGCGGCATTCTGCGGCCAGGCGATGGCCCAGTAATGGGCGACGTATTGCGTCAGCACGCTGAGCGCAAGTAGCGGGTTGCCTGCATGTTGCAGGGTGCGCAGCAGGTGTGACACCAGGCGAAAGTCCTTACTCTCCGAGACCAGAAGCTGCAACCCCTGCCGCTGGAGTTCCGGGACATCAAGCTGCGCGTGGTTCAGCGAACCCAGCTTGACAATTTCACCGTCGATATATTCCCACTGCGGGTTTTCATCGCTGAGTTTACTGGCCAGTTTTTCTTCCGGCAGCGCCTCCAGCAGATGTGACAGCCAGACGTCCAGGTTATGTATATCCATATCGTTATTCCCCCGCCCAGTGGCAGGCTTCACGCAGCGGCGCGAGAGTCTGCGCCAGTCCGTCAATGTTAAAGATCAGTTGTCCGGCGCCACCGTTCCCGGTCTCCAGGGTTAACGTTCTGGCACCGAACAGCTGTTTAATTTCATCTATGCCGGATAACCCCCGGCTGGCTTCCAGCAGAAAACCGTTCTCGCGCACAAACCAGCGCGAGCGGAACGCCCCGCTCTCCGTCTTCAGCGTGACTGGGATATCGTGCTCCTGTCGGGAAGCGCTCAGCGCCACCTGCATCCGGGTAATATTGTCCACACAACTGAACATCAGCACCGGGCGCGGCGGCAGACTGCCGATGGCGGGCGTGGTGATAACCACCGTCGGGTGCTCGCCTTCGGTACGGGTAAGCAGTAGCGCCGTGGAGTTATCCGCGCGTTGCGCCTCCTGTTCAAAGGCCCTTTTGCGCGCCTCGCCGTCATAGCGCGCCTTGACCAGTGCCCCGGCAAAACCGGAGTCAGCCTGCGGTGCCAGAATACGGTCATAGCAGTCCAGCCGCTCCAGGGCGGCAGGCTCTTTTCGGCAGGCCGACATCGCCTCCAGCGTCACCTGTCCATCCCCGGCAAAGACCGGGGACGTTATCAATAGCAGGGGCAGCAGCCAGCGGAGGGACTGGTTCATACAACCTCTTCCACTCCGGACACCGCGTCCTCAACATCAGCGGTAAATGCGCCGTCCAGCACATCCAGCGTGATACGGGCGACAGCCGTATTCGCCGCCATCTTCTGCAACAGCAGCAACGAGAGCGGCGGCAACATCTCGCCGTCAATAACCGACTCCAGCATGCGCGCCCCGTTTTCGGCGCGGGTAACACGCTGCATAATTTCATCGGTCACACCCGGTGTAATCACCACCTCCGCGCCGAAGCGGTTGCGCAGCACGTTATCCAGGCGGGCGAGTTTTCCGGCAATAATGGTGCTCAGCGTTTCGCGTGACAGTGGCAGATATGGCACGACTTCCATTCGCGCCAGCAGCGCCGGTTTAAAGAAGTCCGCCAGCACCGGATACAGGGCCTCCTGCATGACTTCCGGATTATCTGCATGTTCGACAATCACCTGGTAACCGAGGTTGGAGGTCAGGAAGAAAACAATATTTTTACAGTCGATCAGTCGCCCTTCGCCGTCAGCCATCTCGCCTTTGTCGAAGGCCTGATAGAACAGGTTGAGCACGTCAGGGTGCGCTTTCTCCACCTCATCAAGCAGCACCACGGAATAGGGTTTCTGGCGAATCGCTTCGGTCAGCACGCCGCCCTCGCCATAGCCGACATAGCCCGGCGGTGAGCCAATCAGGCGCGAGACGGTGTGTTTCTCCTGGAACTCTGACATATTGATGGTGGTAAGGTACTGACGTCCGCCGTAGAGCAACTCTGCCAGCTGCAGCACGGTTTCTGTTTTACCCACACCACTGGGACCAGCCAGCAGAAACGCGCCGAGCGGACGCCCTGGACGACGCAGATCGGCGCGCGCCGTCAGCAGGTGTTTATGCAGATGCTGAATCGCCAGGCCCTGGCCTTTAATGGTCTCGCCCAGCCACTGTGGCAGATCGGTAATGACCGACATTTCATTTTGCGACAGGCGATTGAGCGGGACGCCGGTCCATTCGGCAATAACCGCCGCTATTTGTTTTTTGTCCACATGTGGCGATACCAGCAACTGCGTATGGTGCAGCTTATCCAGCTCAGCGCTCAGGGACGCCAGACGTTCCGCAACCGCGGTTGCCTCTTCCGGTACGGTATCAGCCTGCGCCTCTGCTTCCGTCAGCAATGTCTGGCGCAGGGCAATAATCTCCTGTACCAGCGTCTGCTGCTGGTGCCACGCGGCATCCAGCGCCTGAAGCTCTGCCTGCGCCGTTTCATACTGTGCGTGAACCTCATCGCACCGGCCACCGTCCGGGCGCAGACCGATGCGGATTTCCCGTTCAAGCTGGCGGATCTCCGCCTCACACTGCTGGCACAGGGTGGTCAGCGCTGAGATTTGTTTTGGCGGCGAGGACAGATTGATTGCCACGCGGGCGCAGGCGGTATCCAGTACGTCGATAGCTTTATCCGGCAGCTGACGCCCGGAGAGATAGCGTTCGCTTAACGTGGCAGCCGCCTGCAGCGCGTCATCATCAATCAGCACGCCGTGCGCCTGCTCATACACTGCCGCCAGCCCGCGCAGAATAATGGTGGCTTCGGCAGCACTGGGTTCGCGTACTTTTACCAGCTGGAAGCGGCGCGACAGCGCGGCATCTTTTTCAAAGTATTTTTTGTATTCGCTCCAGGTGGTGGCGGCAATGGTTTTCAGCTCGCCGCGCGCCAGCGCTGGTTTCAGCAGGTTGGAGATATCCAGCCCGCCCTGCTGGTTGCCCGCGCCAATCAGCGTGTGAGCCTCGTCGATAAACAGAATGACGGGGACCGGCGACTGAACCACTTCCGCCATCAGCCCCTTAAAACGCTTTTCAAACTCGCCCTTAACGGAAGCACCCGCCTGCAACGCCCCCAGATCCAGCGTCATGATATCGGTATTTTTCAGTTTGTCCGGCACCTGACCGGCGACAATACGCAACGCCAACCCTTCGATCAGCGCGCTTTTGCCCACCCCCGCCTCTCCCACCACCACCGGGTTGTTCTTGCGACGGCGACAGAGAATATCGATCATCAGGTCGATTTCACTGTCCCGGCACAGCACCGGATCGAGCCTTCCCTGACGGGCATCTTCGGTCATATTTTTTGCATAGCGGGCAAGCAGACTCTCTTCTGAACGCACTGCCGTGGAGGCCGATTTATCCGCATTCAGCATGACCGACTCCGCCGACTCCCGCGTCCAGTCGGCAAAATCCTGGCGTAACCGGTCGCGGTTAATCCCGGTCAGCAACCGGGCGGCGGCGGGCGGTACATAGCGTGATGTCGCATGCAGCAGTGCCAGCAACAGAATACCGCCGCGCAGCTCGCTGGACTGCATTTCCGCCGAGGCCAACAACCAGCCGTCGCGCAGCCATTCAACCAGTAGCGGCGAGAATACCGGATAGCTGTCGGTATGGCGCATGGTAGCGTAATTCTCCACCATCAGCGCCTGTCCCAGCTCGTCCACGCTCATCTCTGCTCTTTCCATAATCACCCGCAGGTCGCAGCGCGGAATGGCCAACATCTGGGTCAGCACATGGCTGACGGTGATTTCGGTGGCTTGCTGGCTCATACAGGCCGTGGCGGCCATTTCCAGCGCCTGACGGGAGAACGGATTCAGCCGTTTAACCAGCGTGGAGATATCAATCTGAATCATGGGTGTCCTTACCTGGCAAGCAGCCGGTTTAACTGGTGAAGAATGTCCTGCGTCTGGCCGTCAAGGCGCAACAGATAAAACAGATACACCAGGGCGAGCACCACAATGCCGCCCAGCAGAAGGTGTCTGACAGCCAGGCGTTTTATCAGCCGATAGCGTCCCCCCTGCGCGACCTGATTCTGGTGCAGCAGCGGAAACGGCGCATCGCCACGCAATGGACGCAGCACGTGGTGCAGGCGGCGGTATATCTGTTCAAACTCGTCCTGACTCTGCTGCGCCACTTTGTAGCGTCCGCGAAAACCGAGTGAAAAGCAGAGGTATAAAAATTCCAGCAGATCCTGGTAGCGTTTTGGTTCACGCATCAGGCGTTCCAGCAGGATAAACACCTTTTCCCCGCCCCAGGCCTCGTTGTGGAAATGGACCAGCAACGACTGCCTGATCCACTCGTTTTTGTTTGACCAGCCGTTGCCGAGCGCCGCCTCATCAATAAAGGTGCAGAGGATGTAACGAAAAGACACAATCACGCCCGGCTCATAGCCCTGCTCCTGCAGCAGTTGCTCCACCGCCTGCACGTCGGTCACCACCTGCGCAAACAGGTGTTCCGGCATATTCAGGCTGTTCATCCCCGACAGGCGCATCACCATCCCCAGTAGCGGCGTGGCGGCATCGATCATCGGATTCAGGCTGTTGCCGCGCAGCGCCAGGCGATACTGGCGACCGGAGTCCGGTTCAGACGGCAGCACGAATTCGCTCATCGTCTTATCCTCTTATCGCCCACAGCTGCATATCCAGCTCCGGGAAGGTCCCGGAAATATGCATCGCCAGCGCGCCCGCCTTCACCACGTCCTGCCAGGTGGAACTGCCTTTCTCCAGCTCAAAGTAGACATAGCCGTCGTGGTACGGCAACTGACGGGGGGCCGCAGGCAACGCGCGCAGCGGAATGCCCGGCACCTGCACGCTGACCATATTGCGGATTTTGTCGGTGGCGGCGATTTTCGACTGCTGGGTAAACTGGAGGATTAGCTGGGCATGCGGCATTCGGGCGCGAACCGCCAGCACAAAGACACCGGACTGCAACAGGCCCGGATCGTTGACCGTGGCCAGGTAAATGCCCTCGGTAAAGATCAGCGGCAGGTTCTGCGCACGGGGTTGCAGGACAATATTGAGTGCCCGACGCAGCTCCGGGATCACCGTTTTAAAGGACTGCGTCAAATCGCGATGGTCATAAGACTCAACGGTGCAGGGAAGACGGCTGTTTTCGGTGAACGTCATCAGCTCGCCCAGCAGGCTGACCAGATCCAGATAAAAGGTTTCCGGATGTAGGGTATGCAGACGCGCCCGGTGCGAGAAATGCATCTGCCAGCGGTTGAGCATCTGCAGCATCATAAACTCGGCGACGTCCGCGATCCCGCTCTGCTCCGGCGAGCCAATACGCTTCGCCAGATCGGCGGCTCGGGTGGCGATCAGCCCCTGAACATCACCCACAAAGCGATTCAGAACCGGGCTGACACGCAGCGTCTGACAGGTCGGGATGAAATCGTCATCCAGCACCAGCGCGCCGCCGGGCTGAAAACTGCGGATGCGGCACAACGGCAGCACCACCATCGCGCTGAGATCCTCTGCGCCGTTGACAATTTTCGGCCCCAGTTGCCCCAGCGTCAGCGACTGCATATCGCCGTCATCGCTGTGGACGTCGCGGACATCAGTGCGCACTATGCTGTAGCGCTCCGAACTCTGCCCGGCACTGCGGACGCCCTGCACTTCGCTGATGTTATGGGTGGCGACCGGCAGCGCCAGGTAGATATCGTGGCTTACCGGGGAATTCAGTTCCCGTGGCTGAAACGGCTGCGGCAGCAGATCCTGCTCAGGGATACGAAACACGGTGCCGTCCGGCAGACAGCCCGCCGCCCGGTCGATCATTACCTTGCCCTGCGCCAGTAGTTCAGTATTCAGCGACAGCTCGGTGAATCCCCAGGCAAAATCACCCAGCGCATCCAGCCGCTCGCGCAGCATCGCATCATTATGGCGCTGCTGCTGCTGAAAGTGCTGGGGCAACGCAAACATCCCTTCCTGCCAGAGCACCCGGTTTTTCATTGTGGCCATCGTTATTTGTCCTCGGTCTTCATTTCAATACTGTTCTGGCGTACGTGCACCAGCAGGCGGTAGTGATGCCCGGTTCCTTCCACCGGCACGATTTGCTTCCATTCGCTGGCCTGGTCGTCGGAGAAATAGGCGACGATGCCAATGAACTGCGTTTTCGCATCCAGACTCACGTCAGGCAGCGTTTTTAGTGTGTCTGGCAGAAGGGTGAAATCCTGGTGATCGAGATAGTTTTTCCCCAGAGCTTCCGGCAGTGGCGTGGATGCCAGCTGGTCATAATCTGCCGCCTGAAATTTTGAGTCATCGGTCAGGTACACCAGTTGCACATCAACTGGGGCAGGCTCGCCTTCGCTGTTCAGGTTGCTGTCCGGCTCGGTCAGCAGCGTGAGGGTCACCGCAGAAGGCTGCTGTTTCAGATCGCCAACCTGAATACCGGGATCGGCAATCACCTGGCCGATCTTTTTGGTCATCGTGCAGCCACTGACGCTAAGCGCCAGCATCAGCATCAGCATCAGCATGACAAAAACGCGTCTCATACTTCCGGTTCCCGCTGCTTCTCACGCAATACTCTGTCATACACCTGGGCATAGACTTCGTTAAACAGCATGGCGAATCCCTGCTGTCTGTCCGAAGCCAGTTCGGCGTAATAGTGGCGGTACATTTCCCATGCCCCGGCATCGTCCAGCTCCCGGCGCAGCTCGTGGCTGCGGCGATACTGTACAAAGCGGCGCAGCAGGCTCTGCGGCGAGAAGGCCTCCAGCATCACCCGCAGCGCTTCGGCAATTGCCGCCCGGTTGGCCTCTTCGTGGTGGCGGACATTGCGCAGGCTCTCGCGAATGGCGGCAGGGGCCGCCAGATGCACCGGACTTTTGCCTTCGGCGAACATCACTTCCAGCGCCGTGGCGTAGTCAAGATTCAGGCGCAGCGGGTTATCTTCCAGCGGGCGCAGGTGTTTGTCCGACAGACTGTTCTGGCTGTGCTGTAAATCGAGCAGTCCCTGAATCGCGGCCTGCAGGGCGCGTCCGCTCTCTTCCAGGAAGGCGTCGGCGTCCTGCGAATTGTGCACGCTGAGCGAACTGCCCAACCCGCGCAGCAGCGGCGTTACCGCCAGATGTTTCTGCGCCGTTTGCGCCGAGGAAAACTCATCTTCATCACGCGGGTCCGCATACACCGGGGGCAGCTCCATAAAAGAGGTATCCAGTCCACCGTTGGCTTGCAGATCCGACAACGGCACGGTCCGCTGCCCGTAAGCCGCTGGCGCGGCGGTCAGACTTTCACTCTCTAACACCTGTAAAGGGTCGGAGGAAAAGCTGTTGACCACCGTGGACGTCAACTGGTGACGCTGCTGCAGCCCCGGATATTCCGGCTGGCCGTCGGTGGAAATCAGCGCCTCCACCAAACCGTCACGCTGCATCACAATGCTTTCCGGCGTCGCCATCTGCTCGTCATAGCTGATACGTTTGCCTTCGTGCAGAAAGACTTTTAATGCCAGCGCGCCCAGACTGATTTCATCCCCCTGACGCAGGCGCACTAGCCCGGCGTCGGAGGCCACCGGCGCCAGGTTGAGCATCAGCCCCGGCATCAGGCTGCGCAGGCAGAAAGCGCCGTCATGCAGCACAATGGCGCAGGCACGCCCGGCAATCGAGCCAGCCCGGTCCTGTACCGGCCAGTGGCACCCTTCAGCATGGCCTATCTCGCCGCCGTCACCGGAAAACAGGCATTTTGCGGCGCGGCCGCTTTCCAGTTCATTGCCGTTCATTACCTGAAGCGTCAGCGACAGTGTGGAGGACTGTGGTTTTTCCTCAGTCATTTGTTGCTCCATAAAATTAATCCCTGATGTGGAGGGTGACGGAAGGCGAAGCCACCGGCTGGCCAATAAAACAGGTCCGTCCCAGACGGGAACAGGATTTATCCCCCAGCCGCATCCTTCTGGCCTGCTCCGGTGCCAGACCCAATTGCAGATCCCAGGCAAGCTGGTCACGCAACAGAAACGAAATAAACATTTTCAGCGCCTGATGATCATCCCCATCAGGTAAAAACGACAGGTAACGCGCCATATCCAGGCCGTTAATCCGCAGCAGGAATTTACCGCTGCGATCCGGCACCCGCGCGCCAAGTGTAAAATTGACACCCAGCACAGAACGTCCGGCGACATATCCATCAGTGCGTATCTTCGGATTACGTATCCCCACCCGGTTCTGCTCTGATGGCGCGATCACCACTTTGCGCAGTTGCCAGCTCTCAATCGTGACATCCGGCAAATCAAAGCAGTGGGAAACCAGATTGCATACCACATCCGGCGAACGCCCCGGCGTCGCCAGTATTCCGGCATAGGCCAGCATTTTGCTGTGGTTGATGGCGAGCCTGTCGCGTGCGCCGCGGTTGCCCAGCCCGACAAGGGAATACATACGCTGCGAAAACACATCCGTCCCGCCATTGCGAAAACAGATGTAGTAGCGGTACTTACGCCAGGCGTGGTAGACAAACTGCGTCCAGCGGTGGCTGAACACATCAAGAAAATCTTTCAGCCCTTCTTCATTCTGCGCAGATTCCCGCGCCATCCGATCAAGGTAATAACCCGGAAGCGGCGACTGGCTGCCGGAAAAACCGAGAAATGTTGAGATCAGTGTGAACTGCCCGTTATCTCTACGCGTGAGCGACGTCAGATCGCTCCCCGGAAAAGCGATGCTGGCATCAGATTTAAACAGTATCACCTCATCTTCCGGCTCAGTACGCAGAGACGGTTCGCTCCCCGGTTCACCATAGCGGCGATAGAGCGATTCCAGCAGGACATAAAAACTGATATCCCGCACATCCGCCGGGAAATCTACATCAGAGCGTGCTGGCCGTTGTTCTGCCATACCCATGTCTCCCGGCTTTCCGTGTTAACAATTTTCAGATGGTGAAATGAATTGATGCTGGCATAGAGTGCGAAAAAGTGCGTAAGCACGTTTCCCAACAGGTAAATCTCCCCCTCACAGACAAACGGCTCAGGGTTGATCCACAGCGTGGTGGACAGCCCTCTGACAGGTACGCCTTTAAACAGCCAGTCAATGGGCCGAGTTTCCATCTTCTCAATGGCGTCCAGCTTTTGTCTCGACAAACGGGCCTGTTGTGGATGATGGATGCCGGGCAAATCGAAAGTCCGCAGGATCTGCACCAGCGCATCACGGTCCAGCAGGGAGAGATAATTCAGGTTCATACTGGAAATCAGCGACCAGTGCATATCGCCGTCCGTGACCGGATACAATGGCCGCGTCGGACGCGTGACGTTGCTGAAGCTGGCTACGGCCGGGTTTTTCCCCACGGCGACACAGATATCGCCTGTATGCAGTTCCGCAGGCAACATCCGGTTGGTACAAACCAGCGCCACGCTGAGCGCTTCACCACTCAGCCGCGAAGGATCAGGCAGATTGCCATCGGCATGAACAAAGGCAATGTCGTGTTCAAGGCCACGATGGAATAGCGAGGTTTTTGTCCGGTGATGCCAGTAAACCACTTCACGCTGACGGCTGTACTCAATCTGATGATTAAAGCTCTCGAACTCGGGCCAGAGGCGCAGTGGATCAGCGTTTGTTTGTCCGGGGACATCACCGGAGGCAACAACTTTACTGGCGACAGACTGCACCTGAAAAATATCGTAAGCATCCGGATGCTGATGGCTGGCCCGTAACGGATACTGGGGGGAACGACCATCTGGGCTGACAGGCTCCGCCTGATGCAGGAACAGATTGACTGCCGGAATACAGAAGAGATGCAGGGAATTCTGGCGTAATTTTACATTCACCGGTAATGGCTGATTGAAACGCAGACGCAGCGTAAACGCACCGCCGTGAAAATCATCCGGCAGCGATATGGCATCACGCAGATGAAAGAAAAAAAAGCTTTCCTGGTAACAGAAATACTCCTGAAGTACACGATAGCCGTTATGAACATTTTTAGGCCACGGCAGCAGAGCATCCTCACGCTCAAACCCGGCAGCATCCAGCCATAAATCCGGTAACGCAATGCGACGATCGCCCACAATCAGTTCAGCATCCATCAGACGTTCGCTGAACCACAAATAAAGCTGGTAGCGGGTGTAATCATCGTCGTTACCCAGCCAGAAGCTGATTTTGTTTAAATCCAGCGCGTCGGAGGAGACACCGTTTTTAGTCACAAACGCAATATCAATGATGCCTTCTTCAAGGCTACTGACATTACGTACATCCTGGATCTGCAAAGGCTGCAGCCACGTGTCGCGGGCCAGCGTAAAACGGCAGGCAGAGGAGGATAAAATGTCATCGTTACTCAGGATTTTTCGCCCCGATGTGGACACCCGGACCACGCCTGAGCTGACCTGCTCCTCACGTAAAACCTGTACCGGCGCTTTTATATTATCTTCAGGTTTGTATTTAATGACCGTCATGGACGGGACCGGGCGCAGATAGTTGGGCCACAACATGCGGATGATGCCGTGCGTAAACTCCGGAAACTCATCTTCCAGTTTTTGCCGCAGCCCCCCTGACAGAAAAGCGAAAGCTTCCAGCAGACGCTCCACATCCGGATCGCCTTCCTTTTCGGCCAGGAAACGAGCCAGATACGGTTTATCCTTCGCCAGCAGTTTCCCGAGCTGACGCACGTAATCCAGCTCTTCCTGGTAGTAACGTTCTTCAAAAGCCATTCGTTTTACTCCACCCGGTAGCGCTGACGGTTGTCCAGCAGGATCTCAAACTCCAGCAGTTTTCTGGCATCGTGAAAGCTCACCTGCGCGACGATATGAAAACGTAATTCCTGCGGGGCAGCAGTATCCGGCATATCGGCGCCCACCGTCACATCAACAAGCCGGGGTTCGTAACGCAGAATGCAGTCACGGATCCCCTGGCCAATTTCCTGACGAAAATCACTCGAGACCAGCGCATCATCATTCAGATCGGGAATGCCCAGCTCTGGCGAACCATAACAACTGCCGGAACGGGTATTCAGAACGTTTTCCAGGTTGCGTCTGATGGACTGTAACAACTGCCCTGGCGACGATAAGCGGTGTGACGGCCCGGCCGCATTCCCCACCCGCTCAAACAAACTGCCCTGCATTCCGGTATCCCGTTCCGTCATGGTTGTTAATCCCTGTCCAGACGGCCAACGAGAGACAGCTCAAAGCTGGCCCCCATATATTTAAAATGCGGACGCACGGAGAGCGACACCTGATACCAGCCCGGCTCACCTTCCACATCCAGCACTTCAATTCTGGCCTGACGTAGCGGCTTACGGCTGCGCACTTCAGCTGGCGGATTTTCCTGATCGGCTACATACTGGCGGATCCAGGTGTTCAGTTCGCGCTCCAGATCGCCACGCTCTTTCCATGACCCAATCTGTTCACGTTGCAGAACTTTGATATAGTGCGCCAGACGGCTGATGATGAAGAGGTAAGGTAACTGGGTGCCCAGCTTGTAATTGGTCTCCGCCTCCTTGCCTTCCGGCGTGTTGGGAAACACCTTGGGCTTCTGTACCGAGTTTGCCGAGAAGAAGGCTGCGTTATCACTGCCCTTACGCATGGTCAGAGTAATGAAGCCCTCTTCTGCAAGTTCAAACTCGCGGCGGTCAGTGATCAGCACTTCGGTCGGAATTTTGGCCTGCAACTGCCCCATCGCTTCATACAGATGGACCGGCAAGTCTTTAACCGCCCCACCGTTCTGCGGGCCGATAATGTTCGGGCACCAGCGGTATTGCCTGAAGCTCTCCGCCATATTCGCCGCCAGCAGGAATGCAGTGTTACCCCAGAGGTAGTCATCGTGACTGCGGCTGACATTTTCCCGGTAGTAAAAGCTTTTCACCGGATTGTCGCCCGGCGCATACGGCTGACGTAGCAGGAAACGTGGTGAGGTAAGGCCGAGATAGCGGGAATCTTCAGATTCGCGCAATGCACGCCATTTGGTATAGGCCGGCCCCTCAAAAATAGCGCTAACATCTTTGATGCCCGGCAGCTCAGTCCAGGAATCCAGACCGAGAAACTCCGGCGCAACGGATGACAGGAATGGCGCATGCGCCATTGCGCTGACCGCACTGACGTATTTCAGTAATTTCAAATCTGCCGCATTATTTTTAAACGCGTAATTACCAATAACGGCTGCAACCGGCTCACCACCAAACTGGCCGTAGCCGCTGGAGTAAACGTGCTTATAGAAACCAGACTGGGTGATTTCCGGGGCGAACTCAAAGTTATCCAGCAACTCATCTTTGGTGGCATGCAGCAGATAAATTTTAATGTTTTCGCGCGGATCAGTACGCTCAACCAGCAGTTTCAGGGAGCGCAGGAGCGATTCAAGCTCCTGAATCACCGGGTCGTGAAGGATCAAATCCATCTGACGACTTATACGATCGTCAATATCCGCAATCATGGCGTTAACCGCCAGAATGTCGATTGACTCCGCTTCATTCTGCAGCAGGGCCGAGATAAATGCGGTCACGCCCTGGCGGGCAATACCATAGCTTTCAGACTCAGGCTGAAAACGGCTCTGCGCCATAATATTGTCCAGTAATGACGTTCCTGCTTCTGGCGCAGCACTAACGGGAGCAACTTCTTCCTGTAAAGACATAGTGAAATCCTTGTGCAAAGTTATTTCTGGCTGGCCAGACCCAGTTCCTGAATCAGCTGTTCGCGGGTTTCCTCGTTATCCAGAAGTGCCTGCAGCTGAGCGCGAAATGCCGGGATATTACCCATCGGCCCTTTGAGGGCAACCAGCGCCTCACGCAGCTCCAGCATTTTTTTCAGCTCAGGCACCTGGCTGGCGATGTTATCCGGTGACAGGTCCGCCATCGAATTGACTTTCAGGCTGATATCCATACGCGCGTCAGCCTTTTCACTAAGCACCGACGGCACGGAAACGTTCCGTTCAATACCAGACTGGGCGAGTACTGCGTTTAAGGTGTTTCGGTCAACCGCAACAGGCTGACGCTCATCCAGTGGGGTGTCATCCGGCCTTCCCAGTAAATCCCCGGTGACCAGCAGGCTCAGCGGGAGTTCAACTTCAGCCGTCCGGCCGTCCATTTTCGGAACGTAGCGAATATTAATGCGCTCCTTGGGAGCTATACTTCCGTCTTTATTATTACTCATAAAATATTCCATCAGATTATGTTTCACATATTATACTGGAGCCACAAAAGACCTTCCCACTTTATTAAGGAAATACTCAAAACACGTTTTTGCGGTATAAAAAATATGATGCAGAATTAACATTAAAGCGTATGATACCCCAGAAGATAAATTTTAAAACTACTTTTAAAAAAAAAGAAAAGAGATATATTCATTTGTGATAACTTGCACAGAAACTGTCCTGACCCACAGGACACCCATAAATATCGCATGATACATTGCGCAACAATAAAAACGTAACACGATGAATAAGCCATGAAAAAAGCAATCAGATAAAATTAATTATTCACAAGGAAAATAAATCAATAGATTTTTATTGATAAATCACAAAGTCAGCAATGATAAAACAAACGTGGGTTTATTTAATTGGGATAAATAATATTTATTCTTGATGCGATAATGCCAAAATAAATAATAAAAGCGTCAGCAACAAGTGATGGATTAACCCGCTATGAATATGGATAACCCTCCGGTTCATTACTATTTGGTGATCCGGGAGAATAGCAACAAAGTGTTTATAAATCCACAAAAGGAGCTACAAAGATGCCAACTCCATGTTACATCTCAATTAAAGGACAAACCCAGGGACTGATCACCGATCGTGCGTTTACCGCTGAATCCGTCGGTAACATTTACGTGCAGGGGCATGAAGATGAAATGCTGGTGCAAGAATTCAGCCACAACGTCACCGTCCCGACCGATCCGCAATCCGGCCAGCCCAGTGGTCAGCGTTCTCACAAACCGTTTATCTTCACCGTGGCGCTGAACAAAGCGGTTCCGCTGCTGTACAACGCACTGGCTTCCGGTGAAATGCTGCCAACCACCGAACTGCACTGGTATCGCACCTCTGTCGAAGGCAAGCAGGAGCACTTCTTCACTACTCGTCTGACCGACTCCACCATTGTCGATATCGACTGCCATATGCCGCACTGCCAGGACGACGCCAAACGTGAGTTCACGCAACTGGTTAAAGTCTCCCTGGCTTATCGCAAAATCGAGTGGGAACACGTCTCAGCTGGCACTTCCGGTGCTGACGACTGGCGTGCGCCGCTGGAAGCATAAGAGGAAATCCACAGCATCCCGCCTTAATGGCGGGATGCTGTTTTTGTCCGGGAACGGAGACAAAAAACCCGTGCCAGCAATGAGTTACGTCTGTTACGTTTCATATATGGGAGATGGCGGATGCCGGAAACTTCGGCGGTAGCGTGTCTGAAACGCCTGCCCTCCCCACTGCCACGAACGGGCCGTGGTTCCTTTTTCGCCAATGAATCCAGGATAAGGTTATGTCACAAAACGGCCTGCGTTTTACGCTGGATGTGGACGGATTAACGCCGGCGGCAACCGCTGTCGTCCGCTTCACCCTTTACCAGCATCTCTCCACGCCCTTTTTGCTCACTGTCGATATTGCCAGCGACCGGTCCGGCCTCACCGCCGTCAGTTTCCTCGAGAAAAACGCCACGCTGACCCTCTGGCAGGGTAACACCCCACTGCGCTATCTCCACGGCATCATCACCGGAATGGAAACCGGGGAAAACAACCACTGGCAGATGAACTACAGCCTGACTATTTCTCCTCCGCTCTGGCGCTGTGGCCTGCGTCAGAACTTCCGCATCTTTCAGCAGCAGGATATCCGGGCCATTTCCACCACCCTGCTCACCGAAAACGGCGTCACCGACTGGGTACCTTCCTTTTATGAAGCCCACCCGGCGCGGGAGTTCTGTGTACAGTACGGCGAAACTGACCTCGCCTTCCTGACCCGCCTGTGGGCCGAAGAAGGCATTTTCTTCTTTGACTGGTTCCACCCGACCGGCCCCGACCAGAAACTGGTGCTCTGCGATGACGTCGCCGGGGTTTCCCCCCTCGGCTCCCTGCCCTTTAACCCGAATACCCGCGAAGTGTCCACGGAATGCATCAGTGAGTTCCACTACCGGGCACAGGTACGCCCTTCCTCGGTGGAAAATCAGGATTACACCTTCAAAACACCCGGATGGCCCGGTTACTTCAGCCACCATGCCACAAACCTGAACGGTCAGCGAACCCAGTATGAAATCTTCGATTATCCGGGACGTTTCAAGGACGAGCAGCACGGTCAGGACTTTGCCCGCTACCTGGCTGAAGGCTTCCGGCATGATGCAGAAACCGCTGCCTGCGCGAGCAACTCCCCGAAACTGTGGCCCGGAAAACGGTTCACCCTCACCGGCCACCCTTCCCTCACACTCAACCGGGAGTGGCAGGTAACCGGCAGTGTGCTGAAAGGTGAGCAGCCACAGGCGCAGCATGGCCACCGGGGTGAAGGCACCACGCTCAGTAACCGCCTGGACGTCATCCCGGCTGACCGGACATGGCGCTCCTCCCCCCTGCCCAAACCTTCCGTTGACGGCCCGCAGAGCGCCATTGTCACCGGCCCGGCGGGCGAGGAAATTTTCTGCGATGAGCATGGTCGTGTGCGGGTACGTTTTCACTGGGACCGCTATTGTCCGGGAAATGAAGACAGCTCCTGCTGGATACGGGTGTCGCAGGCATGGGCCGGCGCCGGGTTTGGCAACCTCGCCATTCCGCGCGTCGGCCAGGAAGTGATAGTCGACTTTCTCAATGGTGACCCGGACCAGCCCATTATCATGGGACGCACCTACCACCAGGATAACCGTTCGCCGGGCAGTCTGCCGGGCACCAAAACGCAGATGACCATCCGCTCGAAAACCTACAAAGGCGGTGGTTTTAACGAGCTGCGCTTCGAGGATGCGACGGGCCAGGAGCAGGTTTATATCCATGCGCAGAAGAACATGGATACCGAAGTGCTGAACAACCGCACCACTGATGTGAAAGTGGACCACACGGAAACCATCGGTAACAACCAGAAAATCACCGTGGGGCTGGGGCAGACGGTCACCGTGGGTAAGGAGAATGCCGGAGGACACGACCAGTCCATCACGGTGGCACATGACCGGAGCATCACGGTACGCAACGACCAGACGCTGAAAGTGAAGAACGACCGGATGGTGAGCATCAGCCATGATGACGGGCTGTACGTGGCGAATGACCGTAAGGTGACGGTGGAAGGGAAACAGGAGCACACCACCACCGGAGACCATATCAGCCTGGTGAAAGGCAGCCACAGTCTGGAAGTGAAAGGCGACCTTGCGCGGAAGGTGTCGGGCGCGCTGGGGATAAAAGTGGAAGACGATATTGTCCTGGAGAGCAGCAGCCGGATAAGCCTGAAAGTGGGCGGTTCGTTTGTGGTTATCCATCCGGGTGGCGTGGACATTATGGGGCCGAAGATAAACCTCAACAGCGGGGGAAGTCCGGGTGATGCTATTCAGTCTATTTTACCCGACCTACCAAATAACGCTTTCGGCGCTTATTTCAGGATAATTGACTCCATAACGGGCAATGAAAATATGAACTTTGCCTGGCAGGTCAGCTCAGCAACCAGAGTCATAAAAGGGACAACAGATACAGCACTAACCCAAGTACTACAGACTGATAAAGAGGAATCTGTTAACTTAGATTATATATATCAGACCAAAGCGGGGATAAGATAGTGACTATAGCGACGACCACAACATCGACAGAAAAAGAATCTCAGGAAAAGAAAGTTGAACATGAATTCTTCCATATTGATATGATCCCTGATGCGATGGATAAGATGCAATGGTCCACAGCAGCAAAGTTGATGCGACACTGGTTTGGTATACAACCTGCCTACGCATTTGATTTGAATAGCAAAGATCGAGCAGTTAATGGAGATCCCCGTAACCTGCCTCCATCTAAGATAAATATTGACATAGTTAAAATGTCATGGGCTATACAATTTGAACAAGTTAAGAATGGAATCAATACGCTAAAAAAAACATGGTGTAGCCCGAAAGGTAAAAAACAACTGATAGAGCGACTGCAAGATGTTGGTGATTTTACTAAATCTTGTGTTTTTCTAGGTTATTCCGAAGATGTTACTTATTTAGATGCGACGGCACAGGTGAATTTTAAGAAAATAGGAAGCAAAACTGATACTATAAATGCCTGGTATGGCGCAATGGGAAATAGCGTTTTAAAAGTTTGCGTACGAGGCAGCACGACTAAAATTAATGGAAATGATGTATTTATCACTGACTCTTTAGGGTTTTACTTAAAAGATACATATGATTTTGTTGATGAAAATAATACATCTGAACCATTAGGCATTTGGAGTAACGACAAAATACTAGATAAAAAAGAATCAGCAATATATATGTCATCATATTTTTCAGGTCTTTTTGGAGAACTGGTTCGCAGTTACTCTGGCTTCGTCCCTGTTTTTAATAGCGACTTCAGGCTTTGGCAGGAAAAACATGATGCTGGTGGAGATTACATTATTTTTTCTGATGTATTTTGGACTAAGGTTGAAGAATCAGACAAAGTGATCCTCTTATGATTTCTACGAAACCCGGAATCTACGCAAAAATAATCCTCATTTTATTAATTATTGTTTTTTTAATATTCCCCACATCAGTTTTCTACGGCAGTTATAATAAAATATTTGAAAATTCAAACACTGACAATTCATTCAAAATTGTTGTATATAAGACAGAAGTTTACAATCTTTTTTCGTTATATAAATTCCTTCGTGGTGAAAACTATTTTTTTGTCATTTATGATAAATGCGGAAATGTCGCATTCAAACCCTATTTATGGTTTGGTATGGATAGTTCTGTAGCATATGGAGGATTCCATTTCTCTAAAAATGATAAAAATACACTATTTTTTCCGACAAATGATGGTGTTGATTCGATAGAATTAGTTTCTAACACATCTGAATGTCCATAATATTCAGCAATAATTATGATTTTTGGTCGTGACGCAGATTTAGTATAGTGGCAGGGCAAGATTATGGTGTTCCGTAGACAGAAACGTACAGCGAAGGATTCATTGTGCCAGGTAAGAATGTTATTTACTGGAATGAGATTATTCGCGCATCTGAGCGGAGTGGCATTATCCCCCAGAGCATAGCAGCAGTTATTCATTCTGAAGCGGCTAAATATCGTGGTGGAGTCTGGAAACCGACTTCAGTGTGTAAGGATTCAAAAAATCGACAAAACAAAACACGATATATAAAAGCTCAGCGGCGGGTATGACACAATTTTTAAATGGGACATGGATGACGGAGACGTTAAAGGAAGGGACATATCTTTATGAAAAGGCATCTGAACAAGGACTGGTAGCAGACAGGCCGTTACTCAATAAAAATGGTGTGGTGGTAAAAAACAAAAAAGATGAGATTGTATATGAAAAAAAATTTCAGGTTTCTACAGATAAATGGAAAAATCTCAAGGAATTAACAAATGGCAGATATATCACAGGAATAACGCCGTACCCGGTTCACGCAACGGCAGAGATACAGCAATGGTTAAATCTGCGATTTAAACCGGAATATGCCATTATGGCCGCAGTTGATTATGGCGTCGCAAATTTAGCATCTCTGAAAATGGCAGGATATAATATCGACGGACTTAATGATGCTGAAAAAGCCAAACTTATATATTTAACACATCATCTTGGTCTGAGTGATGCAATACATTTTATTAAGAATAACATCACTGAAGGTAAAGCAAAAGAATTATTAATAGCACAAGTAGGCGATGAATCAGCCATTTCAAAAGCAAAAAAAAATGGAGGGTATATGAAAGCACACAGAAAGTGGTTAATAGATTATATAGATGACAACATTAAGATAGTTAAATATCTCTGCCATGAGCAAATCATCTCAGATAACCCTAAAGATATTGACTTAACACAAATAATTGAAAAATTAATGAGCAAATACAATGAGTAAGAGTTTCAATATCTTCTTCGCCTTACTAATTACCCCAACTGTAAGTATGGCTGATTGCAATACCGATTCGTCGTTTTGTTATCATACTAAACTTGGGATTCTCGACCAAATAACGAGATCCAAGTCTGGTGATGATTACTCTTACCTTACCCTTAATGGAGTGAATATATACAAGGCAAAAACTGATTACATGTCCTTCATAGATGATGATATGGGCTTTTTTAAGAATAACAAATACTTTACCACTAAGACAGTTATTACATATACTTTAAACGAGCGTTGCCTTGATAAAATAGAATACCAGGGTTTTTGCAGTATCAGTGTAGTTCTCGACTTTTCAGGCGATAAACCCATTATTTCCAATGGTTTCATCCCGAACTCAGGAAATTCAGTTATCGATTGGGTCTCATGGGGAAAAGCAAATGCAATCATCGTATTTGAGGATGGTTCAAAATTTAAATATATGAATGGACATGTTGAGCGCGTCATTAAGTAGAATCATCTCATACTTACGCTGACTAAATATTATGAAGGTTCCTCATGCCTACAGCAGCCCGACTTAATGACAAAGGCACCCAGCACGATGATTATCACGAAACCGTCATTACTGCGGGTTCTCCAACGGTTTCTGTCGATGGACTACCCGCCGCCCGTATGGGCGACCCGCTGACACCGCATTCCAAACCGGAACACCCGCCCCATCCGCGTAAAATCGCGGGCGGTTCCGCCACGGTATTTATTGACGGCCTGCCTGCCGCCAGAACCGGTGACGCCATTGACTGCGGCGGCGTGGTTATCGGCAGCGGTACCGTCAGTATCGGTTGATACACAAGGATAAGGTTATGTCACAAAATGGCCTGCGTTTTACGCTGGATGTCGACGGATTAACGCAGACGGCAACCGCTGTCGTCCGCTTCACCCTTTACCAGCATCTCTCCACGCCCTTTTTGCTCACTGTCGATATTGCCAGCGACCGGTCCGGCCTCACCGCCGTCAGTTTCCTCGAGAAAAACGCCACGCTGACCCTCTGGCAGGGTAACACCCCACTGCGCTATCTCCACGGCATCATCACCGGAATGGAAACCGGGGAAAACAACCACTGGCAGATGAACTACAGCCTGACTATTTCTCCTCCGCTCTGGCGCTGTGGCCTGCGTCAGAACTTCCGCATCTTTCAGCAGCAGGATATCCGGGCCATTTCCACCACCCTGCTCACCGAAAACGGCGTCACCGACTGGGTACCTTCCTTTTATGAAGCCCACCCGGCGCGGGAGTTCTGTGTACAGTACGGCGAAACTGACCTCGCCTTCCTGACCCGCCTGTGGGCCGAAGAAGGCATTTTCTTCTTTGACTGGTTCCACCCGACCGGCCCCGACCAGAAACTGGTGCTCTGCGATGACGTCGCCGGGGTTTCCCCCCTCGGCTCCCTGCCCTTTAACCCGAATACCCGCGAAGTGTCCACGGAATGCATCAGTGAGTTCCACTACCGGGCACAGGTACGCCCTTCCTCGGTGGAAAATCAGGATTACACCTTCAAAACACCCGGATGGCCCGGTTACTTCAGCCACCATGCCACAAACCTGAACGGTCAGCGAACCCAGTATGAAATCTTCGATTATCCGGGACGTTTCAAGGACGAGCAGCACGGTCAGGACTTTGCCCGCTACCTGGCTGAAGGCTTCCGGCATGATGCAGAAACCGCTGCCTGCGCGAGCAACTCCCCGAAACTGTGGCCCGGAAAACGGTTCACCCTCACCGGCCACCCTTCCCTCACACTCAACCGGGAGTGGCAGGTAACCGGCAGTGTGCTGAAAGGTGAGCAGCCACAGGCGCAGCATGGCCACCGGGGTGAAGGCACCACGCTCAGTAACCGCCTGGACGTCATCCCGGCTGACCGGACATGGCGCTCCTCCCCCCTGCCCAAACCTTCCGTTGACGGCCCGCAGAGCGCCATTGTTACCGGCCCGGCGGGCGAGGAAATCTTCTGCGATGAGCATGGTCGTGTGCGGGTACGTTTTCACTGGGACCGCTATTGTCCGGGAAACGAAGACAGCTCCTGCTGGATACGGGTGTCGCAGGCATGGGCCGGGGCCGGGTTTGGCAACCTCGCCATCCCGCGCGTGGGCCAGGAAGTGATAGTCGACTTCCTCAACGGCGACCCGGACCAGCCCATCATCATGGGACGCACCTACCACCAGGACAATCGTTCGCCGGGCAGTCTGCCGGGCACCAAAACGCAGATGACTATCCGCTCGAAAACCTACAAAGGCGGTGGATTTAACGAGCTGCGCTTTGAGGATGCGACGGGCCAGGAACAGGTCTATATCCATGCGCAGAAGAACATGGATACGGAAGTGCTGAACAACCGCACCACTGATGTGAAAATGGACCACACGGAAACCATCGGTAACAACCAGAAAATCACCGTAGGTCTGGGACAAACGGTCACCGTGGGTAAGGAGAATGCCGGAGGGCATGACCAGGCCGTGACGGTGGCTCATGACCAGAGCGTAAGCGTCGGCAATGACCAGACACTGAACGTGACCAATGATCGCAAAAAAGATGTGGGTAATAACCAGGACAGTAAGGTAGTCGGCGACGACACGGAAAAAGTAGAGAAATCTCAGAATATTACGGTCGGGAAAGATTACACCCTGACGGTCACTGACAGCCTGACCATCAAAGTCGGGGAATGTGTTCTGAAAATGAACAAAGACGGCACCATCATGCTGAATGGTGTAAAAATCCAGTTCAAGGCGGACGACAGTATTAAGGGCGTTGCCAGTACCGTTCATTTCAACTGATGCCAGAGAGGTAAAATCATGTTAACCCGAACGGTACGACCTCTGCTTGCAGAACAATACGCCGATATGCTGGCGCAGGATTATCGTCTTCGTAATGTATTACTGTCGTCATATCACCATGATTTTAGCAGTCTGTTACAGTTTGACAGGCGAATACAGACATATCTGGACGGTATGTTGCTGCTGGAAGAGGAAACGTCAGAGTATCTTCGGGGACAACTACAGGAGCGACTGTCTCCGGGGGAGTTATTTTCTGTCGCTGCCTTTGCGGCAAATACAGATGATGAATTTCTGTTGTCCGGATGCCTCGGGCTGGTACAGGGAATGCCTCGTCTTTTACCATCACTACTGGCCGTGACCAGTTGGATGTCCGAAGCATCAGCATTATGGCCATTGATAATGTCCCACCCGGCCTGTCGGGCTTTTGCCTCTGTAATGAGGGAAGGGATAACCACTCCCCCAATATTTACCCAGCAGGAAATTATCTCACTGCTTGAAAATGGGCAGTGTGTCGATTTTCTGCTCTGGTTTCTTCGTAAAAATAACTCCCCATTGTTTGTACCAGCAATAAAGCAGGTATTATCTTCAGGCCAGGAGGCACTCATTCTGCAAGGGTGCCGCGCGATCCTTTGCCTGCGCCCGTTATCCGATGAATATATTGAAATCGTCCGGGAACAACTTTTGCTGCTGGCAAGCAGTAAAAAAACGGATATTCGCACACAGGCTGTTCGTTACCTTTTAGCGTGCGCGCTCTGTGAGCCGCGCGCACTCATCAATACACTGTCTGAAGGAAAAGAAGATACCCGCTTACTGATACAGGCAATGGGGTGGTCAGGTCTTGCAGAATACATTCCTTCTCTTGCCGCCTTTTTTGATGAACAACGGTATGCGCGTTTAAGCATGTTATCCACCGTGGCTATAACGGGTTCACTGCCTGAACGGGATGGGTGGCAGATGAAAAAAGAGGATGAAATACCTCTGCCCCCTACTACTGATTCAGCAGATATCCCGGAAGTCGATCCTGAACAAGGGGTTAGCTGGCCGGACAGAACGGCATTTAATCGCTGGTGGCAGGCTAATCAAGGGCGGTTTGATGCTGAAACATCGTATTTATGCGGGCTGCCTGCAACACCAGAAGGTCTGAAGGCTGTTATTGCAAATGGCTATCTGAATTTACGTCCCCTGGCGCTCATGCGCTCTGGCATGTTTTCAGAACTCTCTTCCCTGCCCGCAGCAAGTCAGTACCAGATTTTTAATATGCCATCCAAAAACAGATGAGGGAACAGGGATGCAACAGATATTAGTAAAAGAAACGGCAAGCTGTGAAAAAGATGCTCAGAACGAAAAAAGAACAGTTGTCCCGGAAGAACTTGTCCTCACAGCACAGCAGAAAATCACTCTGAGCTGTGGCAAGTCGCAGATCACCCTTTACCCTAACGGAAAAATAGTGATTAAAGGCGAGTACATACTCAGCGATGCGGAAGGCGTAAACCGTTTATCCGGTGGGCGAATTGAAGTCAATTAATCCCACATCATGGATGGATGAAAATGATAACGATTAATATCAATGGGCTGACATTATGCCATAAAGGCAGCAGCGGCATCAGCCATAACACACTGCCTGATGTGTGCAAAACGCCCCCTTTTGGCGTCCCGGTTCCCTATGAAAATGAAGCCTATTCTGCCGATCTGATAAAGGGCACCACCAGCGTATTTGCCGATGGCGGAAATATGATCGCAAACGTTGGCTCCCAATTTGCACGCAGTGTGTTTGACGAGTCAGGTTCCATGGGCGGCGTTAATTCAGGCACAAACAAAGCAGAGACCGAGTGGATATCCCATTCGTTTGATGTGTTTTTCGAGAAGAAACCTGCGTGCCGATTGACGGATAAGCTGTTCATGAATCACCGGAATACGGTAAATATGGCGGGATTAAATCAGGCGAAGATCCATGAGACTAATGAGGACAATGATACGCCAAAAGAAGATGAACAGACCGAGGTTACACTAACGATCGGCGTCTTTTTTGACGGCACCGGAAACAATGCAATTAACCTTGAAAAGATGATTGCCGCCTGCGACGGTAAACATTTTGATATTAATAATCAGGATGCCCAATCCATTTTGACCGAATACGCCAAAGACAATATGGGATTCTCCGATCTGGAGTCCGGCAGCCACACTTGTTACTATACCAATATCCATTGGTTATATATTGCATACCGCTCATTCATAGAAAATGATAAGAGAAAACGTCAGGCTGCAATATATATCCAGGGAATTGGAACAGATGCAGGGAAACCTGACAGCTTAGTGGGTATGGGGCTGGGCGAAGGCGACACGGGAGTCTTAGCCAAAACAGATGAAGCTGTCACACAGTTATCTGGGGTAATTAAAGATTTATTACCTTCTCGTTGTATCGTAAAAACACTCCAATTTGATATTTTCGGCTTTAGCCGGGGGGCTGCGGCAGCCCGTCACTTTGCCAACCGTATCTACCACAAGGACCCGCAACTGGTTAAAGCCATCAGGCAGGGATTGGCGAACAGGGAATATCATAGCGACTCAGCCGGAAAAACACGCTTTATTGGCATTTTTGATACCGTCGCCGCCATTGGAACACCGTTCAATGGAGTAAACCCAAATAGTGCTGATACTGGTGATGTCGATTTGACACTTCACGCCGGGATTGCAGAGAAAGTCTTCCATATTGCGGCTCAGCATGAATGCCGTTTTAATTTCGCCCTGAACAGCGTCAGACCAGCCTGGCCAGAGCTTGTTTTGCCCGGCGTGCATTCCGATATTGGCGGCGGCTACTGGCCTAATGAGCAGGAAAACTGCTTCCTGACCCGTCCGCAGGCAGAGACGGTTCCTGAAAATCAGCCAGATGAAAGCACCCATGTTTACCGCCAGACCTTTTCAGCCCTGAAAGATATGGAATCATCGCCGAATATTGCCCCCATCATACGCACCAGTACCATTACTGCAAAAACCTGGAATGATAAACGTATGCCACCGGATCACCTGGGAACGCCACAAAAAAGAACATTTGCCGCATTAACGCTTAACCCGCGTCAGGTCAAAAATAACTGGGCTGCCGTTGCATACCTGGTCATGCTGGAGGCCGCCACCGAAGCCGGGTGTGAGTTTCGCACAGAAGACGATAACCGCACTTTGCTTATCCCACCAGAACTACGGCCACTGTGTAATAAAGCGCTGGCGATGGGAAAAGCCGCCCGGAGCGGCTACGCAACGGCAGGTTTCACAACGGACGAAATTGATATACTGGCGAAGCAGTATATTCATTGTTCGGCCAACTGGAACAGCGTCAAAATAGATACAAACAACAACATTGTTGGTGGAGCTAAGCCATTAGCGCTTATTTTTGCTAATCGCCCTGATGAACGCTGGTTACGGACAATTTATGACATGGATGGGGTACGGAAATATCTATGAAAAAATCACTATTGTTTACCTTTCTTCTCAGCTTAACCGCCTGTCAGCCTCATTCACAGAAGTCCGCCTTTAATCAGGGGGATTATAAGCTGCCATTTGATAAGTGGGGTTTCGTTTTTATCGACCCATGGAAACTACGAACACTGGTTACTGATGCTATTGTGGTGGATACAACCGGGCGAATGTACCGTTTTCATACCCTGGATTTGCCAGGTAATGACCCGCAAAGCATCGGCACATGGAACACTAAGGTTAGATCTCTCCCAGGCTATAATATAATAAAAAATGCAGCGCCTCCTCAGTATATTGTTTTATGCTGGGATTCCTGGGTAGATAAAAAACATTATGAAACCAGCATGTTTTTTAATAAACCTGTATGGCAACGAATGATGACACCACTGGAGCATAATGCCAGTGATGGTGGGCCTCTTTGGTACAATACACTCCTATTTGGACTTGCTCCTGGAGGGACAGTAAAAGTCTGGTTTCAGGCGAGTGAAGATGATGGCAGAGAGAATTACCCCATTACACCAATCAATATGAAGACATTGTCCGGAGATAATCTGGATGTCTGTAAAGGAATGTCTCAAAATATCTTTTCTAAAGATATGGCACCGGATACCGCTGAGTTTATTAAAGGCAAAAAATATCCTTATGGCAACTGGTAATATAAAATCTGTGTACCGCACATTTTCACCACGTTATTAAACACACCTTAACCAATATTACACACAAACATTTAATCACTCTTACTGGCATTTATATCTCAGTCATTATTATTTTTCACAAATTAATCACATACTCCCAAAAATTGCAGCTACTATAAAATCAATTAACCCTATATTTTAGAGACTGTTATGTGGCAGATAAATAATCAAACCCCTTATGCAATAAAAGAGAGCTGGATACGAGGCCGAGAAGGTGAAGAAATCTGGATAGTAGCATTAAAAGCAACATGGGATATTCTTCCAAATGGAACAACTCGGCTTTCTTCAGTGCAGTCTCCAGTTAATGCAGGAAAAGTTCTCCATAATGATGGAACGAGTCTGTTATACGATACTGATCTGGGGCCAGAAAAAAAAGCGACAGATATCATCCTGAATGGATGTGCTCAGGCAGCAGGCGGAAAAAAAGCCAGTTCTGTCACCATAGGGTTAAAAGTTGGCAATATGATCCGGCTTGCCAGAGTCTATGGTGACAGAATATGGGACGGCAAACAGTATGGTGAACCTGAACAATTTAACCGGATACCCCTGGGTTACAGCAGAATGGGACGGGGAGAGTTTTTACCATCTGGTCACGGCGATTTTAATCCAGCAGGAATACAGGTTGATGAATATCCTGAAGTAGGCAAATCAAAATTGCCTAATATCGAATTTTATGGTGATGACAAAGCTCCGGGATTTGGCCCATTGCCCCGGCAATGGCCAGGACGCCTGCAATTTGCCGGAACTTATGATGAACAATGGCAGCAGGAACAAGCGCCTCTGCTACCAACCGATCTGGATGAGCGCTACTGGCAATGCGCACCGCCTCCATTGTATGCCGGAGGTCGACTGAAAGGAGGAGAAGCTATTTGTCTGGGCAATCTGGCACCTCCCGGCTATGGGCACGGTGGATTACTGATTTTTGCACTACCACGCATAGTGCCTGCTTTCCGGACGCAATTCTATGACGGTAGCATGCGTCATCACCATGGACGGCTACATACCGTGATTATCGAGTCCGATTTTCCCCGTGTTAGCATGGTCTGGCACAGCGCATTACCCTGCCATCATCTGGCGAATCAACTTGAGTCTACAACAGTATCGGAGAAAAAACGTCTGTTCATCAGGAGCCCCCTGCTTCCGGTAAATTTTCCCGAGTGGGAGCAATTGTTATGATTTCTATTATCTCTGCGGCGTGCCTGTTTCCCTCCGGCCCATCGTTGCCGTTGGCTGATATTGCCAGTCGTCTGCAATTCTCATTGGTGCGCAAACATCCGTTATGCGTGGATCACTGTGGTGCTCGCGTAAAAGCCAGCTATTTTCCTGAAATTGTATATGAGTTACCGGAAGCGCGTTTCCGGGAACTGACCCGACAGGTATTGAGTGAACTACTGGAACGTCAGCCAGAACTGGAAACGTCAGCGCCACACAGGGTATGGGTGTTACTTCCTTCATTAAGCAGGCCGGGAATGACGGCAGGGACCGTTTCTGCGGTAAAAAACATAATTCAGGAAAGTACCACATGGGATGCTAGCAATATTTATGTGCTGCACGGGGGGCCAGCAGAAATCACAACAGTTCTGGAAACTATTGCTGCCGACAAAAGCCAAAAAGGTAGAGTAGTTGAGGTTCTTCTCGCCGTTGATTCATGGCAGCCCGCGCCTTCCCTTATGTGGCTGGATAAACAAAACCTGTTACATAATGCACTTCGCCGGTTCCGGGATTATGAGCGTCCCAACCCCTACGGCAGGGTGCCTTCCGAAGGCGCTGCCGCCCTGGTACTGACATCAGGCCCACAGGTCGACGCCTGGAGTGTTATTCGTGGAGTTGGAAACGCTGACGAAGACGTTTTGTATTCAGATGAGGGCGTTTGCCTGGGAAAAGGGTTAATTCGTGCTGCACAGGCGGCGATGAGCGCTGCCGGGAACCCTCTTTTGCAAAGCGTCATCAGTGATGTCAATGGTGAGCCTTACCGGGCAGACGAAATGGGCTTTACCCTGCTGAAATTGAGCTATCGTCTGGCAGAAGGCAGCACGCGAGAAACACCTGTGCTGGCAAGTGGCGACCTCGGCAGTGCTGGTCTGTTAACACATCTGTCACTGGTAGCATGGCAGCTACGTTCATCCATACGAACAGGAAATGTGCTGATTTTGTCCAGCTCAGATGATGAACGACGGGGTGCGGTGGTGGTATCCAAAGGACTGAGAGAAGAAGAGAATGGCAATAACGATTAATATCAACGGGCTGACACTTTGCCATAAAGGCAGTGGAGGTATCAGTCATAACACTCTGCCAAATGTATGCAAAACTCCCCCTTTTGGAACTCCGGTTCCTTACGAGAATGAAGCCTATTCAGCGGATTTGGTAAAAGGTACTATTAGCGTATTTGCCGATGGCGGAAATATGGTAGCCATCGTTGGCTCACAGTTTGCCCGAAGCGTGTTTGATGAACCAGGTGCTATGGGCGGAATCATTTCCGGAACAAATATGGCGGAAACTGACTGGATATCACATTCATTTGATGTCTTCTTTGAAAAAAAAACCGCCTGCCGTTTAACAGATAAGCTATTTATGAATCATCGGAACACGGTAAATATGGCAGGATTATGCCAAAATCCATTAAAAGAAAACGTATTGGAATCTAAAATTTGTGATGCTATATGTAAATGTCGAAATCGTATTGCCCGTGAGTTTCGACAAAAAATCAAAATGTTCACAGAGGCTCCAGCTATTGGCCTTGCCCAAGAACTATTGGGACGCTTTTTAGGCGCAAATTCAGAGCTACCAAAAACGGGCGACAAAATAAAAACAGGCCCTCGTCAAAAGTGTTTTGCACAACAGTTTAATCAGAGTGGACAAAGCGACACTTGGGCAGGAGCTACTCCGCAAGACCCATGTTATCTTACAGAAGTTCCTTACAAAATAAAAACAGGCGGAGTAATCCTGGAGAAGAGCGATGGACGTTCAACTTTCCCTGGAGGACCTCAATCCCCAGCATCAGTAAAATATGCTGTCAGGGAAGTGGCAAGAGATCTTGGAAAAGGGAAGGTAGTTATCTGGGATCTTATTGTCCTCAGAAACCCAGCGTTACATGCTGAATGGGATAACATTGAGCAAATCATCGAAATTAAGTTTCACAATGATACTCTTACTGATAATCAAGAGATTGCAAAAAAAACACAAATGGACGAAAAAATCCGTATAATTGATGAAAGTGAGTGCCATTGCGACGACAAGGATGAAGAGGAGAAAGAAAAAACTCTGCACAAGGTAGAAAATTTTATACGACAACTCAATGATTCTGCACGAAAAACTTTTGGTACAGCTCCGGGTGGATTTGGCATTCCTTTTCCATTACCATTATTGTAACGAAAATAAATATATCGATGAAATCCATGACTAATATAAATGATAGCATAAATATTTTCTCTGATTATAGACTCGAAGAGAATGGTATCACATTGTTTGAACCCTGTTTCTGCATCACTTTATTTACTAACGAGAAGATAACTCAGACGCATGCGCCAGAGAGATTACTGACCCCGTACGGAAATTTTTTTAACAAATTTGGTGGCAAAGTAAATAAAATATTATTTGACGGTAATCAGAAGAATGGCGTAAAAATTACTAATGAAAGAAAAAATACTCCTTATGACTGGTTAGCTAATACAAAACGAAGGTTCAAAGATAATGCTGTTGCAGATATCTATTTCGGGACAGCTAATAAATTAGAACGAAAATTACCTCGCATGCGTTGGTATTATGATCATGCTACCCCTGAAATTAATCAACCTGCTAACAGCTACTACAGAATATTACTCTCTTTAAACTGGCTTGCAGAACAAAGTCTACAAAATGTTGAGGCATTTATCAGAGAAATCATCGGTGATTTTCCCTTATCGTTCGGCTATGCAGGTTTTGCCCTATCTTTTAATGATGGTGAAGTACTGAGCCGTAAAGATCTAGAATATTATCTAGGGCAGTGGCTTGAACGCCATCCGGGAATCATGTCACCAGACCCTTCGATCGAGTCACAGTGGGCATCAAAAATAACCGGGATTACTAGTATTGGATGGATAACCTTTTTAGGCACAGAATTTACTACCCAAATAGGAGGACACGGTGAACTAAAGCGGAAATCAGCTTTGTTTCCCGATATACAGGTGACTCCCTTTATCCAACAGGGGATGATGATTCGTATTGGTGAAGCTCCCATATTAGGTGATACATTTCATAATAATCTACTTGATAATTATCATGCCGTCGGAAACGTTTTATCTCCTCTCCATAAGATATCAGAGAGACTAAAAACTGATTATTTGTACGTAACCGGAATTAAGGGTAAAGAGGCTCGTGAAAAATGGTTTAATCGTTTTTTTATTTAAAAGGGTTAAAATAGAATGCAGGTTAACAATACATTATGGTCTCTTGATAAAAATTTGAGTATTGCGCCATCACTGGATATCATTTTTCGTTTAAAAAATAGCTCATATTCTATTGGTTTTTTAAATATACTATTTACTGCATTACAGGAATTAGAAGTAATCCCATTTTATGATGATCAATGTATTACAGTCATTTCTCATGACAGGTCACAGGGCGGTTGGGAGGGAAGAATAACTCCAGAGTTATGGCAAAAAATTATTGAAAAGATAAAATATGCATCATCACTTAAAATTAGAAAAAAACAAATTGTACTTAAAATTTGCAAGAAAGGCCCACTGACTGATAATTATGTTGATGATTTATCCTTATCGGTAAATCAAAACATATTCCCAGATCAAGGCATTGTAATTTCTCTACAGTTCAGCACACCGGAAGAAAATCCTTGGGCATATTTACAATATATTCGAGATAATCTCATATCAAAATTAGAGTTAAATTTTTTCTGGGGTACTTTAGGATATAAATTTATCCTCAACCCGTTTAATCGTACAGCACATGAAGTCATGCGGGCATCCTGCATGCGTTATCCAGGGGTAGATTTACATGATGTAGTCTGTGTTCATAATTCATTTTGGTGGGATAAATTAAGAACCATAAACTGGCAAGTCACATTAAATGTTACTCAGGTATTATGTGAAAAAATAGAGACATCACCTCAAATCATGTATTATAAAACAGGAAACTCACCTTCAATATGTGATCGAAATAGTTCGGAATCCAATAATTTATCTGCAATTCACGAGTATAAAGTCCTCGAGAAAAAACTTTCTTCGCGCATTTTAAACTCCGATAATATTTCATGGTTATGTCAATGGAATAATGATATATATGCTCGATGGAGTAACAGATGGAATGAAATTGATTTATAGTGATTTTATATATACCCATCACTACTTTTACTAAAATCATATATATTTAAAATAAGAGAAAGTATGTTTTTTCCTGCGTATAAAGTCAACTCATCAAAGAGCCTAAATGAAGTAGCTCAATCCATCGGAGTGAATATTGATACTCTACAGAGTAGTTTTACTTGTATTATTGAAAGAAGCGAACATTTAAAGGACGAGAAAGTTAAGTACATTAAAAAAGATGATATTCATTTTGTTGTATACCATTTAGATGGAGAGATAAGCCTTTGGTATGGTGATGACAATTGGAAAAGTTCCACTATAGATGATGCAGAAGATATTATAGATAGTGTTGAGAGCGGAATTGGTGCTAATTTTTGGGCCATATTCATAATATGAATATTCTTACTAAATAGATGTGTGGCATTATGTTTCCACACGAAAAATATAGTAAAAATAAAGAACCAGAAATTCTAGTGAGATATTTTATAAGTGCAGCAAATTTAACAGCAGAGAAGTTTTCCAGTGCTATGAAAAGTCATTGGGATGTGAGAAATAAATTGCACAGGCGTTTGGATGTAGCGATGAACTAAGATGATTGCAGAATAAGGAGAGGAAATGCAGCGGAATTATTTTCTGGCATAAGGCATATAGCGGTAAATGTTTTGACAGAAAACAAAGAATTCAAAGCAAGGGTGAGAAGAAAGATGAGAAGAGCAGCGATGGACAGAGAGCACCTCACGTCAGTCCTTGCAGGGTGCGGGGTTTCGTAAGCTTGCCCTGATGGTCGAAAGGGTTCCGTTTCATTTTTTCAGGTCAAAAAGAAAAATGGTGAAAAGGATCATGATTATTTGGCGTTTGTCCGGGGTAATCCTGAAAATCCCGCCGAAGAACCAGACCTTCAGGTTTTGTCAGCGGTGTCTCTGATATTGCAGAAGGGCATCCACGAATGACGTCAGATGAATTGAAAACACTAGCGGAACATATTATTAGTTCTGTGAAGCACCGTTAATTAGTCTAAACAATATTATAAAACAATGGGCTTTAAAGCCCATAACCGTGTTCTGAGATCTATCAATCCCGAACATTGCCCCGCTAATTTTTACAAAGAGAATATATATGGTCGCAACACTTTGGATGTTTTCAAAAGGCAGAGATGTAATAAAACTACAGCAACTACTCAATAAAACCAAGACTATTCAGTCACTTATAGAAGACGGCTATTTTGGCAAAAACACATACAATGCAGTGAAATTATTTCAACGGAATAATGGGCTGAACGATGATGGTATAGTGGGACCACAAACCTGGAGAAAACTGGGGGTTCAGGATCCTTTAACTAATAGTTCATCCAACTCTTCTACTGATTCAAATGGTACGACTACTAAACCATCAACCGGTACGATTGCTGAGACAAGTGAGGGATTCTGTTTTCCTTTCACGGAACTTCCTGCTTTGTCATGGACAAATGGAGGCCGTCAATTTAGAGCGCCACGCTCGGGAGGTCGCAAACATGCAGGTTGTGATTTGAAGTTTCCCCCAGGAACGCCTATTTATGCTGTTGCTGATGGAGTGCTGGTGCGTAACCCTTATCCCTTTTACTCTGGTACTTCTGCTGTAGAAATCAGACATGGTGAATTAATCCTTCGTTATGGCGAAATTGCTAATGGATCATACTCAGGTGGGTCGTCTGTGAAAAAAGGTCAGATTATTGCTAAGGTGGGGAGGCTGAACAGTGGTTCATCTATGTTGCATCTGGAAATTTATACCAATGGAGCATCCTCGGCCAGTCTTACAACACGTGTAGGTGAATTAAGAAGGCGTTCCGATGTAACAGATCCTGCACCATATCTGAATGTATGGAAAAATAATCTTCCAAGTCTTTGATCTTCAAGGAATTGATAACGTGCTTAAATATATAGGTTTTATTTTAGTTCTGATGTTATCTGGCATTGTTGGTTGTGCTGCAACCGAGCCTGGCAACATACCATTAGATGGTCTAAACGCTAATAGCTTCGACATTGGGGAGATTACTGATGGGGAGATTACTGATGATTTGAGGCATTCCACTTGCACTCTGCACCTGGCTGATAATAAGAAGGAGGATTCCTATAACTATATTGAAGGGGCAATTTGTCCTGCGGGTGGGGAAGAATGTACTTACTCTGCCATCATGAAACTGAATGGGAATATAACAATATTGAAACAGATATCGTCAGGTGAAAATGACTCAGTATATAAAAATAAGGATTTTTCTATCTTCATAAAACAGACTCCAGTGGCAGAGCAAAATGATGATGAAGGAAGCGACATTAAAGCCACTATTGTCATCAAAACAAAAAGCGATGAAAAAACACTTAATATGACGGGATACTGTGGGGTTTAAAAAATGAATATTCTCTTACGAAAATAAAGCAAATCAGAATGGATTTTTTAAAATTTGTAATGCGTAACTCTATCTGGAAAGTAAGTTGGTGATAAAATCAAAAGGCAGATATCACCGCACAATCTGGACGCCCGAAGAACTGGAATTCGTGAAAACCTACTCTCGCCACTGGCATGAGCAGGAACGTCAGGTTCTGGTACAGTATTATCCTGTGGAAAGTATGGCTGTAGCAGACCGCTTACCCGGCAGAACAAGAGCATCCATGAGACAAGCGGCATACTCAATGGGCCTAAAATTTCCAGCACGGCTTCCGCACATTCGTGGAACGTCTTCTGTCGGCGGGCTTTTTTTTCGCATTACCCCCCGTCGATTACCGGATGATGACGCAATTTACAAGCGCCTTATCCGCCTACCGCGAGCACAACACCATCAGGCTAACTATTAGCCGGCATAAAAAAACCGGGCGCTAAGGCCCGGTTTGTACGGCAGTGAAACGAAGATTAATGCGCGGCTTCCGGCTTGTGCTTTTGCGCACTCTGGAAGCCATACGTCAACGCATTTTTCTCTTTATCCAGCGCGACGGTGACCTGTCCGCCGTCAACCAGCGATCCAAACAACAACTCATTGGCCAGCGGTTTTTTCAGGTTATCCTGAATCACACGCGCCATCGGTCGTGCGCCCATCGCCCGGTCATAGCCCTTTTCCGCCAGCCAGTCGCGCGCTTCCTGACTGACTTCCAGGGAGACGCCTTTCTGATCCAACTGAGCCTGCAACTCGACGATAAACTTATCGACAACCTGATGAATCACCTCGCCAGACAGATGATCGAACCAAATAATGTTGTCGAGACGGTTACGGAACTCCGGCGTAAACACTTTCTTGAGCTCGCCCATCGCATCGGTACTGTTGTCCTGATGAATAAGACCAATAGATTTACGTTCGGTTTCTCGCACGCCGGCGTTGGTGGTCATCACCAGCACCACATTGCGGAAATCCGCCTTACGGCCGTTGTTATCGGTCAGCGTACCGTTATCCATCACCTGCAGCAGCAGGTTAAAGACATCCGGGTGCGCTTTTTCGATCTCATCCAGCAACAGCACCGCATGAGGATGCTTAATCACCGCATCCGTCAGCAGCCCGCCCTGGTCGAAACCGACGTATCCCGGAGGTGCGCCGATCAAACGGCTCACCGTATGACGCTCCATATATTCAGACATATCGAAGCGCAACAGCTCAATACCCAGCGCTTTTGAAAGCTGTACCGTAACTTCAGTTTTCCCTACGCCAGTTGGCCCGGCGAACAAGAATGAGCCGACAGGTTTATGCTCATGGCCCAGACCCGCACGACTCATCTTAATAGCTTCGGTCAGCGCCTCAATCGCGTTATCCTGGCCGAAGACCAGCATTTTCAGACGTTCGCCCAGGTTCTTCAGCGTATCGCGATCGCTCTGCGAGACGCTCTTTTCAGGAATTCGCGCAATTCGCGCCACTACGGACTCAATATCCGCCACGTTGACCGTTTTCTTACGTTTGCTCACCGGCATCAGACGCGCCCGAGCGCCCGCTTCGTCAATCACGTCAATGGCTTTATCCGGCAGATGGCGGTCATTGATATATTTTACCGCCAGCTCGACCGCCGCACGCACCGCTTTCGCGGTATAACGCACGTCGTGGTGCGCTTCGTACTTAGGTTTCAAGCCGTTGATAATTTGCACCGTCTCTTCCACCGAAGGCTCGGTAATATCAATTTTCTGGAAACGGCGCGCTAATGCCCGGTCTTTCTCAAAAATATTGCTGAATTCCTGATAGGTCGTTGAGCCGATCACCCGGATCTTACCGCTGGAAAGCAGCGGTTTAATCAGATTTGCCGCATCCACCTGTCCGCCCGACGCCGCGCCAGCGCCGATAATGGTATGGATTTCATCGATAAACAGGATGCTGTTGGTATCCTGCTCAAGCTGTTTCAGCAACGCCTTAAACCGTTTTTCAAAATCGCCGCGGTATTTGGTGCCCGCCAGCAGCGAACCGATATCCAGAGAGTAAATGGTGCAATCGGCCATCACTTCCGGCACATCGCCCTGCACGATACGCCAGGCCAGCCCTTCGGCAATCGCCGTTTTGCCGACGCCGGATTCCCCTACCAGCAACGGGTTATTTTTACGGCGACGACACAAGACCTGGATCGCGCGTTCCAGTTCTTTTTCACGACCAATCAGCGGATCGATGCCGCCCACGCGAGCAAGTTGGTTAAGATTCGTCGTGAAGTTTTCCATACGTTCCTCCCCGCCAGCTTGTTCGTCGCCAGTTGGCTGATTGCCGAGATCGGAAGATTGGCTCGGTTCGTCTTTTCGCGTCCCGTGAGAAATAAAGTTCACGATATCCAGACGGCTCACTTCATGCTTACGCAGCAGATAAGCCGCCTGTGATTCCTGTTCGCTAAAGATAGCCACCAGCACATTCGCGCCAGTCACTTCACTACGCCCGGAAGACTGAACGTGGAAGACGGCACGTTGCAGGACACGCTGGAAACTTAACGTCGGCTGCGTATCACGCTCTTCTTCACTGGCAGGCAGTACGGGTGTGGTTTGTTCAATGAAGGCTTCGAGTTCCTGACGGAGCGCCACCAGATCCACGGAGCATGCTTCCAGCGCTTCGCGAGCCGATGGGTTGCTGAGCAGCGCCAGCAACAGATGCTCGACGGTCATAAACTCATGACGGTGCTCGCGCGCTCTGGCGAAAGCCATGTTTAAACTGAGTTCCAGTTCTTGATTGAGCATAGGCACCTCCCCCAATTTTTATACCTGCATTCAGGCTTTTTCCAGCGTACACAGCAACGGATGCTCGTTCTCCCTTGCATACTTGTTCACCATCGCCACTTTGGTTTCCGCCACCTCGGCGGTGAACACGCCGCAGATGGCTTTGCCTTGATAGTGAACTGCAAGCATCAATTGCGTTGCACGTTCTACATCATAAGAAAAGAATTTTTGTAACACGTCAATAACAAACTCCATCGGAGTGTAGTCATCATTGACTAATATCACTTTATACATAGATGGCGGTTTTAGCGCGTCGCGCACGCTATCTTCCACCAACTGGTCAAAATCCAGCCAATCGTTCGTCTTACCCATTGTCAGTCGTCATTATCGGTTACGGTTGTCGGCAGAAAAATCTGCCGCTGACCAGAGTCTATGCACACAATCAATCTACCTCAATTGATAGATAACTAACATCTATCAGTACCATCCGCGACATCTGTCACATTCCCGGCAATAGCGTTAACTGCTTCAAATTTTTGATTCATTTTTACCCGATCCCCCCTGCCTGATGCTTGACGCCTCGCCTGATTTCTCTAAATTGTAATGTCGAGAGTTGGTGAGGTTTTGAACAGCCCCCACTCCGTCACCGGTTCATTCCATCTTACTTATATAAGATTTACGAAGGATGTCGAAGCATGGAAACGGGTACTGTAAAGTGGTTCAACAATGCCAAAGGGTTTGGTTTCATCTGCCCTGAAGGCGGCGGCGAGGATATTTTCGCCCATTATTCCACCATTCAAATGGATGGTTACAGAACGCTTAAAGCCGGACAGTCTGTCCGGTTTGATGTCCACCAGGGGCCAAAAGGCAATCACGCCAGCGTCATCGTGCCCATCGAAGCAGAGGCCGTTGCATAGCTCCTCTGTCTCATTGTGTACATCCAGGAGGCAAAATGCCAGCCCGATCGGCTGGCATTTTTATTTAACGCCAGTTCCTGATAGCAACACCGTTGCATCTTATCAGGCCGACAAATGACGTCAGCAAGATTACTCCCTTGCCAGCGCATCCACCGGGTCCAGTCGCGCCGCGTTTCTCGCCGGTAGCCAGCCAAACAGTATCCCGGTAAATGTCGAACATAAAAACGCGCTCGCCAGCGCAGTCAGTGAAAAACCGATCTCCCAGCCGGGCAGGAAAAGCTGTAGCATAAATGCGATGAACATCGACAAGCTAATCCCCAGCGCTCCACCAACCAGGCAAACCAGCACCGCTTCAATAAGAAACTGCTGTAGCACATCGCTGGCGCGCGCGCCTACCGCCATACGGATGCCGATTTCACGCGTTCGCTCGGTGACGGAAACCAGCATAATATTCATAACGCCGATGCCGCCGACAACCAGCGAAATGACAGCCACCAGCGTCAGAAATAACTGAAGAGTATAGGTGGTTTTTTCAGCCGTTTTCAGGACGCTGTCCATATTCCAGGTGAAGAAGTCTTTTTTACCGTGGCGTAAGGTGAGCAGGCGGGTAAGCTGCTGTTCAGCCTGATCGCTATCAACGCCATCTTTCACACGAACGGTGATCGAGTTAAGCCATGACTGACCCATTATGCGATCTGACATCGTGCTATAGGGCAACCAAACTTGCAACAGATTGCTATTGCCGTACATGGACGGTTTCTCTTCCGCCACGCCAATAACAATAACCGGCATATTACCCACCAGCACCACTTCCCCTACGACATTCGCTTTATTTGGAAATAGCTGGCGTCGCGTGTTGGCATCCAGCACCACCACCTGCGCGCGATCCTGTTGCTGTACAGCATTGAAGGTGTTCCCCTCCCTAAAGGACATGCCGTAAACGTTAAAATAATCGCCACTGACGCCATTAGCATTTACGGCAATATCAATATTGCCATAGCGAAGACGTAAGCTCTTTGAAACGCTGGGCGTCGCAGAGTTAACCCACGGCTGTTTCTGAATAGCGACCAGATCGTCATATTTCAGCGCCTGTCGATACTGCGGGTTGTCGTCGCCGAAATCTTTGCCTGGATGAATATCAATCGTATTAGTGCCCATAGCGCGGATATCCGCCAGTACCATCTGTTTTGCGGCGTCGCCGACCACCACAATCGACACCACCGACGCAATACCGATAATAATTCCCAGCATGGTCAGTAAAGTACGCATTTTGTTAGCGGCCATCGCTAACCACGCCATTGACAGCGCTTCGCGAAAGCTGCTGGCAAATTGCCGCCAGCCGGGAGCCGTATTAACTACGGCAGCGTCAACGCCCTGTTCGCGTTTCTTTTCCTGCGCGGGCGGATTATGGACAATCTTGCCATCGTGAATTTCAATAATCCGCTCCGCCTGGGCGGCAATCAGCGGATCGTGCGTCACAATGATCACCGTATGTCCGCGATCGCGCAGTTGGCGCAAAATCGCCATCACCTCTTCGCCGGAATGGCTATCCAGCGCGCCGGTCGGCTCATCTGCCAGAATCACCTGTCCGCCGTTCATCAGCGCGCGGGCAATACTGACACGCTGCTGCTGTCCGCCAGAAAGCTGTGAAGGTGGGTAATCGACGCGATCGCTTAATCCCAGCCGCAAAAGCAACTCTCTGGCGCGCGCCTGGCGTTTTTTGCGTTCAATGCCGGCGTAGACGGCGGGGATTTCAACATTTTGCGCTGCCGTTAAATGCGACAACAGATGGTAGCGCTGAAAGATAAAGCCAAAATGCTCACGCCGCAGCTGCGCCAGCGCGTCCGGGTCCAGCGTCGAGACGTCCCGCCCCGCCACCCGATAAGTGCCGCTGGTCGGTTTATCCAGGCACCCGAGGATATTCATCAGCGTTGATTTTCCAGAACCGGAAACGCCGACGATCGCCACCATCTCCCCGGCGTGGATTTGCAGGGAGATATCTTTCAACACCGCCACCTGCTCTTCTCCGGAGGGGTAGCTGCGACTCACATTGCGCAGTTCAAGCAATGCCGTCATGGCGTCGCTCCTAGCCTGCTCTCACCGATGATCACCTCATCGCCCGCTTCCAGACCTTTAACCACTTCCACGTCTGTATCGTTACGCTCGCCAATGATCACTTCGCGCTCACGTTTTTCGCCGTTACGCAACAGCGCCACTTTATAACGATTGCCGCCCACCGGTTCGCCAAGCGCGGCGAGAGGAATAATCAACACATTTTTGACATCCATGAGTTGAATATAAACCTGTGCGGTCATATCAAGACGCAAGATTCTTTTGGGATTCGGCACTTCAAACCGGGCGTAATAAAAAATAGCGTCGTTGATCTTTTCCGGCGTCGGCAGAATATCTTTTAAAACGCCTTCATAGCGCGTTTGCGGATCGCCTGCAATGGTGAACCATGCTTTCTGCCCCGCCCGAAGATGGATCACGTCCGCTTCCGAGACCTGCGCTTTTACCAGCATGGTGCTCATATCCGCCAGCGTCAGAATATTGGGCGCCTGCTGAGCTGCAATCACCGTTTGTCCTTGCAGGGTAGTGATTTGCGTCACTTCCCCCGCCATGGGAGCAACAATACGGGTATATTCCAGGTTGGTTTTCGCGGTGTCCAACGAGGCCCGATTACGTTTGATCTGGGCATCTATGGTGCCAATACGCGCCTGTTTAACCGCCATCTCCGTCGCCGCAGTATCCAGATCCTGTTGCGATACCGCCTGAGTCTTAGCTAACTGCTGCTGGCGCGCCAGCGTAACCCGCGCCAGCTTTAACTCAGCGGCTGCCTGCTGACGCTCCGCGTTCAGCTCCATCAGGGTGGCCTCGACCTCTTTTATCTGGTTCTCCGCCTGATCTGGGTCAATCACGCCGAGTAGCTGATCTTTTTTAACGTTATCGCCAATGGAGACCAGCAGCGTTTTCAACTGGCCGCTCACCTGCGCGCCGACATCCACTTTACGCAACGCGTCCAGTTTTCCAGTCGCCAGTACACTCTGTTCAAGATCGCCTGGCCGCACGATTAATGTCTGATAAGTTGGCAGCGGCGCATTTATCATTCGCCAGCTAACCATCCCCCCCACTAAAAGAATTAAAATAATGACCAGATAACGCTTTTTAAATTTCTTTCCCTTAGCACGCATAGAAACCCTGACGGCAAAATTTCAACCAGAAAGTAAACCGTATCTAAACAAAGCTGACGCAATAAAGATAGCGTCGGCTGTATTGACGATTGGTTAATGTTTCCTGTGGTTCAATCTCGACAATCTTATGTCGCGGATTACGATCATGACACAGCTTACAGATAATACCTGGTACACCTCAGATTACATCTCTCCTTTACAATTATTTATTCGTCTGACGCGCGGGCAATTACAGCCAGGAAAATTCTGGCGTAAAGCCAGCTTTCGTCGCAAGTTTTTAATCCGCTCATTAGTCATGCCGCGTGCGACCAGCCAATTACTGACCAATCTCACCCAATGGCCGGAGTTAAATACGTTACTTGCTCGTCAGCCGCGTTTGCCTATTCGGCTACATCGTCCTTATATGGCTGTAAATATTAAACGCGATTTCGCCTTAGATGCGCTGTGTTTTCATTATCAACAGATGCGCCAACTTTTATCGCGGGAACAACAAGTTAGCTATTTAAGTCAGTATGGCCTGAATCTTGCTAAATTTGAAACTAAAACCGGCGAGTTGTTTCAACTTGATTTAGTCAGTCTGGTCTCACTGGATAAAGAAGGTGAAAGCACTGTTGTTGTTCGCGACGCACAGTTACGTATTCTGGCAGAGATCACATTTACTCTGTGTCGCTTTAACCAACAACGCACACTATTTATCGGCGGATTACAGGGCGCGGCAAACGACGTCCCTCACGAAATTATCCAGCAGGCGACCAAAGCCTGCCATGGTCTTTTTCCCAAACGCATCGTGATGGAGGCTCTCTGTCAGTTTGCGCAAGTCTTTCAGGCAGAAAAGATTATAGCTGTGAGTAACGATGCGCACGTTTACCGTAGCTGGCGATACATGGATAAAAAGACGCAAATGCATGCCGACTATGACGCGTTTTGGGAATCGTTAGGCGGTGAAAGAATTAAAGGGAATTACTATGCGCTGCCGCTGGCGATCGCCCGAAAAAGCGAAGCGGAGATCGCCAGTAAAAAACGGGCCGAGTATCGCCGCCGCTATGCGTTACTCGATAGCGTCGTCGAACAGGTTCCGGCCACATTCAAACGTTAATCCGCCCGGCCCCGCGCCAGCCAAACCACGCGCGAGAACATCTTTCTGAACAGCGGCGGCACGGCGTCAATTCCCCGCCGCCCGGCTTCCATCGCGACTTCAATCGCCAAATCCGGCTTTGACGAGCGGTGGATAGCTTTAGTGATAATTTTCCGGGTATTCATCGGCACATTAGGCGGAAGCTGCGCAACCCGGTGAAAAACATCGGCAAAGCCCTGACGATACATAAAATGTTCCATATCCAGCGCAGGCAGCGCCGTGAGATGTTCGCGTTCTTCTTCCCGATCGTTATTAAGCAGACTGCGGACCGTCGCGGCATATTTTTTCCCCGCTTCGTCGCCATCCACCAGGACATGCCACTCGATTCCCATACGGCGGGCGAACTTCACCAGCGGTTTCAGGCCAGACTGAGCAAACTCAATGACTTTAATGCCCTCCGCATCAAAATGATGACCACACTGACGCGCCAGCTCATTAATAACCCAGGTTTCCGTCTCGCCTTCCACCAGTAGCCAGCAACGCGCAAACAGCGACGATGCGCGATTAAAGCGGATATGAAAGGCGATGCGCCGTCCATCTTCCGCGCTTAACCCGCCCGGGCCCAGACGCCAGGCGGCGACGCGGGAAGATTCACGCACCAACCGTACGACATGCTCCACCGGCGTTAGCGAGAGCAATTCGCCTGAGTTGGTTGTCGCTATCCGCTGTAGCGGTAACAGATTGAGCAATTGCCAGGCGACTGAAAGCATAATGGGATGTAAACGGGTTTCCGGATCTTCCACCAGCAGTAATGGTCGCGCGTCTTTATGTAACCGCAGCGTCCCTTTCGCCTGTAACAGCGTGGAGAAAAGCCCCAGCAGGATCACCCGATGCGACCGGCTGCCCGGTTTGTCGATCATCCGATTAATAATATCCAGATAGCGCCAGCTACGCTGCTCATTTTGCGAACGTCGGCGCATGAGTCGGTGACGCGCCTGTCCTGCGCCCTGCTCTGAGAAATAGTGTTCAAGCAGTTGCACCATCGCGGACAGTCCCTGACGAATCTGCCCGTCGGTTAAATTTTGCGGCCGGGTCGCCAGCTCACGCGCCAGAAAATCCAGCTGTCGGGCCGTGACTTCAACATCCGGCACATTGGGCACCGTACCGTTGCGAATACGTCGCATAAAGCGCGCATCGCGCAAACGTAGCACTGGCATCAAACGAACCAGGTGGCGCACCTGATCGTTAATATTTTCCACCAGTAATGGCTGCCCATCGCTATTGAGAAAACTGCGCAGCGTCATCACGCTGCCATCGGCGCCGCATTCGCCCTCTAGCCGATAAAAAATACGGTGAAAATCATCCTCGCAAGGCGACCAGCATGCTTCCAGCGCTCGATAACGACGTACCCGATGCCGCCCTGGCTGCGTTTCGCGAAAAGTCAGAATAATATGCAGGTGATGCTCGCGTCCTTTTATGTCGCCAGGCGGAAACCAGAAATCCTCACGGACAAAATGGTAGAGATCGAGTTCCGGCGACAATAACAGAGTCAGCGCATCCAGCAGGCTGGATTTTCCCCAGGCGTTTTCCCCAATCAGCACGTTGTTTTGCTCCAGCATCAACGACAGTCGGTTGATACCGCGAAATCCTACTATTTCAACGCGTTCGAGAATCATGCTTCCTCCAGAAAAACGTCATCACTCCATTAAATTCACCGCAGTATAACGGCAAATGCGTCCGCCAGGCGTGATATTCCCCCCCTTTGCCTGGGGCAAATGTCTGATAAATGTACGGCTGACGGTGTCGCTTTACTGATAGTCTGGAATTCGGTAGTGTCATGTACGCTATTCAAACAATAAAAAAGGGCCCGGCTGTTCATGTTTTCAGGACTTTTAATCATTCTGGTTCCACTGATTGTGGGCTATCTCATTCCACTGCGACATAAAGCCGCATTACAACTCATTAACCGGCTACTGAGCTGGATCGTGTATCTTATTCTCTTTTTTATGGGAATAAGCCTGGCGTTTTTGGATAACCTCGCCAGTAATCTGGTGGCGATTTTTCATTATTCCGCCGTCAGTATTACGATTATTTTATTGTGTAATATCGCCGCCTTATTGTGGCTGGAACGTATCCTCCCGTGGCGTCACCATCATCAGCAGGAAAAACTGCCTTCGCGTATTGCCATGGCGCTGGAGTCGCTGCAACTGTGCGGCGTAGTGGTATTGGGGTTTGTCATCGGCCTGAGCGGACTCTCTGTTTTACAGCACGCCACCGAAGCCAGTGAATATACGCTGATCTTTTTATTGTTCCTGGTGGGGATTCAGCTACGAAATAGCGGCATGACCTTAAAGCAAATTGTGCTTAACCGCCGGGGAATGATGGTCGCGGTCGTTGTCGTGGCAAGCTCATTACTGGGCGGCGTGATTAATGCGTTTATCCTGGACTTACCGCTAAAAACCGCCATGGCGATGGCGTCAGGTTTCGGCTGGTACTCTCTTTCCGGTATTTTGCTGACGGAGTCGTTTGGACCGGTTATCGGCAGCGCGGCATTTTTTAACGATCTGGCCCGCGAGCTCTTAGCCATTATGCTTATTCCCGGTCTGGTTCGCCGCAGCCGTTCAACGGCGTTGGGCCTGTGCGGAGCGACCTCAATGGACTTTACGTTGCCGGTATTACAGCGCTCCGGCGGCGTAGAGATTGTTCCGGCGGCTATCGTACATGGCTTTATCCTCAGCCTGCTGGTCCCCCTCTTAATGGCGTTCTTCTCGGCCTGATACCTCTTTGGCGGTAGGCATCTGCCGCCAAAATTGCGCTAAATCAATCTCCTTGCACATTATGGCAGAAATCCCTTTTATCCCTTTGTTCACAGGCATAACCTTAAACATGTATATTAAATATAACTTTAAAAGGTGTGACCATGTTTTGTGTGCAATGTGAACAAACCATCCGTACACCAGCCGGAAACGGCTGCTCCTACGCGCAGGGAATGTGCGGTAAAACAGCTGAAACGTCCGATCTGCAGGATCTGCTGATTGCGGCTTTGCAAGGTTTGTCTGCCTGGGCGGTGAAGGCCCGTGAATATGGCATCATTAATCACGACGTTGATAACTTTGCGCCGCGCGCGTTTTTCTCCACGCTGACCAACGTTAACTTCGACTCTCCGCGTATCGTCGGCTACGCCCGTGAAGCGATTGCCTTGCGTGAAGCGTTGAAAGCGCAGTGCCTGAGCGTGGATGCTAATGCGCATTGCGACAATCCGATGGCCGATCTGCAACTGGTCAGCGACGATCTGGGCGAACTGCAACGTCAGGCGGCGGAATTTACCCCGAATAAAGACAAAGCCGCCATTGGCGAGAACATCCTCGGCCTGCGTCTGCTGTGCCTGTACGGTCTGAAAGGCGCGGCGGCGTATATGGAGCACGCGCACGTTCTCGGTCAATACGACAACGACATTTACGCGCAGTACCACAAAATCATGGCCTGGCTGGGCACCTGGCCTGCTGACATGAACGCGCTGCTGGAGTGCGCAATGGAAATCGGCCAGATGAACTTCAAAGTGATGAGCATTCTGGATGCCGGTGAAACCACCAAATACGGTCACCCAACGCCGACTCAGGTCAACGTCAAAGCGACTGAAGGCAAGTGCATTCTGATCTCCGGTCACGATCTGAAAGATCTCTACAACCTGCTGGAGCAGACCGAAGGCACCGGCGTTAACGTCTACACTCACGGTGAAATGCTGCCCGCACATGGCTATCCGGAACTGCGTAAATTCAAGCATCTGGTCGGTAACTACGGCAGCGGCTGGCAGAATCAGCAGGTCGAGTTCGCCCGCTTCCCTGGCCCAATCGTGATGACTTCTAACTGCATTATCGACCCGACCGTGGGCAGCTATGACGACCGTATCTGGACCCGTAGCATCGTCGGCTGGCCGGGCGTTAGCCATCTTGAAGGCGATGACTTCGGGCCGGTCATTGCCCAGGCGCAGCAAATGGCGGGCTTCCCGTATAGCGAAATTCCGCATCTCATCACCGTCGGTTTTGGCCGTCAGACCCTGCTCGGCGCTGCCGATACGCTCATCGATCTGGTCAGCCGTGAAAAACTGCGCCACATCTTCCTGGTCGGCGGCTGTGACGGCGCGCGCGGCGAGCGTAACTACTTTACCGATTTCGCCACCAGCGTACCGGATGACTGCCTGATCCTGACCCTGGCCTGCGGTAAATACCGTTTCAACAAACTGGAGTTCGGCGACATCGAAGGGCTGCCGCGTCTGGTCGATGCCGGTCAGTGTAACGATGCTTACTCCGCGATTATCCTGGCGGTGACGCTGGCGGAAAAACTGGGCTGCGGCGTCAACGATCTGCCGCTGTCGCTGGTGCTCTCCTGGTTTGAGCAGAAAGCGATCGTGATTCTGCTGACGCTGCTGTCATTAGGCGTGAAAAATATTGTCACCGGGCCGACCGCGCCGGGCTTCTTCACGCCGGATCTGCTGGCTATCCTCAACGAGAAGTTCGGCCTGCGCTCCGTGACCACCGTTGAAGAAGACATGAAGCAATTGCTGAGCGCGTAAGGAGGTCAATAATGACGATGCCAACCTCACAATGTCCCTGGCGAATGCAGGTGCATCACATCCGTCAGGAGACGCCGGATGTATGGACAATTGCGCTATTATGCCATGACTACTACCCTTATCGCGCCGGGCAGTATGCGCTGGTGAGCGTGCGTAATTCAGCGGAAACGCTGCGCGCCTACACCCTTTCGTCTACGCCGGGCGTCAGTGAATATATCACGCTGACCGTTCGTCGGATTGAAGATGGCACGGGTTCACAGTGGTTGACCCATGACATCAAGCGCGGCGATTACATCTGGCTGTCTGATGCAATGGGCGATTTTACCTGTGACGATAAAACAGAAGATAAGTTTCTGCTGCTCGCCGCCGGTTGTGGCGTAACGCCAATCATGTCGATGCGTCGCTGGCTGGCAAAATACCGCCCACAGGCCGATGTGCAGGTCATCTTTAACGTCCGTTCGCCGGATGATGTGATTTTTGCCGACGAGTGGCGACAGTATCCGGTCACGCTAGTGGCGGAAAATCATGCCACGGAAGGTTTTGTCGCGGGCCGTCTGACCACGGAATTATTACAGCGCGTACCGGATTTGGCATCGCGCACCATCATGACCTGCGGCCCGGCGCCCTATATGGATTTCGTCGAACAGGGCGTGAAAGCGCTTGGCGTAACGCGCTTCTTTAAAGAGAAGTTCTTCACGCCGGTGGCGGAAACGGCAACCAGCGGCCTGAAATTCACCAAACTACAGCCAGCGCAGGAATTTTATGCCCCGATCGGTACAACGCTGTTGGAGGCGCTGGAGAGTAATAAAGTACCGGTTGCCGCTGCCTGTCGGGCAGGTGTTTGCGGCTGCTGTAAAACCAAAGTCGTTTCCGGCGACTATACGGTGAGCAGCACCATGACGCTGAGCGAGGCGGAGATTGCCGAAGGTTACGTACTGGCCTGCTCCTGCCATCCGCAGGGCGATCTTGTTCTCGCATAATCGGTAAACGTTCCATCGTAGGCCCGGTAAGCGTTAGCGCCACCGGGCGATTTACCACTCGCTTCATCCTTTCGCCCCTCTCTCCGCCAAAGAAAAACGTCATCGTCATCTTCAACTAAACTTGTAACCGTTATCACATTTAAGGAGATGGAGAACCATGAAACAAACCGTTGCTGCTTTCATCGCCAAAACGCTGGAACAGGCTGGCGTAAAACGAATCTGGGGCGTCACTGGCGATTCCCTGAACGGCCTGAGCGATAGTCTTAATCGTATGGGAACCATTGAATGGATGCCAACCCGCCACGAAGAGGTCGCCGCTTTCGCCGCCGGCGCACAAGCGCAGCTTACCGGCGAGCTGGCAGTGTGCGCCGGTTCATGTGGACCGGGCAACCTGCACCTGATCAATGGCCTGTTTGATTGCCACCGTAACCACGTCCCTGTTCTGGCGATCGCCGCCCATATTCCGTCCAGTGAAATCGGCAGCGGTTATTTCCAGGAGACCCACCCGCAGGAGTTGTTCCGTGAATGCAGCCACTATTGCGAGTTGGTTTCCAGCCCGGAGCAGATCCCGCAGGTACTCGCCATCGCCATGCGCAAAGCGGTGCTAAACCGCGGCGTCTCCGTGGTCGTACTTCCGGGTGACGTGGCGCTGAAACCTGCGCCTGAAAACGCCGTCACCCATTGGTACCATGCCCCGCACCCCGTCGTCACGCCGGCGGAGGAAGAGCTGAAAAAACTGGCGCAACTGCTGCGCTACTCCAGCAATATCGCATTGATGTGCGGTAGCGGCTGCGCGGGCGCGCATGAGGAGTTGGTCGCGTTGGCGGCAAAACTAAAAGCGCCAATCGTTCATGCCCTGCGCGGCAAAGAGCACGTTGAGTACGATAACCCTTATGATGTGGGAATGACCGGCCTGATTGGCTTCTCTTCTGGCTTCCACACCATGATGAACGCCGATACGCTGATCCTGCTCGGCACCCAGTTCCCCTACCGCGCCTTTTATCCGAGCGATGCCAAAATCATTCAGATTGACATCAACCCGGGCAGTATTGGCGCGCACAGCAAAGTCGACATGGCGCTGGTGGGCGATATTAAAGCCACGCTTCGCGCCCTGCTGCCGCTGGTGGAAGAAAAAAGCAATCGTAAATTCCTCGATAAAGCTCTGGAGCACTATCGGGACGCCCGTAAGGGACTTGATGACTTAGCCAAACTCAGCGATAAAGCCATCCATCCGCAATATCTGGCGCAACAAATTAGTCATTTCGCCGCTGACGACGCTATTTTTACCTGCGATGTCGGCACGCCGACCGTCTGGGCGGCCCGCTATCTAAAAATGAACGGCAAGCGCCGCCTGCTGGGCTCGTTTAACCACGGGTCAATGGCCAACGCCATGCCGCAGGCGCTCGGCGCTCAGGCCACCGCGCCGGGTCGTCAGGTTATCGCGATGTGCGGTGATGGCGGCTTCAGTATGCTGATGGGCGATTTTCTCTCGGTGGTACAGATGAAGCTGCCGATAAAAATCGTCGTCTTTAATAACAGCGTGCTGGGCTTTGTGGCGATGGAAATGAAAGCCGGCGGCTACCTTACCGACGGTACCGAACTGCACGACACCAATTTCGCGCGTATCGCCGAAGCCTGCGGCATTACCGGTATTCGCGTGGAAAAAGCCGCAGACGTGGACGGAGCGCTACAGCGCGCGTTTTCCATCGACGGCCCGGTACTGGTTGACGTGGTCGTGGCAAAAGAAGAGCTGGCGATCCCGCCGCAGATCAAACTGGAACAAGCGAAAGGCTTTAGCCTGTACATGCTACGCGCCATTATTAGCGGCCGCGGCGATGAAGTGATCGAACTAGCGAAAACGAACTGGCTAAGGTAAAACAGTGCACATCACCTTTTAAAATCCAGGGATGTGCCATGATTGATTTACGCAGTGATACCGTTACCCGACCGGGCCGCGCCATGCTCGAGGCGATGATGACCGCCCCGGTCGGGGACGACGTATACGGCGATGACCCTACCGTTAACGCCCTTCAGCGCTACGCCGCCGACCTTTCCGGTAAAGAAGCGGCGCTTTTTTTACCCACCGGCACCCAGGCCAATCTGGTCGCGCTGCTTAGCCATTGTGAACGCGGCGAAGAGTATATCGTTGGCCAGGGCGCGCATAATTATCTCTATGAAGCTGGCGGCGCTGCGGTGCTCGGCAGCATTCAGCCGCAGCCCATCGACGCCGCCGCGGACGGTACGCTGCCGCTGGAGGACGTGGCGGCGAAGATTAAAGCGGATGACATCCACTTCGCGCGCACGCGCTTGCTCAGTCTGGAAAATACGCATAACGGGAAAGTGCTGCCGCGCGCGTATCTGAAAGACGCCTGGACGTTTACCCGCGAACGTGGGCTGGCACTGCACGTTGACGGCGCCCGAATTTTTAACGCGGTGGTTGCCTACGGCTGTGAGTTAAAAGAGATTACGCAGTATTGCGATTCTTTTACCATCTGCCTGTCAAAAGGCCTCGGGACGCCGGTCGGTTCGCTGCTGGTCGGCAACCGCGATTACATTAAACGCGCGACGCGCTGGCGTAAAATGGTCGGCGGCGGAATGCGTCAGGCCGGGATTCTGGCAGCGGCCGGACTGTATGCGCTGAAGCATAACGTGGCGCGTCTGCAAGAGGATCATGACAACGCCGCCTGGCTGGCGCAGCAGCTTCGCGAAGCGGGCGCGGAGGTCATGCGCCACGAAACGAATATGCTGTTTGTTCGCGTTGGCGAAGCACAGGCCGCCGCGCTTGGCGACTATTTACGGGAACGGAATATCCTGATTAACGCCGCGCCGATTGTGCGTCTGGTGACGCATCTGGATGTCTCTCGCGAACAGCTTGCCGACGTCGTCGCCCACTGGCGCGCCTTTTTAGCCCGCTAAGGAGAGCAACGTGGCGCAACGCATTCTGGTTCTCGGCGCCAGCGGCTATATCGGCCAGCACTTGGTCTTTGCGCTAAGTCAGCAAGGGCATCAGGTGCGGGCGGCGGCGCGGCGCGTGGAACGTCTGGAAAAACAGCGCCTCGCCAACGTCAGTTGTCATAAGGTCGATCTGCACTGGCCGGAAAATTTACCCGCGCTGCTTCGCGACATTGATACCGTTTACTATCTGGTACACGGTATGGGCGAAGGCGGCGATTTTATCGCCCATGAGCGTCAGGCGGCGCTCAACGTGCGCGACGCGCTGCGCCAGACGCCGGTTAAGCAACTTATTTTCCTCAGTTCATTGCAGGCGCCGACGCATGAGCAATCCGATCACCTGCGCGCCCGCCAGCTTACGGCTGACACGCTGCGCGACGCAGGCGTACCGGTGACGGAATTACGCGCCGGGATCATCGTCGGCGCAGGCTCCGCCGCCTTCGAAGTCATGCGTGACATGGTTTACAACCTGCCAATACTCACGCCGCCGCGCTGGGTGCGTTCGCGCACCACGCCCATCGATCTGGAAAATTTACTCTACTACCTGATCGGCTTGCTGGACCACCCTGCGCACGAGCATCGTATTCTGGAAGCCGCCGGGCCGCAGGTATTAAGCTATCAGCAGCAGTTTGAACGTTTTATGGCCGTCAGCGGTAAACGGCGTCCGCTGATCCCGGTGCCTTTTCCGACCCGCTGGATTTCGGTCTGGTTTTTAAACGTTATTACCTCCGTGCCGCCGACTACCGCAAAAGCCTTAATCCAGGGGTTAAGGCACGATTTGCTGGCCGATGACGCCGCGTTAAAAAAGTTGATCCCCCAAACGCTTATCACCTTTGACGACGCCGTTCGCCGCACGCTGAAAGAAGAAGAAAAACTGGTGAACTCCAGCGACTGGGGCTACGACGCGCTGGCCTTCGCCCGCTGGCGTCCCGAATACGGCTATTTTCCAAAGCAGGCGGGCTTTACCGCGCAGACCCCGGCCAGCCTATCGGCGCTATGGCAGGTCGTAAATCGGCTGGGTGGCAAAGAGGGCTATTTTTTCGGCAATATTTTGTGGCAGACGCGCGCCGCGATGGACCGTCTGGTGGGGCATAAACTGGCGAAAGGCCGCCCGTCGCATACTTTGCTTAAGCCTGGCGATACGGTAGATAGCTGGAAAGTGATCATTGTCGAGCCAGAAAAACAGCTCACGCTCTTGTTTGGCATGAAAGCGCCGGGTCTGGGGCGGCTTAGTTTCACGCTGCATGATAAAGGCCGCTACCGCGAAATTGACGTGCGCGCCTGGTGGCATCCACACGGAATGCCGGGCCTGATTTACTGGCTACTGATGATCCCGGCGCACCTGTTTATTTTCCGGGGAATGGCAAGGCGTATTGCCCGACTTGCAGAACAAATCACAGAAAAATGAGAAAAAGTTGCTGTATTCTTTCGTGTTTCCCATTGCATACCGACGTAATTCACGGAAGAATGCGCACGACGGTTTATTAAACACAGTGGATTGATATGAAGGTACTGGTTACCGGCGCCACCAGCGGCTTAGGTCGAAACGCGGTTGAATTTTTGCGCAATAAAGGCATCAGCGTCAGAGCGACGGGTCGCAATGAAGCGATGGGCAAGCTGCTTGAAAAAATGGGCGCGGAATTCGTCCATGCGGATTTAACCGAACTGGTCTCCTCGCAGGCTAAAGTGATGCTCGCCGGGATCGACACGTTGTGGCACTGCTCCAGCTTTACCTCGCCCTGGGGAACCCAACAAGCTTTCGATCTGGCGAATGTTCGCGCCACCCGCCGCCTGGGAGAATGGGCGGTCGCCTGGGGCGTGCGCAATTTTATTCATATCTCCTCTCCCTCACTCTATTTTGATTACCACCATCACCGTGATATCAAAGAGGATTTCCGTCCGCATCGGTTTGCCAATGAGTTCGCCCGCAGTAAAGCCGCCGGCGAAGAGGTGATTAATCTGCTGGCGCAGGCCAATCCGCAAACACGTTTTACGGTGTTACGTCCGCAAAGCCTGTTTGGCCCGCACGATAAAGTATTTATCCCACGTCTGGCGCATATGATGCACCATTACGGTAGCGTCTTATTACCGCACGGGGGCAGCGCGCTGGTCGATATGACCTACTATGAAAATGCGATCCACGCCATGTGGCTGGCCAGCCAGCCGGGCTGCGATCATCTGCCTTCTGGCCGCGCTTATAACATCACTAACGGCGAAAACCGCACCTTACGCAGCATCGTACAAAAGTTAATTGATGAACTGTCTATCGACTGCCGCATTCGCTCTGTGCCTTACCCGATGCTGGATATGATCGCCCGCAGTATGGAGCGCTTCGGCAAAAAATCCGCCAAAGAGCCCCCGCTAACGCATTACGGCGTGTCAAAACTGAATTTTGATTTTACGCTCGATACAACTCGCGCGCAGGACGAGTTGGGCTACCAGCCCATCGTCACGCTGGACGAAGGCATTGAGCGCACCGCCGCCTGGCTGCGCGATCACGGAAATTTACCGCGTTAATCCTGGCCGTACTTCTCCAGTAATGCTTCGGCAATCGCCTGCGTTTCGGCATCTGCGATACCGTTCCATTGCGCCGGACGGAAGTGCATCTGGAACGCCATAATCACCCGCTGTTGCTCGCGCGCCGTCATATCGGCTTTGACTTCATAGCCATAGCGCGAGAGTAACGCAAGCACCGTTGCGGTATCGACTGGCGTATACGGCGCGCGTCCAGCCAGATAAAACGCCACACGCTGGGCGTCAGGCCAGGCGCCAATCCCCTGTGCCGCCAGCTCGCGCCACGGGAAGCGCGGGCCGGGATCGTCTTTACGCTGCGGCGCGATATCCGCATGGGCCACCACATTCTGCGGTTTGATGTCATAGCGCGCGATAATGTCCTTCGCTAACGGAATCAATGCCTGAATTTGCGCGGATTCAAACGGCGCGAAAGATTTCACCCCGCCGGACATTCGCCAGCCGCGATTTTCCAGCTCAATGCCAATAGACGTATCATTGAGACGCGTGGCGCCTCGCCAGAAACTGACGCCCGCATGCCAGGCCTGATCCTGTTCCGGCACCAGTTGCCAGATGCGCGGTTTACCGCCATATAATGGCGGGGTTGCGGGAATCAGGTAATGCGAACTGACGTTGCGACCCGTTAACGTCGCCAGCGAAACGTCAAAGTTTTCCGCCGTATAGTGAATCACCAGGACTTTAATGCGCGGATAGGCCGCCTGCGCCCGATGTCGGGTATCAAGCTGATATCCCTCTTTATCGATAATTCCTTTTTCGCTCGCGCAGCCTGTTAACAGCAACGCGAGACCCACCAGCCACAGTAGCGCTCTCATCGGCGCGTTTTAACCGCCGTTCCGCTGACGCTGACCATCAGCATACTGCCATCCTTGCCGACAGTTTCGTAATCAATATCGATGCCTACCACCGCATCGGCGCCCAACGCTTTAGCCTGCTCGCCAAGTTCCTGAAAAGCGATTTCACGCGCTTTACGCAGCTCTTTCTCATACGCGCCGGAACGTCCGCCGACGATATCCCGAATGCCGGCGAAAAAATCGCGGAAAATATTGGCACCTAAAATGGCTTCGCCCGTTACCACACCGCAATACTCCACGATGCTTTGTCCTTCCAGCGTTGGGGTTGTTGAAAACTGCATAGTGAATCTCCCGGGTTAGCTAAGCACACGATCTCAAACGCATTATCAAGCTGATACGCTATCATTGAAAGGATATAATTGATTATCGTAGATCGGTTTTTGCTCGATCGCCTATAAGGAAATCATCATGCGCTATTCTAAACTCTCTTTGCTCATCCCGTGCGCGCTTCTGCTTAGCGCCTGTACGACCGTCACTCCCGCCTACAAAGATAATGGCCCGCGTATCGGCGCGTGTGTGGAAGGCGGCCCGGACAGCGTGGCTCAACAATTTTACGACTACCGTATTCAACACCACAGCAATGATATCGCCGCGCTTCGCCCCTACTTGAGTGATAACCTGGCGAAATTGTTGACCGACGCCAGCCGCGATACGGAGCACCGCCAGTTGATGAGCGGCGATCTGTTCTCCAGCCGCGCTACGCTGCCGGATAGCGCCAACGTCGCCAGCGCATCAACCATTCCGAACCGAGATGCGCGCAACATTCCTCTTCGGGTAGCGTTAAAACAGGGCGATCAAAGCTGGCAGGATGAAGTGCTTATGATTCACGAAGGCTCATGCTGGGTGATTGACGACGTTCGCTATCTGGGCGGAGATGTCCATGCCCCTGCCGGTACGCTGCGCCAGTCGATAGAAAACCGTTAACAGCCAGTATTCCCCCGCTTTTGCACCCATAACCCCGTAAATTGTCTGGCATTCTGCCCGGGATGCCGACAATTCTTCTTACCTACTATTCCTTCTGCTATTTTGTGCTATGTTTAGGGAAGAATGTGGGATATATTTAACTTTTAACGCATAAATATTGCATAACTATTCTGCGAAAGGTACTATCTGCGGCTTCAATAGCTATCAGACTGCCTGTATACGAGTGTCAATGAGTATTCAATTAAACGGCATTAATTGCTTTTACGGCGCGCATCAGGCGCTGTTCGATATCACGCTGGATTGCCCCGAAGGCGAAACGCTGGTGTTGCTTGGCCCAAGCGGGGCGGGTAAAAGTTCGCTGCTGCGTGTACTCAATCTGCTTGAGATGCCGCGCTCCGGCACTCTGACTATCGCCGGGAACCATTTTGACTTTACGAAAACGCCGTCCGATAAAGCGATTCGTGAGCTACGTCAAAATGTCGGAATGGTCTTTCAGCAATATAATCTTTGGCCGCATCTCACCGTTGTGCAGAATCTGATTGAAGCGCCCTGCCGCGTACTGGGTCTGACAAAAGATCAGGCGCTGGCGCGCGCAGAAAAGCTGCTGGAGCGTCTACGTCTGAAGCCCTATAGCGATCGTTATCCGTTGCACCTTTCCGGCGGTCAGCAGCAGCGCGTCGCGATTGCCCGCGCGCTGATGATGGAGCCGCAGGTGCTGCTGTTTGATGAACCGACCGCCGCGCTGGACCCGGAAATTACCGCTCAAATCGTCAGCATTATTCATGAGCTGGCGGAAACGAACATTACTCAGGTGATCGTTACGCATGAAGTCGAAGTGGCGCGTAAGACCGCCAGTCGTGTGATTTATATGGAAAATGGTCACATCGTCGAGCACGGTGATGCGGGTTGCTTTGCCCACCCTCAGACCGAAGCGTTCAAAAACTATCTCTCTCACTAAGATTCGGGACAATGACAATGAAAAAAGTTCTGATTGCCGCGCTAATTGCAGGCTTTAGCCTTTCCGCTACAGCAGCCCAGACCATTCGTTTTGCGACCGAAGCGTCCTATCCGCCGTTCGAATCGATGGATGCTAATAACAAGATTGTCGGCTTTGACGTCGACCTGGCCAACGCGCTATGTAAAGAGATCGACGCCTCCTGTACCTTTACCAATCAGGCGTTCGACAGCCTGATCCCCAGCCTGAAATTCCGCCGCTTCGACGCTGTAATGGCGGGAATGGATATCACGCCGGAACGTGAAAAGCAGGTGCTGTTTACCACGCCATATTACGACAACTCCGCGCTGTTCGTGGGTCAGCAGGGCAAATACACCAGCGTCGATCAACTGAAAGGTAAGAAAGTCGGCGTACAGAACGGTACGACGCACCAGAAATTCATCATGGATAAGCATCCGGAAATCACCACCGTACCGTATGACAGCTATCAGAACGCGAAGCTGGATCTACAAAATGGCCGTATCGACGCTGTTTTCGGCGACACGGCGGTCGTGACCGAATGGCTGAAAGCCAATCCTAAGCTGGCGCCGGTCGGCGATAAAGTCACCGATAAAGATTATTTCGGCACCGGCCTGGGTATCGCGGTACGTCAGGGCAACACCGAGCTGCAGCAGAAATTCAATACTGCGCTGGAAAAAGTGAAGAAAGATGGGACTTACGAGACCATCTATAACAAATGGTTCCAGAAGTAATCTTTGATGAACGAATTTTTTCCTTTAGCAAGCGCCGCCGGGATGACCGTCGGCCTTGCCGTCTGTGCGCTGATCATTGGCCTCGCGTTAGCCATGTTCTTTGCCGTCTGGGAGTCCGTAAAATGGCGCCCGATTGCCTGGATAGGCTCCGCGCTGGTCACTATTTTGCGCGGCCTGCCGGAAATTCTGGTGGTGCTGTTTATCTATTTCGGCTCCTCGCAACTCCTGCTTACGCTGTCTGACGGGTTTACCCTCCATCTCGGCTTTACGCAGATCCCGGTGCAAATGGAGATTGAAAACTTTGACGTCAGTCCGTTCCTGTGCGGCGTGATTGCGTTGTCCCTGCTGTATGCGGCCTATGCGTCGCAGACGCTACGCGGCGCGCTGAAAGCCGTTCCGTCTGGTCAGTGGGAGTCGGGTCAGGCACTGGGATTATCAAAGACGGCGATTTTTTTCCGTCTGGTGATGCCGCAGATGTGGCGTCACGCCCTGCCAGGGCTGGGTAATCAGTGGCTGGTGTTGCTAAAAGATACGGCTCTGGTCAGCCTTATCAGCGTTAACGATCTGATGTTGCAGACCAAAAGTATTGCCACACGCACCCAGGAACCGTTTAACTGGTACATTATTGCGGCGGCTATTTACCTGGTCATTACGCTGATCAGTCAGTACATTCTCAAACGCATAGACCTGCGCGCGACACGTTTTGAGCGGAGGCCGGACTAATGCTTGAGTACTTACCTGAACTGCTAAAAGGGCTACACACCAGCCTGACGCTGACCGTGGCTTCTATTGCCGTCGCTTTGGTGCTGGCGTTAGTTTTTACCATTATCCTGACGCTAAAAACGCCGTTCGTGGTGTGGCTGGTGCGCGGCTATATCACGTTGTTTACCGGTACGCCGTTGTTGGTGCAAATTTTCCTGATCTACTACGGACCCGGTCAATTCCCGACCCTGCAAGAGTATCCGCTACTCTGGCATCTACTGTCTGAACCGTGGCTGTGCGCACTGATCGCGTTGTCGCTAAACAGCGCCGCTTACACGACGCAGCTATTTTATGGTGCGATTCGCGCGATTCCGGAAGGTCAGTGGCAGTCCTGTGGCGCGCTGGGGATGAGTAAGAAAGATACGCTGGCGATTTTGTTGCCCTATGCGTTTAAACGCGCCCTCTCCTCCTATTCTAATGAGGTGGTACTGGTCTTCAAAAGTACCTCGCTGGCCTATACCATCACCTTGATGGAAGTCATGGGGTACAGTCAGTTGCTCTATGGTCGTACCTACGATGTGGTGGTATTTGGCGCGGCAGGCGTAATTTACCTGGTCGTCAACGGTCTATTGACGCTGATGATGCGTTTGATTGAGCGTAAAGCCCTGGCGTTTGAGCGGCGCAATTAACCAGGCAGGATAAGGCATTCTCGCCGCCGTTCGACAATGGTCAGATGGCGCTGCGCTTATCAGGTCTACGATGCATAATATTGAATAAATCCGACGGACAAGTGGTTAACCTGTCCGTCTTTTTTTATCCATCATAAAATATTTACTCATTTTTATTGCATACAAATTCAATTAATGGCATTGTAAATCTATGCCGCAGACACGGCGCATAATCATAAGATTACGGGAGTGACATCATGAAAAAGTTAGTTCTGGCTGCATTACTCGCCTCTTTCGCCACTGGCAGCATCGCCGCTGAAAAAATCAATTTCGGGGTTTCCGCCACCTATCCCCCGTTTGAATCCCTGGATGCGAGTAATAAAATTGTGGGCTTCGATATCGATCTGGCAACCGCATTATGCAAGCAAATGCAGGCAGAATGTACTTTTACCAATCATGCTTTCGATAGTCTTATCCCGGCGCTGAAATTCAGAAAATATGATGCCGTCATTTCCGGAATGGACATTACCCCGGAGCGCAGTAAGCAGGTCGCCTTTAGCAATCCCTATTATGCGAACTCCGCGCTGGTGATTGCCAAAAAAGACACCTATAAAACCTTTACCGATCTAAAAGGTAAGCGTATCGGTATGGAAAATGGCACCACGCATCAAAAATATCTCCAGGATAAACATCCGGAGGTCAAAACCGTGGCCTACGACAGCTACCAGAATGCGATTATCGACCTGAAAAATGGCCGTATTGACGGCGTCTTTGGCGATACCGCAGTGGTCAATGAGTGGCTGAAAACGAATCCGCAACTGGGTCCGGCAACAGAGAAAGTGACCGATCCGCAATACTTCGGTACCGGACTTGGCATCGCGGTGCGCCCGGACAATAAGGCGTTGCTGGAAAAACTGAATAATGCGCTGGCCGCCATTAAAGCGGACGGCACTTATCAGAAAATCAGCGATCAGTGGTTCCCGCAGTAAGACGTATATTATTACCCCACTGTATTGCGAAATGGCAGTATAAATACCTTATTCAGCCCACGAGTCGCCATCGGAAACTATCCTGGCCTGATAAGCGTAGCGCCATTGGGCATTCTACAGTTTGTCATCAGTCTCAAACGCCTGCATCAACAGGCGATTCGGACTAATACTTGCCGGGTGACGCTGACGCGCACCCGGCTTACAACATTATTATGTTTTTAGACAACATCCAGACCCAGACGGCGATATTGCTCCGCCGGAGCATCATTTTCTTTCATCAAACGGATAAGTAAGTTAATCATCCTTGCTTCGATGGCCTCATCATGAAGGGGATGTTGCTGCTGCGGATCGTCTCTGAGATCAAACAAGAGATGACCAAAGCTATTCACACCTTTATATTTTTCCCTGGCCGGAATACTTAATACCTGAAGCCCTTTAGTGAATTTAAACGGAGGTGCCAGAGATAATTTTCCCAGTTCATCCACGTCATAACGCGCATTCATCTTGATCGGCATTAACGTGTAGTTCGCAATGTCATGCTCACGCCCCGGCTGCGCGGCCCGCATATAAACATAGCGTCCGTCGGTAACATTAACATGTCCGCTAAACACGCCAAACAGCGCGCCTTCCCTGACGGGTTCATCACTGGCAATGACTTTCGCCAGCGGTTGGCCCTGCATATCTGCGGGAATAGGTTGCTGAAAATAATCCAGTAGCGTTGGCGCCCAGTCAATCATCTGCACCAGCGACTGCCGTCGCGCTCCGCATACCGCGCTGCGCGGGTCCCAGATAAACAGCGGGTTATTCGCCACCTCGTTATAATAGGGCATTTGATTTTTAGCCCACCAACCGTGCTCCCCCAGCAAGAAGCCGTGATCGGTACCGACAATCAGCATCGTATCGCGCCAGAGATCGTGTTCATCCATCAGATCAAGGATACGTCCCAGATTGCGGTCGCACATGGAAACCAGGGCCCGATAACGACAGCGAATATGCGCTATCGCCTCCTCACTTTCACTGACTTTGCCGCGCGGCCAGTCATAATGCGGGCCTTGCCACTCATCGTCATAGAGCGATAAATATTCCTCGGTGGTATAAAACGGCTCATGCGGATCAAACGTCTCAACCTGCAATAACCAGTTATCTTCGGCATGATTTTTATGGATAAAATCGCACCCGGCGTCAAAAACTTTCGTCTGGGGAAAATCGGCTTCCTGCTGGATGTATTCGCGGTTCGCCCAGTCATGACGCCATAGCCCGGAAACGCCGCCTCCGGTTTGTTTTTGTGGAACGCGCAGTACTTCCGGAATGGGCGGCTCGCCAACACTTGCCTTCCAGTGATCGCCCTCCTGACCGCGTACTACGTCCCAGGAGCTATAGCGGTTATGGTAGTTACCGCCGCCGTCTTCCCAGTAATGCAGATGATCGCTGATAAGATGGGTGTAGATCCCCGCTTTTTTCAATAATTCCGGCATGGAATCATCAAAGGGTTCCAGCGGCCCCCACTCACGATGCAGGAAATTATAGCGCCCGGTGTGCAGTTCCCGACGGGCTGGCATACAGGGCATACTGCCGACATAACTATTGTCAAAGGTGGCGGCATGTGCCGCCAGGCGTTGAAAGTTAGGCGCTTTCGTTAGCAAATCACCATAGGGCGGCAAATAGTTTTTATTCAGACTGTCAAACAGCAGAATAATCGCTTTCATGACTCACCCTCATTTATTGAGCAGGTGCGGAAAATTTTTCTCTACCACATCGTAAATCTGTTTACCTATTGATTCGCCATCCATGATATTTTCAATGGGAATGAGATATTGTCCGTGTTTAGGATCGAGGCTAACAACATCAAGCAATTTTTTCGAAATCGCATAAATATCTGCCCAGTCGGTAAATCCACCGACCTCTCCCGCTGCCGTATGCTCCATATCAAAAGAGAAGTCATATTTTGCTAACGCTTTTTTAACAACAGTCTGTAACATTACGCTACTGCCTACACCATAACCGCATACGAATAAAATATTTACAGAATCTTTCATAATAAAATCCTTTATATAAACCGAATCAATTAAATGGAATAAGGACCAAGATGGAACGTTGAAGCAATAAATTTCAGTAATTCACAAATTGCAGGCCACAGAGTCGCCCAGTCAAATATTCCCGTCCAGCCCACGCCTTCTTTTGCCAGCCCGGTTAAAGGAATGGCCCATACCGTACCGAAAGTCTGAATAATCCCTAGAAGGAAAGTACAAATAATAACGGAACGATATCCCCCCATTCGGTTGGCTAATACGCCGATGGGACCGCCGGAAAAGAAGAGCGGAACAAAACCAGGCAATACCATAATAGGGCTATGGATGAGCAGCAGAATGCCCATGGAAAAAATCGTGCCGAAGGTACAAAAGACGAATCCCAGCGTGGCCGCGTTCGGCGAAAAAGGTAATAAAGCAGCAACATCCACAGCCGGTATAGCGTTAGGAATAAAGCGATCCTGCCATCCTTTAAACGAACCGTTAATTTCACCAACCATCATCCGCACGCCCTGCAGCAAGATGACCATATACATAGAGAATTGCAGGCCCAGATTGATGATATAGATATACCAGGGTTTGCCTTTCGCCATTAACTGTACGTTATCGATCCCTGTCGCCAATAGAAAACCGCCAACGAAGAGAGTCATCACAATGGCGATTGCCGTCACGTTGTGGTTAAAAATGGCTAACCAACCGGGAAGTTTCAGGTTTTCGGCGTCATGCTTTTCCGGATCGCCGAATTTATGCGCGAATTTCGAGAAAAACCACAGTCCCAGCATCTGGTTATGCGCAATGGTAAAACCGGCGTTATTGGTCACTTTGGCGATGGGTTTAACAATAAGCGTAGTTGAAAACGCCCAAAAGACCCCGGTCAATACCCCGGCAATTACAATGGATTGTACCCAACCGAACCCCAGCCAGAAGACGATTAACCACAGTACTGCCTGTGAATGAGAGACCCCGGTATTACCGGTAAGAAATATACCTTTTGCGCCGGTATAACGGCCAAATAAAACTAATAACAGGTTAGTAAAAAACGCCAGTACAAAAACGTATCCTACATAGCCGAAATTATCGCCCAGCGCTATTTGCGTCGCGGCTTTCATGGCGTATGAATCCATTAAGTATCCATGCACGCCATAAGCCTTGCTGACTGCCTCTGCAACCGGTTTAAAAGTGGCTGAAAATTGAAAGCCGCCAAATAACACCATCATCAAACCGACCATCGCGCTGATCATACCGGTGATAATTTTTATAGGCGTCTTTTTATCCAGCGCATAGCCAACACCGACTAATATCCCAATTAATATTGCCGGTTCAGTTAAAAACGTTTGAATAACATCTATAAATTTGGCAAACATCGTCTGAACGCCCTCCATAAGCGTGCCTATTCGTTGTCATGATTGACCCCTTTACTGACGTTACGTATTGCTTCGCTGATGCTATTGAAAGTTACCCGATAAACCACCTTGTCTGATTTTGCCTTACACGCACTGTAATAATCAAAAGTAGTCATTAAAAGATTTAAAGTGATTATTTGTGATTTGATTTGCAAAAATAGGATGATATATAAATACAATCAATTGAATTAAATAATCAATTGATTGTATTTATTATTTTTATGGAATAGTTAAGGGATAACAATAAATATTGTGAATATATTATATTGACCTGCGCAGTAACGCTAAAACCTCATAATGCGCGGTATGCGGGAACATATCGAAAAGCTGAACACGTTGAATACGGTAGTTCGGCAGATGACGAATATCCTGCGCCATCGTCTGCGCGTTACAGCTCGAATAAATGATAAAACGCGGCGCCATTTGTGCAAGGTAATCGCACAACGGCTTGCCAATGCCGCGGCGGGGAGGATTCACCAACACCAGATCGGGCGTTTCGCCTTGTGCGGTGGCGAATTGGGTGGAATCCAACGCCTGGAAATGAAGGCGGCTCAATCCCAGCTCGGCAGCGGATTGCTTCGCGCAGGCAATCGCCTCCGGCGCGATCTCAATACCGGTTAATTGCATCTGCGGCGTCGCGCAGTGCAGGCCGAATCCGCCCACTCCGCAAAAAAGATCCCACATATGGCGTACCGGCAGTTGCCCTACCCAGTCGCGCGCCGTCGCATATAATCGGCTGGCGACCGTAGGGTTGGTCTGAAAGAAACTTTGCGGGCGAATCCACAGCGGCACATCGTTAAAACGTTCCGCCAGCGCCTGCTGATCCGTCAGGTAGATTTCCGTCTCCCCTTCCATAATCGCCATATGTACCGGCTGGATATTTGCGGTGATCACTCTGAGCTGCGGCAGTTGCGCGCGCAGCCACGGTAACGCCGCGCGCAGTTGCGTAAGTTTGGTTTCTGAACGCAACACGAAGCGTAGCATCATACCGCCATCGAACTGGCTTTCCGTCAGCAACAGGTATTTCAGTTCGCCGCGTTTTCGCGCCACGTTATAAGGCGTGAGTCCGGCACGGGCAATAAAAGGTTTTAGCGCGCTGAATACGGGGGCAAAGGAGGCGGGATACAGCGGGCAGCCGCAAAGATCGACCGGCGTACCGTCGCGATGCAGCATTCCGAAGAGCGGTTTTTCTACACTACCGCTCACGACCATTTTCGCTTTGTTGCGGAAATGCTGTTCCGGGCCGCCAATCGGCGCGCACCACTGTTCAACAGGCAGCCCGGCGAGCAAACGATGTAAATCGGCTGTTTTTGCGGAAAGTTGTTCGTTAACCGACTGCGTAATCCATTGACAGGAACGGCAGCGACCCGCGTCATAGAGTGCGCACTGCATACCAAAAAACCTTCATATTATCCGGGGCGACGATTATACACATTATTGCAGCCGGAAGAACCGACGGCTGGGAGCGGGAATAAACAGCAGAAACAGAATTAAAAGATCGGGGAGTTTTTGCATGACCAGGGAATGCAGGATATCACGCTTCGATTCTCCCGCGATGCTAAACAACTCCGGATACCCGTAGCCTAACGACGCCGCCCACAGATACCCACTCACAATAATTTGTGTCGCCAGGTACACCCAGCGCGCCCAGCTACGGCCTTTCACCAGCGAAAACGCACAATAAATTTCAACAAAGACCAGCACTAAGCTGGCCAGAAAGACCAGGGTTAAGCTCCACGTCTGCACGCTGCGATGAATAAACTCGCCCATCCCGCGTATGCCGAGGGTATTCATAATCATCAGCACATCGAGACCGCGAATCAAAATAATCGCCATAGCCGCAACCTGCACCAGCGTAGGCACATTTAAACGGGCATGTGATGAGGTTGATTGCTTTATAAATCCCAATGAATGTCTTCCCTGAAAATGATGCCGCGACCCGCGCGGCAACGCATTGCCATAGTGGAAGATTTTAGTGGCTTCAGCCGCGTCTTGCACGCTGGATATCGCGAATCCGCTGTTTTTCCGCTCGCGCCATCAGGTACCAGGCAATAAATCCGACGATTCCTACCACGCCGAGGATTAACGTCGCCAGCGCGTTGATTTCCGGGTTCACGCCCATGCGCACGCTGGAGAAAACCAGCATCGGTAGCGTGGTGGCGCCGGGACCGGAAACGAAGCTGGCAATCACCAGATCGTCAAGGGAAAGCGTAAAGGCCAACAGCCAGCCCGAGATCACCGCGGGCATGATCATCGGTAACGTAATGACAAAAAAGACCTTTAACGGCGCCGCGCCAAGATCCATCGCCGCCTCTTCAATCGAACGATCCAGTTCGCGTAATCGCGAAGCGATCACCACTGCCACGTAGGCGGTACAGAACGTGACGTGCGCCAACCAGATGGTCAGCATCCCGCGATCGGAGGGCCAGCCGATAGCATGACCGAGCGCGACAAACAGCAGCAGCAGCGACAGCCCGGTAATCACATCCGGCATCACCAGCGGCGCGGTGATCATAAACGCAAAGCCGTTTGCGCCGCGAAATCGTCCAAATCGCACCATCACCACCGCGGCGATAGTACCGAGCACCACCGCCATCGTCGCCGCGCAGGCGGCAATTGTCAGGCTTAGTCCCACTGCGCTCATCATGGCGGTATCCCGAAAGAGCTCGCCATACCAGCGCGTCGACCATCCCGCCCACACCGTCACCAGCTTCGAACTGTTAAACGAGTAAATCACCAACATTAACATCGGCGCATAGAGAAAAGTAAACCCCAGCACCAGAATCAGAATGCGCCAGGGCGAGCGAACGACCGGTAAGTTATTCATCCGTGCTCCCCCACACTTTTTTGCTGATGTTTATGGAACCACATGATCGGTACTATCAGCAGCAGCAACATAATAATGGCGACCGCAGAAGCCACCGGCCAGTCGCGGTTATTGAAAAACTCCTGCCACAGGACGCGACCAATCATGATACTGTCCGGCCCGCCAAGCAGTTCCGGGATCACAAACTCGCCCACCGCCGGGATAAAAACCAGCATCGAGCCGGCGATGATTCCGCCTTTGGTGAGCGGGACAATGATGCTAAAAAATGTTTTCAGCGGTCGGGCGCCGAGATCCAGCGACGCTTCCACCAGCGAATAATCAATACGCGTTAATGCGGTATAAATGGGCAGAACCATAAACGGCAGATACGCATAAACAATGCCGATATAGACGGCCAGGTTAGTGTGCAGGATCGTCAGCGGCTGATCGATAACCCCGAGCCACAGCAACACATTGTTCAGCACGCCGTTGTTTTTCAAAATGCCCATCCAGGCATAGACGCGTATTAAAAAAGACGTCCACGAGGGCAGGATCACCAACAGCAGCAGGATATTGCGCGTGGAGGGCTTGCTGTGCGCCACCGCCCACGCCAGCGGGTAGCCCAGCAGCAGGCAGCAGATTGTGGAAATACCGGCAATTTGTAACGATTGCAGATAGGCTTCGAAATAAAGCGGATCGTCGGTCAGTTGCAAAAAATTACCGAGATTGAGCGTAATCGACAACTGACCGTCAGCCCATTCCAGCAGATCGGTATACGGCGGGATCGCCCGCGCCATTTCCGCCAGGCTTATCTTAAAGACGATAAGAAACGGCAGTAAAAACAGCAGAATGAGCCAGATATAAGGCAAAGCAATAACCAGCTTACGCCCATGTTTCATTTGCATTCGCGCCAACCATAGCGCCGCGCCGCCAGGTTTACTGATGCGTGCCGGAGGTTCAAGTGTGCTCATGTTTCCCCCTTATACCGTCAGGACCACGCAGCTATCCGCTTCCCAGCACAAACGCACTTCATCGCCCCAGGTCGGTAACCCTTTCCGGTAACGGTGCGCATTCTGCAGTTGAGCGCTGATCATCTGCCCGCTTTTTAGCCGCACATGATAAATAGACAGATCGCCGAGATACGCAATATGCGCCACTTCGCCGACGGCGAAATTATAGCCATCGGCAGGCGGCGACTCACAGAGCATGATTTTTTCCGGACGTAGCGCCACATATACCGGCACATTATCAACGACAGAGGCATCTGCATCGACTTTTAACGGATGAACCAAACCGGGCGCGTCAATGACCAGACCGTCCTCTTCACGCGCTTTCAGTAAGCCCTCAAAAACATTTACCGATCCGATAAACTCGGCGCTGTAGCGGGTCGTCGGATGCTCGTAAATCTCCTCCGGTTCGCCAATTTGCACAAATTTTCCACGGTTCATGATGGCAATGCGCCCCGCCATCGTCATGGCTTCTTCCTGATCGTGCGTCACCATGACGCAGGTCACGCCGACGCGCTCAAGGATATCCACCACTTCAAGCTGCATCCGGTCGCGTAATTTTTTATCCAGCGCGCCCATCGGTTCATCCAACAAGAGCAGCTTAGGACGTTTCGCCAGGCTGCGCGCCAGGGCCACGCGCTGACGCTGACCGCCGGAAAGCTGATGCGGCTTACGTTTTGCAAACTCCTGCATGTGCACCAGACCCAGCATCTCATTGACGCGGCTGGTAATCTCCGCCTTCGGCAGTTTGTCCTGCTTCAGACCAAAAGCGATGTTCTGCTCTACCGTCATATGCGGAAACAACGCATAGGACTGAAACATCATATTAATCGGACGCTGATACGGCGGAACATGCGCCAGATCGACGCCGTCGAGCATAATTTGCCCGCTGCTCGGCGGTTCAAAACCTGCCAGCATCCGTAGCAGAGTCGATTTTCCACAACCTGACGCGCCCAGCAGGGCAAAAATCTCGCCTTTATAGATAGTCAGACTGACATCATCGACAGCATGTTGCCCGTCGAATGACTTCGTCAGGTTGCGAATTTCCAGAAGCGGCGTCAGCGCTTTACGGGTTTTCACCTGCGGGCGGTGGGGGACATCATTCACAAGGCGCTCTCCGGCATAACACAATCAAACGATACAAACGGTGGAATGCCCGATAGCGCACGCTTATCAGGCCATACCGTTAATCAATTACTTACCGCTTTTCACCTTCGTCCATGCGCGGGTGCGGACGCGATCAATCTTCGGCTCCTGCACTTTCAGGGTAAACAACTTGGCCCGCACATCCGCCGGCGGATAAATTCCCGGGTTATCGCGCACCTGCTGGCTAACCAGCGCCGTCGCCTCTTTATTCGCATTGGCGTAGAAAACGTGATCGGAAATATGGGCAATCACATCAGGGCGCAGCAGATAATTAAGGAACTGGTAGGCCTCGTCTTTATTTTTGGCGTCAGCCGGCATGGCAAACACATCAAAAAACGCCATTGCCCCCTCTTTGGGGATCGAGAAAGAGATATTGACGCCATTTTTCGCCTCTTTCGCCCGGTTAGCGGCCTGCCAGACATCGCCCGCCCAGCCGATGGCTACACAGGTATCGCCATTAGCCAGATCGTTAATGTATTGCGAGGAGTGGAAATAGCGAATGTTTGGCCGTAGCTTCAACAACAGATCGGTTGCCGGGCCGGTGTAGTCATCCGCTTTGCTGCTATTCGGATCTTTACCCAGATAGTTCAGCACGGTGGCAAAAATTTCTTCAGGCGCATCAAGGAAAGAGACACCGCAGCTTTTTAGCTTCTCCAGATTTTCCGGCTTGAGGACTAAATCCCAGCTATTCACTGGCGCATCATCTCCCAGCACCGCTTTCACTTTATCAACGTTATAGCCAATGCCCGTCGTGGCCCACATGTAGGGCATGGCGTATTTGTTGTCAGGATCGTGCTTCGCTACCAGTTTCAGCAGTTCAGGATCGAGGTTTTTCCAGCCGGGAAGTTTGCTTTTATCCAGCGGCTGAAAAACGCCCGCGGTGAGCTGGCGCTCAAGAAAACTGGCCGATGGCACCACCAGATCGAACCCGGTGCTGCCTGCCATTAACTTGCCTTCCAGCACTTCGTTAGAGTCAAAGACATCATAGATAACGTTAATCCCGGTCTCTTTTTCAAAGTTCGCCACCGTGTCCGGCGCGATATAATCTGACCAGTTATAAATGTGCAGCGTTTTTTGTTCGGCAGCGAGCGTGCCGACAGAGACGACCATCAGAGCACCCGCAACCAGACCCGATAGCCATTTTTTCTTTAAGGCGGTCATCATCGCTTTCCTTCTAAAATCCGTTAACAAATGAACCCATTAGGCGTGGTTTAAAACATGCCTGAAATGTGCATACCTTTTCATTTGATACAAATGAAGAAGAGAGGTCGCCCTCCCTGCCATCAAGCTCGCTATAGAAGCTTCGCAAGAATAACTTTAGCTAAGGTTTGAGGCTATAGCCCAGATTAAAAAACGCCTTTTATCAATTTTTTATGCAGGTTTTGTCTATGTGATAAAGCGAAATGGTCAGAAAGGAGGTGAATAATTCTTTAAATAAAGGTTAACAGCAGCATAAAAAAACGTAAACAGCAGCCGCGCTGGCAGCGACTGCCTGATTATCGCGAGGGATCAGTGAAGAAAATGGTCAACCGCGCTGGTTTTTTGCGCGTCTTCTTCCGCGTTAAACAGAAGCTGATGCGCCCCGGCCTCAAGGATCACCATAGAAATCTGCTCTTCACTTTGGCGAACAAACCATTCGAACTGTTCGTAGGTGACGCCTTGCATAACGGATAAAGACTGGCACACAACCAGTTTTGGCAGATTATCATCCTGCATATCGAGAAAGGCTTTTACCGTCAACGAACTGGCGTTGATAGCAGAGAGATCGGCCGCCAGCGGCAGCAACGCGGAAGGCCTGACCTCCGCCATCGCGGAAAAAAGAACGGTGTTGTCCACCAAATCGATTTTAGCATCGTAGACGCCGTCAAAATTCTGCATATGCGGCAAATGCAGCGCCTGGCAGGTATCACATTCGAAGAAATTCATGCCCAGGTCGTCGAGCCATTGACGCAACGTATCCAGAGTGGGAACGACCAGTGATATCATAATAATGTGCTACCTCTTACGATGACGATGAAAAAATTACCGGCACAGCTTACGCAAAAAGCGTGCTTCGTACTACGGCGGAATCCACGATTGCGATTAGCCGCCGATTTTAAGGCAAAATTCAGGCGTAGCGTGACGTTCTATCCACTGAATCATTCGCCCCGCGATATCCACGCCCGTAGTCTTTTCGATACCTTCCAGTCCCGGCGAGGCATTCACCTCCATCACCAGCGGCCCGCGCGCGGCGCGTAAAATATCGACGCCCGCCACATCCAGCCCCAGCGTCTGTGCGGCTTTGATGGCGATATCCCGTTCTCGGGGCGTGATCGTCGCGATGCTGGCCACCCCGCCACGATGAAGATTGGAGCGAAAATCACCGGCTTTCGCGCACCGCTCAATCGCCGCCACAACCTCATTGCCGACGACCAGACAACGAATATCGCATCCTTTAGCTTCGGCAATGTATTCCTGAACCAGGATATGGGCATTCAGCCCCCGAAACGCATCAATAACGCTTTCAGCAGCCTGACGCGTCTCCGCCAATACCACGCCGATCCCTTGCGTGCCTTCTACCAGCTTCACGACCAGCGGCGCCCCGCCAACCATCTTAATAAGATCGCTGGTATCATCCGGCGAATGGGCGATCCCGGTAATGGGGAGATCGATCCCCTGGCGCGCCAGAAGTTGTAGCGATCGCAGCTTATCGCGCGCGCGGGTAATGGCGACGGATTCATTCAGCGGATAGCTACCCAGTAGCTCAAACTGACGTAGCGCAGCGGTACCATAAAAGGTAATGGCCGAACCAATACGGGGAATAACGGCGTCAAAATGGGGCAGACGACGCCCCTTGTAATGGATCGACGACGCTGCAGGATTAATATTCATATAGCAGGAAAGAGGATCGAGTATCTCGACCAGATGGCCACGCCGCATCGCCGCTTCGCGCAGACGTTTGCAAGAATAGAGCGTTCCATCCCTGGACAATATGGCAATTTTCACCCTGCACCTCGCTGAAAACCCTGAAAAGCCCGCGTATCATACACTGGCCCGCAGGTTTTAGCGCGTCGCCCAGCCCTGTTTATGCAAATATTCAAGGATAAATGGGCGATTTTCTTTAATCAGGGTGCGACGGATATGATCGCTCCAGGTATCGCGTCGCGTATTACTGCCGCGGGTCAGATAATACTCAGCCAACTGCTCGTCATAGCGCGCCAGCAGCTTTTCATCAAGCGGTTGGTACTGGTTCTCATGAACCACAAGCTCGGCAGGCAGGCGCGGTTTCAGATCCGGATTATCCGCAGGCCATCCCAAACACAGGCCAAAGAGCGGCAATACATGCTTCGGCAATTTTAATAGTTCGGTAACAGACCCAATATTGTTACGGATGCCGCCGATATATACGCCGCCTAACCCCAGTGATTCCGCCGCCGTCAGCGCATTTTGCCCCATCATCGCCGTATCGACGACACCGAGCAGCAGTTGTTCGGCAAGCCCCAACTGCGCGTCAGGGCAGATCTGCAAATGACGATTAAAATCGGCGCAAAATACCCAGAACTCAGCGGCCTGCGCCACATGCTTTTGCCCGCCCGTCAGGGGCACTAACGCCTCACGCAGCGCCAGATCGGTAATACGGATAATAGAGCTGCACTGTAAAAAACTGGAACTGGACGTACTGCGCGCGGCGGCAATAATGGCCTCTCGCTGCGCGTCAGTCACGGGTTCATCGGTGAAATGGCGAATAGAACGATGGCCACAAAGAAGTTCAATGGTCGGACTCATTATGCTTTTCTCTATCTGAACGGGAAGAAATGTCGGGTGGACGTTTCATCAACTGCGGCGCCAGTAACTGCGCAATACGCCACATCATCGCCACCGCGGCGGGGAGGATCAACACGACGCCGAGGAAAACCATCAATACGCCAGCCAGCGGCGTATTGAACGGCGCGGGCAGCGTAAGGTAATGATTAAGCGATAGCAGAGCAAGCGCCAGCAAAATCATACCGAGGTATTCCAGTATCAGTACGCTTTTGGGTAACACGCCAATCGTGCGCATATCAAGCCTCCCGGTTAACTGACGCACAGTGTAGAACGTTCTGGTCCGGCGTGCTTAACAGATATAGCCCTGGGTTATCAAAGGAACAGGCGTAACCTGCTTTTCATCTGCCGTAAATCGCGGCATGATAACACCTGTTCGCCGTCTGGCTTTATGTTCGAGGAGAGATATGTTTACTGTTATTTTTGGCCGCCCAGGGTGCCCTTATTGCGTGCGTGCAAAAGAATTGGCGGAAAAACTGAGCAAAGAACGCGACGATTTTAACTACCGCTATATTGATATCCATGCTGAAGGCATTACTAAAGCGGATTTGGAAAAAACCGTAGGTAAACCTGTAGAAACCGTACCGCAGATTTTTGTCGATCAAAAACATATCGGCGGCTGTACGGATTTTGAAGCATGGGCAAAAGAAAATCTGAATCTTTTCGCCTGATTGCTCTGGCAACGCCCTCTACCGGAGGGCGCTATCGGCGTTTTTTTCGCCGGTGGCTAAACAGGCTGCTAATAAACAAATAGCAGAGCGCGCCTAACGCACACCAGAATACGGCGCTAAATAACCACGCCAGTTCTTGCCAAAACGATCGGGTAGGCATAAATACCACGCGCATTAACACCAGGCAAAACGGCGCCGCCAGCATCGCCCCGATCAGCGGTCGGATCACCTCGCGTCGGTGAGAACAAAAACTGGCCACCGCACCAGGCAACGTAAAAAATAACAGTCCAATCTCAGGATGCCCTGCCGCGCGAAAAGCGCCTTGTACATGCATAGTTAATGAAAGACACACCACAATAAAGAGTACAAAGCAGCAGACAACGCTTGCCCACCCGTGTTTATGTTTCAATCGTTCCTCCTGACACTCTCTATCGAACACGCTTTCCGCCATGAGGCATCCAGTCAGATAAAGTCATGTGGCATTCCATGCCAAAAACACACCTGCACGATTCTTATAGCCGTTAGTACGCAATAAGATTAAACTAGCAGGATATATTGTTGTGTTGTTTTTATTTGGATGCTGTATGCAATACGATTGCACCCTTAATTCATGATAAAAACAGTAGCGTAAATTACCATTTCTTTCAACAGCTTACTCGTAAACAAGAAGTTAGTCTCCGTGAATATAAACGTCGCAGATTTGTTAAATGGGAATTACATCCTGTTATTATTTGTGGTCCTGGCTCTTGGCCTGTGTCTTGGCAAGTTACGTCTGGGTTCAGTCCAACTTGGTAATTCCATTGGCGTTTTAGTGGTCTCTCTATTATTAGGGCAGCAACACTTTAGTATTAACACCGACGCGCTAAATCTGGGATTTATGCTGTTTATTTTTTGTGTCGGCGTCGAGGCTGGCCCCAACTTTTTTTCGATTTTTTTTCGCGACGGTAAAAATTATCTGATGCTTGCCCTGGTCATGGTCGGTAGCGCTCTGCTAATCGCCTTAGGCCTTGGTAAGCTATTCGGCTGGGATATCGGCCTGACGGCCGGTATGCTGGCCGGCTCAATGACATCCACGCCCGTGCTGGTTGGCGCAGGCGATACCCTGCGACATTCCGGCATCGCCAGCACCCAACTCTCCTCCGCTCTTGATAATCTGAGCCTGGGCTATGCCCTGACCTATCTGATTGGGTTGGTCAGTCTGATCGTGGGCGCGCGCTACTTGCCTAAACTACAGCATCAGGATTTGCAAACCAGCGCCCAGCAAATTGCTCGCGAGCGCGGTCTGGATACCGATGCTAATCGCAAGGTTTATTTGCCGGTTATCCGCGCCTATCGGGTTGGCCCGGAACTGGTGGCCTGGACTGACGGCAAAAACCTGCGCGAGCTGGGTATTTACCGCCAGACAGGTTGCTATATCGAACGTATTCGTCGTAACGGTATTCTGGCGAACCCGGATGGCGATGCGGTGCTGCAAATGGGCGATGAGATTGCGCTGGTCGGCTATCCGGACGCGCACGCCAGGCTCGATCCCAGCTTCCGTAATGGTAAGGAAGTGTTTGATCGCGATCTGCTTGATATGCGCATCGTAACGGAAGAAATTGTGGTGAAAAACCACAATGCGGTCGGTCGCCGCCTCGCTCAGCTCAAGCTGACCGATCATGGCTGCTTCCTTAACCGCGTCATCCGCAGCCAGATCGAAATGCCTATCGACGATAACGTCGTGCTGAATAAAGGCGACGTGTTACAGGTGAGCGGCGACGCCAGACGCGTAAAAACCATCGCCGATCGCATTGGTTTTATTTCGATCCATAGCCAGGTGACGGACCTGCTCGCCTTCTGCGCTTTTTTTATCATCGGGTTAATGATCGGGATGATTACCTTCCAGTTCAGCAATTTTAGTTTCGGCATCGGCAACGCGGCCGGATTGCTGTTCGCCGGGATCATGCTCGGTTTCCTGCGCGCTAACCATCCTACCTTTGGTTATATTCCGCAGGGCGCGCTTAACATGGTGAAAGAATTCGGCTTGATGGTATTTATGGCAGGCGTTGGTTTAAGCGCCGGCAGCGGTATCAACAACGGTCTGGGCGCGGTCGGCGGACAAATGCTGATCGCCGGGCTTGTCGTCAGCCTGGTACCGGTGGTGATCTGCTTCTTGTTTGGCGCTTATGTGCTGCGCATGAACCGGGCGCTGCTGTTCGGCGCCATGATGGGCGCGCGTACCTGCGCCCCGGCGATGGAAATCATTAGCGATACGGCGCGCAGCAATATTCCAGCGCTGGGTTATGCGGGGACTTACGCCATCGCCAACGTTCTGCTAACGCTGGCGGGGACGCTTATTGTCATCATCTGGCCGGGGTTAGGATAAAACTGAAGTTTGCCTTTAAGTGAAAAAATTTTGCCAATAGGTCGAACTTTTCGTTAAAGCATCAGTCATACCTATTGCCACTGCTTTTCTTTGATGTCCCCATTTTGTGGAGCCCATCAACCCCGCCATTTCGGTTCAAGGTTGGTGGGTTTTTTGTTGCCTGACGCAGAGTGACACGACATTGACACTCCGGCGATTCGCTTTACCATCTGTAAAATCGCTTCACGCGCCAGCGGCGTTCGATCCGTTACAAAATGCAGCGTCATCCCCTCGATAAACGCATCCAGCGCGCGGGCGGTCTGTGCGTCAAACCACTGCGCCAGCGTATTCTGGCTACGCTGCATCCAGTTTTGCATGACTATTTTTAACGCTGGCTTATCGCTGGCATAGGCATATAACTGATACATTAACGCCATATTATCCGGCGTCGTAACCTGCGAGCCGTAAATCATTTCCGTTATCGCCTGGCACGCCCCCTCCGCATCCGTCACCTGCGCAAAAAAGTCCTGGTATTGACGCGACATGTTCTCGGTGAAAAGTGTAAAAGCTTCACTCAATAACGCATCCATACCGGCAAAATAGTAGGTCATCGAGCCAAGCGGCACCTGAGCGATAGCGGCGATTTTCCGGTGCGTCACGGCATGAACGCCATAGGTCTTTACCGCTTCCAGTGTGGCCTGAATTATTTTTTCCCGTCGCTTAGGATCATTGGCGCGTCTTATGGCATTTTCTTTCATGATGAGTTCCACATCTCATTCAGGATGCAGGCGATAGTAGCCTGCCGCTTACGCTGAAAAAACAGACAGTAAAAACTGTCTGCACAACGAAGTATGACGACGATATGTACAAATGTACACAAGCTTGCTAATGTTTACCTCTCGCTTCTATTTTCTGGCCTGACGCTATGACCGTCCTCTCCTCACGTAACGCCTTAAAACGCCGTACCTGGGCGCTGTTTATGTTCTTCTTTTTACCCGGACTGCTGATGGCCTCCTGGGCAACCCGAACGCCTGCTATTCGGGATATTCTTTCCGTCTCTACCGCGGAAATGGGGGCGGTCTTATTCGGGCTTTCTATCGGTTCAATGAGCGGTATTCTTTGTTCCGCCTGGCTGGTGAAACGATTTGGCACCCGGAAGGTTATTCGCACGACGATGACCTGCGCAGTAACCGGGATGGTTAGTCTTAGCGTCGCGCTGTGGTGCGCCTCGCCGCTGATTTTTGCCCTTGGATTAGCCGTTTTCGGCGCCAGTTTTGGCGCCGCCGAAGTGGCGATTAATGTCGAAGGCGCGGCGGTCGAACGCGAGCTGAATAAAACCGTTCTGCCGATGATGCATGGTTTTTACAGTTTCGGCACGCTGGCGGGCGCTGGTGTCGGCATGGCGTTAACCGCATTAAGCGTCCCGGCTAACATCCATATCATCCTCGCGGCTGCCGTGGCGATCGCGCCCATTTTTATCGCCATTCGGGCGATCCCTGACGGTACGGGTAAAAACGCATCGGAAGATGCTCACCTTCAGGAAAAAGGATTACCTTTTTATCGGGACATCCAGCTTTTGCTTATTGGCGTGGTGGTGCTGGCAATGGCATTCGCCGAAGGCTCTGCGAATGACTGGCTGCCGCTACTGATGGTAGACGGACACGGTTTTAGCCCAACCTCCGGCTCTCTGATCTACGCCGGTTTCACGCTTGGTATGACCGTTGGCCGCTTTACCGGCGGCTGGTTTATTGACCGCTATAGCCGGGTGACGGTTGTTCGCGCCAGCGCGTTGATGGGAGCGCTGGGCATTGGCCTGATTATTTTTGTCGATAGCGACTGGGTTGCCGGCGTCTCGGTCATTCTTTGGGGCTTAGGCGCTTCGCTCGGCTTCCCGCTGACCATTTCCGCCGCCAGCGATACCGGTCCCGACGCGCCGACGCGCGTGAGCGTTGTCGCCACGACCGGCTATCTGGCGTTTTTGGTCGGGCCGCCGCTGTTGGGCTATCTGGGAGAGCACTATGGATTACGCAGCGCCATGATGGTTGTGCTGGCGCTGGTTATTCTGGCGGCGCTGGTGGCGAAGGCCGTCGCCAAACCTGTATCGACTCCGCAACCGGTGATGGAGCATAACGCATGAGTATTAAATTAATCGCCGTCGACATGGACGGCACGTTTCTGAGCGATCAAAAAACCTATAACCGTGACCGGTTTATGGCGCAGTACCAACAAATGAAGCGGCAAGGCATTCGCTTTGTCGTGGCCAGCGGCAACCAGTATTACCAGTTAATCTCGTTCTTTCCGGAAATTGCGCACGAAATCGCTTTTGTCGCGGAAAACGGCGGTTGGGTGGTCAGCGAAGGAGAGGATATTTTTAACGGCGAGCTGACAAAAGCCGACTTCCAGACGGTTGTCGAACACCTGCTCACACGCGCCGATGTGGAGATTATCGCCTGTGGAAAAAACAGCGCCTATACGCTGAAACGGTACAACGATGCGTTAAAAGCCGTTGCGGCAATGTATTATCATCGTCTGGAGTTTGTGGATAATTTTAATAATATCAACGATGTCTTTTTCAAATTCGGCCTTAATATTACCGATGAACGGATACCGGAAGTACAGGCGGCGCTGCACGACGCCATTGGCGATATCATGGTCCCCGTTCATACCGGCTATGGCAGTATTGATTTAATAATTCCCGGCGTGCATAAAGCCAACGGCCTGCGTCTGTTACAGCAGCGCTGGGGCATTCATGATAGTGAAGTGGTGGTATTCGGCGACGGCGGCAACGATATTGAGATGCTGCGTCAGGCCGGGTTTAGTTTTACCATGTCGCACGCCAGCGAAGCGGTCGCGGCGGCGGCGAAATACCGCGCCGGATCGAACAACCAGGAAGGCGTGCTGGATATTATCGACAGCGTATTAAACAACGAGCCGCCGTTCAACGTCTAGCGGATGCCTCTCTATGCCTGATAACAGAAAGCTTATCAGGCGTAGCCGCTCTCTCAGACTGTTTGCAAATTCCCCGTCCGCTTATCTTTTAAGAAGACCAGCATCAGCAGTAGCCAAAGAATACCGTTTGCCAGATTAAACAGGCTAAATAGCCCATTGCCGCCGCTTAACCAGGCGTGTTTACTTACTTCAATGCCAACGGTAAAAATCAGCATTTGTAGCATTCCCATCGCCGCCGAGACCGTTCCTTTACTCATATCGCTGGAGAAGAGCGTCAGACGCACCAGTCCGGCATTCGCCAGCCCAATGCCAAAAGCGTATACGCTTAATCCCGCCGTCATCCATAAATAAGCATGGGATGAAACCACCGTCGCCGCCGCGGCGATGATCAGCCCCGCGACGATAGGCCAGCCGCCCATCACGATCAGCGAGCGAACCGTACGCCGGGAGGTTAAACGCGCCAACACCAGATTACCGGCAATGAGCGCGCCAAAAACGGGCACCTGCAGCAGACCATATTCATAGCTGCTGAGCTGTTCGCCGCTAATGATGATAATCGGCGACTGCGCAATCCAGGCCAACAGCGGCAGGCTGACAAATCCCAGCGCTAACGCCCCTGCGACGAACCGCCGATTTTTTATCACCAACCGATAATCCCGGCCCAGCGCCTTAAATGACAACGTTTCGCCCCGCCGCGTGGCGGTCTCCGGCATTGCGCGCTGTAGCCCGAAAAAGGCGATAGCGGCCAGTGCGGCAAATAAAATAAACATCCCCTCCCACGGCAGAACATGCACCCATGCCGCTCCAACCAGTGGTCCCAGTAGCGGCGCGATTAACGCCACGTTCGCCATCAGCGCGGTAATTTTTATACACACCGCTTCCTCAAAGGATTCCTGAATCGCGGCATACCCTACAGCGCCGATAAAACACAGGCTAATCCCTTGCAAAAAACGCAGGAATGTAAATTGTTCGATGTTTTTCGCCAGTAACGTCGCCAGGCAGGTGACAATAAACCACACGACGCCCGCCAGCATCACGGGACGACGGCCAATCCGGTCAGACAACGGGCCAAGCAGCCATTGTAAGAACATACCGCCCGCCAGATAAGCGGTCATGGACGTCGGAACCCAGTCCAGGCCCGCCTGATACTGCTCAACCACCGCCAGCATACCCGGCTGGATCATGTCGTTGCCAATATAAGTAGAAAACTCGTACAGCACCAGACAGAGAGGAAAAAGCAGCGCCTGACGTCCCAGCCTGCCGCCTGATTGTAAACGATTCTGCATACCATCTCTTCGCCAATAAAAACCGCGCAGAGTGTAATGAAAGTCGGGGAACTGAGATAGCGAATTATGAGGCTGCAAGGGAAATAGCGCACATTTTTACAGAAAGCCGCTTAGCGCTTGCATACTTTAAGGTTAATTTAAGTTTGCGCCGTTATCATCAATGTTATTTTATGCCATTGTCTTAAATCTCTTCATGTTGCCGCCAAATAAGACAATACTGCTTTTCCTCCCTGTTACGCTGCATTTATGCTCAGTTTGCACGGGGATGAGCTGGCTATCCCTTTTGATTTCATTGCTCCGAGCCTGGATGTTATGCTGGAAAACCTTAACAACTCGCTGTTTTATTTTATTAACGCCACGCCTGATTCCGCGCAGTGGACAGTTTCGCTCGCTATCTTTATCGCCAAAGATGTCATCAACATCGTCCCGCTCTTAGCCGTGGTACTCTGGCTGTGGGGGCCCCGCGATCGGGTCTGCGCCCAGCGTCAGCTGATCGTTAAAATCGGCATCGCGCTGATTATCAGTCTGGCGGTCTCCTGGACAATGGGACACCTTTTCCCGCACGACCGTCCGTTTGTCGATCATATCGGCTATAACTTCCTGCATCATGCCGCCGATGACTCGTTCCCCAGCGATCACGGTACGGTGATTTTTACCTTTGCGCTGGCGTTTTTGTTCTGGCACCGCCTCTGGTCAGGCATCGTGATGATGGCGATAGCCATGACCATCGCCTGGTCGCGCGTCTATCTCGGCGTACACTGGCCGTTAGATATGATTGGCGCGCTGCTGGTAGCGATGCTTGGCTGCCTGAGCGCACAGCTGATCTGGCAATGGTACGGCGCGCCGCTCTACCAGGCGCTGCAACGTTGTTACCGTTTCTGTTTCGCATTGCCCATTCGAAAAGGCTGGGTACGTGACTAAATAGCGAAAAAAAGAGTAATATTAAGCGCTCTGTATGGTGCGGAGCGCTTATTTAACTCTCCAGGGGAACTATGGAAACGCGACGCGACGAGCGTATTGGTCAATTGCTGCAGGCCTTAAAACGCAGCGATAAACTTCATCTTAAAGAAGCCGCGACCCTGTTGGGCGTCTCTGAAATGACCATTCGTCGCGACCTGAACCATAAAAGCGCGCCTGTCGTGTTGCTGGGCGGCTATATCGTACTGGAGCCCCGCAGCGCCAGTCATTATCTGTTAAGCGATCAAAAATCTCGTCTGGTGGAAGAAAAACGCCGAGCCGCTCAGTTGGCTGCAGGCCTGGTACAAGCGCATCAGACGGTATTTATTGACTGTGGCACCACCACGCCGTGGATCATCGAAGCCATTGATAATGACCTTCCCTTTACGGCGGTGTGCTATTCACTTAATACCTTCCTGGCGCTGCAGGACAAACCCCATTGCCGCGCCATCCTCAGCGGCGGGGAGTTTCACGCCAGCAACGCCATTTTCAAGCCGCTTGATTTCCATGAAACGTTAAACAATATTTGTCCGGATATCGCGTTTTATTCCGCCGCCGGCGTTCATACCAGTAAAGGCGCTACCTGCTTTAATCTGGAAGAGCTGCCGGTAAAACATTGGGCAATGACAATGGCACAGTGCCATGTACTGGTGGTGGATCACAGTAAATTCGGCAAGGTACGTCCGGCGCGGATGGGGGAATTATCACGCTTTGATACGATTATCAGCGACCGCCGTCCCGATGAGGCCTTTGTGGCCTACGCTAAAGCGCAACAAATTACTCTGATGTATTAACCGCCCGTTGCCGGATGCGACGCGCACCCGGCAATGGGGTTATTTTACGAGAACCAACTGCCAAACCACTGATGGAGTTTCATCAGCACAAAATCCCACATCCGGCTGAAAAATCCCCCCTCCTCGACGTTTTCCATCACCATTAACGGGCGTTGCTCAATGGATTTTCCGTTAAGCTGGAAATCGATGGTGCCGACAACCTGCCCTTTCTTCAACGGCGCCGTGAGCTGTGGTTCGTTCAACGTAAAGCTGGCCTTCAGGTTTTTAAGCTGCCCACGCGGAATCGTCACAGACCCCGCATCGCCCGCCCCCAAATTGACCTCACGCTTATCGCCAAACCAGACCCGTTGCGTCACGAATGTCGCGTCAGGTTTAATCGGCGTGACCGTTTCAAAGAAGCGGAAACCCCAGGTCAGCAGTTTTTCTGACTCATTAAAACGAATACGGTCCGTTTTCGCCCCCAGCACGACAGAGATCAGGCGCATATCGCCCTGGGTGGCGGAGGCGACAAGGTTATATCCAGCCCCTGCCGTTGTCCCCGTTTTCATGCCGTCGACATGCAGATTGGTGCTCCACAACAGGCGGTTGCGGTTCGGTTGACGAATATTATTAAAAGTAAATTCTTTTTCTTTATGAATGGCGTATTCGTCAGGCACATCGTGAATCAAGGCCTTGCCGAGCAGCGCCATATCGCGAGCGGTACTGAACTGCCCTGGCGCATCAAGACCGTGTACCGTCTGGAAGGTTGTATTCGTTAATCCCAGTCGTTTCGCATAAGCGTTCATCAGGCCGATAAAGGACTCCTGGCTTCCGGCGACGTAGTCGGCAAGCGCGATACAGGCATCGTTACCTGACTGAATGATGATGCCTTTATTAAGATCCGCAACCGACACCTGATCGCCTGGCTTCAGAAACATCACCGACGACCCACGTAGCGCCGGGTTCCCCGTCGCCCAGGCATCTTTGCCCACCGTTACCATATCGGTCAACTTGATTTTCCCTGCCTTCAGCGCCTGGCCCACCACGTAGCTGGTCATAATTTTTGTCAAACTGGCAGGGTCAAGTTTCTCATCGGCGTTGCCTTCCGCCAGTACTTTACCGCTGGCGTAATCCATTAAGATCCAGGCTCGCGCATCAACGCCCGGCGGCGCGATCGTTTGTTCCTCTGCCTTTACAGGCGAAGCGAAAAGGAATAAGAGAACCGAACCTGCCGCGAGGCTACGAAGGGAAGAAGCGTATTGCGTCATAGTACCACCCGAGTATCCATTCCAAAAACACACGTCACACCACCGTGTAATAAGTGCGGTGAGTAATAACGCACTCACGACGTTAAAGAAACCGTAACTTGGTAAAGTTTTTAAAGTTTATGCAATAACATCCCGTTACGCTTCCTTCATAACGATTTTTTTACAGACCATTGTGTAAATGTTAGGTTTATCTCACGGTAGGCCGATTACTGTCATCATCCTGATAAAACGGAAGGGGTTAATATGATTACGCTGTGGGGCCGGAACAACTCGACTAATGTTAAAAAAGTGTTGTGGACGCTTGAAGAGCTGGAACTGCCATACGATCAAATTCTGGCAGGCGGAAAATTCGGCGTTAACCAGGATGCCGACTATCTGGCGATGAATCCTAATGGGCTGGTGCCGCTGCTTAAAGATGATGAAACCGACCTGTTATTGTGGGAATCCAATGCCATTGTCCGCTATCTGGCGGCGCAATACGGCCAGAACCGGCTATGGGTTGATAATCCGGCGCGGCGTGCGGAGGGCGAAAAATGGATGGACTGGGCGAATCAGACGTTAAGCCCGGCGCACCGCGTGATCCTGATGGGACTGGTCAGAACCCCGCCGGAAAAACGCGATCAGGCGGCAATTGAAGCCGGTATCGAAAAGTGTGACAGCCTGTTTGCGCTTCTTGATGATGCGCTGGCCCACCAGCCGTGGTTTTCCGGGGATAACTTTGGCACCGGCGATATCGCTATTGCGCCTTTCGTCTATAACCTGCTGAACGTGGGTCTGAAATGGACGCCGCGCCCGAATCTGGAACGCTGGTATCAGCAGCTTACCGAGCGCCCTGCTTTTCGCAAAGTGGTGATGATCCCGGTGACCTAACGCGTGACTGCAGGACTTACCTTGAGTAACTGCCCGTCGGACTCATCGGTTAACACATATAAGTAGCCGTCAGGTCCGACACGCACATCCCGAATACGCTGCTTTCTGTCACCCAGAATACGGCCTTCTTCCGTCACCGTATTGCCATCGACGCGCATCACAATGACCTCTTTATCTTTTAGCGCGCCGATAAACAGTTTGTGCCGCCACGGCGCAAAAACGTCGCTGGCATAAAAAGCCATCCCGCTGATCGCCGGAGAATCCTTCCAGTAGTAAACCGGTTGCTCCGTTCCCTCGACAATTTCACCTTTGGCTTCCGGCACTTTCAGACCACTATAGTTGACGCCCCATGTGGCCAGCGGCCAGCCATAATTTTTGCCTTTTTCCGGGATGTTAATTTCATCGCCGCCGCGCGGACCGTGTTCATGCAGCCATAGCGCGCCGCTCCAGGGATTGATGGCCAGCCCCTGCGGATTACGAATACCGTAAGACCAGATTTCCGAACGCGCGCCCGCCTGATGCACAAACGGATTATCCGGCGGAATTTCGCCCTGCCCGGTCAGGCGCACCAGCTTACCCTGTAATTTATCCAAATCCTGCGCGGTAGCGCGCTGGTTATTTTCACCCAGGGCAATAAAAAGAAACCCTTGCGCATCGAATACCATACGTCCGCCGAAATGGTTGCCGGTAGACAGCTTAGGCATCTGGCGAAACACGGTACGAAAATGCTCCAGACGCTGAAGATCGTCGCTCAGCCGTCCAAAACCGACTGCCGTACCGGCGTTTCCTTCGCGGTCAGCTTCAGCATAGCTCAGCCAGACGCGGCGCGACTGGGCAAAGTCAGGCGCCAGCACGACGTCCAGCAAACCTCCCTGCCCGTTTGCCCACACTTTCGGTACGCCAGCCAGCGGATCGGAAAGTCCCTTCCCCGTCTGCCAGTGGCGCAGTTGTCCCCCTTTCAGGGTAATGAGCATCCCACGGTTATCCGGCAAAAAAGCCAGCGACCACGGGTGATCGAGTCGGGTTTGCAGCACCTCAACGTTCACCGGCGCAAGATTGGCGTTCGCCCATGAAGAGAAAAGAGAGAATGAAACTATCGCGAGAAGTATTCGACGCATACCGCCTCCTTCAGGGCTCTGCGTTAAAGCGTAGTCAGCATCGCAAGAGGTCGGTTTATTTTTACAAAACATTAAACGGCGCGGTCCGGTAAAAAGGGGGAGTCGCCTCCCCCTTATTCAGACCTGTGTAAGCGGTGAATGTGCTTTCAGACTCTGAATACTCAGCGTCAAAGTTGTCAGACAGTTTTCAAGTTTATCTGCGTTGACGGCAATAAAGGTCGGACAATCATGGTGTCCGCTCATTAAACAAACGGCGGCGGCTGCAAGCGCGCCTTCGGCACGGCGCAGCGCGTTCCACTCTTCCTGATCGAGATGCAGTCCCTGCCGTAAAGCGTGATCGTGGAGCTCGCGATTCAGTTCAAAAAAATTGTCACGCAGAGTGTCACTTTCGCTGACTGACATATACCCCTTCGCTTTTCGCAATTGCAGATAAGCGGCAAGATCGATACGCGCGTTTATCAGCTTGTTGAGAAGATCGGTTCTCAGTCTGTCAACGACCATACCTTTTTTCCTCCTCTTTTCTACCAGGGTTCAACTTAATAGTATGGTCGTTTTTTAGACAAAGGGGTGTCAGAGATCAAGAATTTTCTTAGAATTGCCCTTTTTCACCTTTTGCTGATAACCACAACGGTTGATGCCGCCGCTCCCGATGAGATTACGATACAATTTTTGTTCGGATATCTGTAGAATCCCTGCCCTGACCATTCCAATAAATGAACACTTTTTAAGCTATGAGTAATGTAACCCACCAGCCAAAGATCGGCTTCGTTTCCCTGGGCTGTCCGAAAAACCTCGTTGATTCGGAACGCATCCTGACTGAGCTGCGTACCGAAGGCTATGACGTTGTGCCACGCTATGACGATGCGGATATGGTTATCGTTAATACCTGTGGCTTTATTGACAGCGCGGTACAAGAGTCACTGGAAGCCATTGGCGAAGCGCTGAACGAAAACGGTAAGGTAATCGTCACCGGCTGCCTGGGCGCAAAAGAAGATCAGATCCGCGAAGTGCATCCGAAAGTACTGGAAATCACCGGGCCGCATAGCTATGAGCAAGTTCTGCAGCACGTACATCATTACGTACCGAAGCCGAAGCACAATCCATTTTTAAGCCTCGTACCAGAACAGGGTGTAAAACTGACGCCGCGCCATTATGCGTATCTGAAAATTTCTGAAGGCTGTAATCACCGCTGCACGTTCTGCATCATCCCGTCGATGCGCGGGGATCTGGTCAGCCGCCCGATTGGCGACGTATTAAGCGAAGCGAAACGTCTGGTTGATGCCGGGGTCAAAGAGATTCTGGTGATTTCGCAAGATACCTCCGCCTACGGCGTAGATGTGAAGCACCGCACCGGATTCCATAATGGCGAACCGGTGAAAACCAGTATGGTGAGCCTGTGCGAGCAGTTATCAAAACTGGGCGTCTGGACACGTCTGCACTACGTCTACCCCTACCCACACGTTGATGATGTGATTCCGCTAATGGCGGAAGGCAAAATCCTGCCTTATCTGGACATTCCGCTGCAACATGCCAGCCCGCGGATTCTTAAACTGATGAAACGTCCTGGTTCCGTTGACCGCCAGCTGGCGCGCATTAAGCAGTGGCGCGAAATCTGCCCGGAACTGACCCTACGCTCCACCTTTATTGTCGGCTTCCCCGGCGAAACGGAAGAAGACTTCCAGATGCTGCTCGACTTCCTGAAAGAGGCGCGCCTCGATCGTGTAGGCTGCTTCAAGTACAGCCCGGTGGAAGGCGCAGGCGCGAATGAGCTGCCGGATCAGGTGCCGGAAGAGGTGAAAGAAGAGCGCTGGAACCGCTTTATGCAACTGCAACAGCAAATCTCCGCTGAGCGCTTGCAGGAAAAAGTGGGCCGCGAAATTCTGGTGATCGTCGATGAGGTTGACGAAGAAGGCGCTATCGGGCGTAGCATGGCGGATGCGCCGGAAATTGACGGCGCGGTCTATTTGAACGGCGAAACCAACGTCAAGCCGGGCGATATCGTGCGCGTGAAAGTGGAAAACGCCGACGAATATGATTTGTGGGGCAGTCGGGTTTAACGCCACCTCCCCCGGCGCGGGTGCCGGATGTGTTATCCCGCCTGGCGAGCCCGTTCCAGGCCCGCCAGGCGTCAACGCCACCGGGCTGGCTTACCCCTTAATCTTCGGGTCCAGCGCATCGCGCAACCCGTCGCCTAACAGGTTAAACGCCAGCACAGTCAGGAAAATCGCCACCGCCGGGAAGAGCGCTACGTGCGGCGCGATGACCATATCCGCCCGCGCTTCATTAAGCATCGCTCCCCACTCCGGCGTTGGCGGCTGCGCGCCTAACCCGAGAAATGACAGGCTTGCCGCGGAAATAATTGACGTACCGATACGCATCGTAAAGAAAACCACAATTGACGAGACCGTCCCCGGCAAGATATGGCTAAACAAAATCGTCGTGTCGCTGGCGCCGATACTGCGGGCAGACTCAATAAACGTCTGCTGTTTTAAGACCAGGGTATTTCCGCGCACCAGACGTGCAAACGCCGGAATAGAGAAAATCGCCACCGCAACGATCACATTAGCAATACCGCTGCCTAACACCGCCACAACGGCAATCGCCAGCAAAATGCCGGGGAAGGCGAACAACACATCGCAAATGCGCATAATAAAACGATCCCACCAGCCTTCATAATATCCCGCCAGCAATCCCAACACCGTACCGATTATCGCGCCGATAAATACCGCGAACACGCCCGCCGCCAGTGAGATCTGCGCTCCAACGAGAACCCGGCTAAAGATGTCTCTTCCCAGCGAGTCAACGCCAAACCAGTGCTGCAAAGAGGGGCCATTGTTCAGGCTATCGTAGTCAAAATAGTTTTCCGCATCGTAGGGCGTCAGCCAACGGGCAAAAATCGCCACCAGAATTAACGCCAGTACGAATCCCCCGGCGACCAACGCGACATGCTGGCGGCGAAAACGACGCCAGAACTCCCGCCACGGCGTGCGTATCTGGTCGGGTTTTATCACCGGCATAGCATGTAAAATCGCCTGACGGCGCCAGTTAAATAATCGCATCCTTACTTATACCTGATAGCCGGATTAATGGCGGCATAGAGGACATCCACCACTAAGTTGATAAGAATAAATTCCAGAGAAAACAGCAGCACTTCCGCCTGAATCACGGGGTAGTCGCGCATGTCGACGGAGTCGACCAGTAATCGCCCAAGCCCCGGCCAGTTAAACACTTTTTCGACGACGATCGATCCGCCAAGCAGAAAGCCAAATTGCAGTCCCATCATGGTGACGACCGGGATCATCGCATTGCGCAGGCCATGTTTTAACACCACCCACGTTTCACTAACGCCTTTCGCCCGCGCGGTCCTCATGTAATCCTCGCTCAGCACATCGACAAACGAGGAGCGCGTAAAACGCGCCATGACTGATGCCACCGCCGCACCAAGCGTCAGGGAGGGTAAAATATAATGTTGCCAGCTATCCGCCCCCACGGTCGGTAGCCAGCCCAGATCCACGGAAAAAATCTGCATTAACAACATTCCCAGCGCAAAAGCCGGGAAAGAAATGCCGGTCACGGCAAGCGTCATTCCTACCCGGTCAGGCCAGCGATTACGCCACACGGCGGCGGCGATGCCGATCGCCATGCCAAACAGCACCGCCCATATCATACTGGTTATCGTCAGCCACAGCGTCGGCAAAAAGCGGCTGGCGATCTCCTCAGAAACCGGGCGGCGGGAAACCATTGACGTCCCGAAATCGCCTTGTAAAACATGGGTGATGTAATGCCAAAACTGGACATGAAGCGGCTGATCAAGCCCCAGCTGCTGACGAACCAGCGCGATCACCTGCGCGTCGGCTTCCGGTCCGGCTATCAGCCGCGCCGGGTCGCCGGGCAACAAATGAACAAATAAAAACACCAGCACTGCCACAATCAACAGCGTAGGAATTAATCCCAGCAGGCGCTTGAGAACATAGTTAAGCATCACACGAACCTTTTACCGGATGGCGGACAACGCGCGCGCCATCCAGCCCCATCGCATTACTTACTTCAAATCCGCATCGTCAAAGCTGAAACCGGTATCCGGCATAATCCAGAAACCGGTCAAATTTTTACTGTGCGCAGAAACCAATTTCTCCACCACCAACGGTATCCAGGGCGACTCTTTCCAGATAATATCCTGCGCCTCTTTGTACAATCGTGTTTTCTCCTGCGGATCGTTGGTCTTTAAGGCCGCCGCCAAATCGCTGTCGACCTGCTTGTTGCTGTAAAAAGCGGTATTAAACTGCGTCGGCGGCCAGTTTTGTGATGCGAAGAGCGGCGATAACGCCCAGTCAGCTTCGCCCGTCGACGCCGACCAGCCTGTATAGAACATTCGCACGCCGCTCTCTTTTTGCCCTTTGCCCTCGACTTCCGCGGCGCGCTGGCCGGCGTCCATCGCGGTTATCCGGGCTTTAACGCCAATCTGCGCCAGTTGCTGTTGGGTAAACTGCAACACTTTTTGCGCGGTGCTATGGTTATGCGATGACCACAGCGTGGTACTGAAACCGTCTGGATACCCCGCCTCTTTCAACAGTTCGCGCGCTTTAGCCGGATCATAGGGCCATGGCTGATAGCTTTGCGCATAGGCTATCGACGGCGGCACCACGCCCGTCGCCGGCGTGGCGTATCCGGCAAACGCCACTTTAACCAGCGCCTGACGATTGATAGCGTAATTCAACGCCTCACGCACCTTAGGATTATCAAACGGCTTCTGCGTCACATTCATACTGATATAACGCTGCATAATGGACGGGCTGGCGACCAGTTCGAGGTTTTTATTTTTCGCCAATAACGCGGCCTGCTCATAAGGGATAGGAAAAGCAAATTGCGCTTCGCCGGTTTGCAGCATCGCCGCGCGGGTATTGTTGTCAGTAACCGGACGCCAGGTAATAGAATCCAGCTTGGGTAAGCCCTGCTGCCAGTAACCGGCGAACTTCTTCACTTTGACAAAGTCGGTCTGATTCCAGGTTTCAAGCTGGTATGGACCGGTACCGACCGGATGAAAACCAATATCCTTGCCATATTTTTCCAGCGCTTGCGGCGAGATCATCGCCGTCGCCGGGTGCGCCAGAATATTAATGAAAGCGGAGAACGGCTGTTTCAGGGTAATTTTTACCGTTGCCGGATCGACGACCTCCGTTTTTGCGATATTTTTATACAGGTTATAACGCTTGAGGTGGTTATCCGGATTGCTGGCGCGATCGAGATTCGCTTTCACCGCCGCCGCATCAAAATCCGCGCCGTCCTGAAATTTCACCCCCTGCCGTAGGGTAATGGTGTAGGTCAGACCGTCATCAGAAACGGTATAGCCTTTCGCTAGGACGTTTTTTACCTTCATGTCTTTATCCAGGCCAAACAGCCCCTGATAAAATGACTTCGCCACCGCCTGCGAGAGTGTATCGTTGGCGTCATACGGATCGAGCGTGGTGAAATTAGACCCTACCGCCACCACCACATCTTTGGCCGCCAGGGCCGGAAAAGCCGCAATGGATGAGGCCAGTCCCAGCGCCGCCAGCCATTTATGCGTAATAAATTGCGTCATGTTGTTCTCCTGAAACCCTGCCTGTCTGAATGTTATAAGCGCGAGAGCGCATTATCCTGCAGCGGCCGCGCAACATAATGTCCCGGCCCGACCAACTGTAATGAAACGGCGGGCGTCTCTTCGCCACGTTTATGAATATTGCTGGGTATATCATCTGATAGCAGAACGCGCCGCGGCCGGTGTCTGGAGGGATCGGCAACCGGCACCGCCGCCATCAATTTACGCGTATAAGGATGCTGCGGATTTTCAAAAACGGCGCGCCGCGGCCCCATCTCAACAATTTGACCAAGATACATCACCGCCACGCGATGGCTAATTCGCTCCACGACCGCCATATCATGCGAAATAAACAGGTAGGCGATCCCCATTTCCCGTTGTAAATCAAGCAGTAAATTAATGATCTGTCCGCGAACGGAAACATCCAGCGCGGAGACCGCCTCATCGGCAATAATCACTTTAGGATTCAATGCCAGCGCGCGAGCTATGCAGATGCGCTGACGTTGACCGCCGGAAAACTCGTGCGGATAACGCCAGGCATGTTCAGGACGTAATCCGACACGCTCAAGCAACCAGGCCACGCGCTTTGCCGCAGCGTCCCCCTGCCCCAGGCCATGAATCCGTAAAGGTTCCATAATGGAATACCCCACGGTCTGGCGCGGGTCGAGCGAGGCGTAAGGGTCCTGGAAAATACATTGAATATCGCGGCGCAACGGCTGGAGTTTACCCGCAGACAGCGAGTCAATGCGCTGGCCGTTAAAGATAATCTCCCCCTGCCGGGATTCAACCAACCGCAGCAGCGCGCGTCCGGTCGTCGATTTTCCGCTACCGGACTCGCCCACCAGCGATAGCGTTTCGCCGGGCCAGAGATCGAAACTGATATTCTCAACGGCATGAACTTCACGCGTAACGCGGTTAAAGAGACCGCTACGCAGCGGGAATCGCGTCACCAGCCCCCGAACCTGGAGAATAGGTTCGCCTTCCACCACCGTGTCTTGCTCAATCTGCGATTCATAAAGGGCCGGTTCGTCAGCGGAAATCAACGGGAAACGGCGTGGCAGCGAGTGGCCGCGCATCGCGCCAAGCTGAGGGACGGCGGCCAGCAACGTTTGGGTATAAGGATGCGTCGGCGCGTGGAAAATCTGCTCTACGCTGCCGGTTTCCACGGCCTCGCCCTGATACATCACCAGCACGCGATCGGCAATATCCGCCACGACGCCCATGTCGTGGGTGATAAAAATCACGCCCATCGACATCTCTTGCTGCAACACTTTGATAAGTTGCAGAATTTGCGCCTGGATAGTGACATCCAGCGCCGTGGTGGGTTCATCGGCAATCAATACCGCCGGACGGCAGGATAGCGCCATCGCGATCATGACCCGCTGGCGCATCCCGCCGGAAAGCTGATGCGGATAACGCGATAAAATCGCCTGCGACTCCGGGATCCGTACCTGATCGAGCATACGTTTCGCTTCCGCCAGCGCCTCTTCGTGGCTGGCGCCCTGATGCAAACGAATAGATTCGGCAATTTGCTCGCCAACGGTAAATACCGGGTTGAGCGAGGTCATTGGCTCCTGGAAAATCATGGCGATATCCGCGCCGCGCACACGCCGCATCTGCGCGTCACTCTGCTCAGACAGCTCAATCACCTGGCGATTACGCCGACGCAACAGCATTTCGCCGCAGCGCACGTTCGCGCCCGACTGCTCAATCAGCCGCATTAACGCCAGCGCCGTCACCGATTTTCCCGAGCCCGACTCGCCGACAATCGCCAGAGTCTCTCCACGCTTCAGGCGTAATGACACATTACGCACGGCGTCTACCTGTTGCCCTTCGTGGTGAAACGCGATATTCAGGCCACTGACGGACAGAACATCGCGGCTATCCAGTTCATCGCTGTGCGGCACCTGCGGCTCCTTATTCCCGGTAAATTCCTGTGGTAGGCGTATCCCCGGCATATCCCCAGGCGCGATACATCCCTTCGCTGTTAAACGGCAACGCGACATTACCTTCGTGATCAACGGCGATTAATCCACCGCTGCCGCCCAGCGCCGGTAATTTTTCCATCACCACGCGCTCACAGGCGTCGGCAAGGCTGAGTCCGCCATATTCCATCAATGCGGCGATATCGTAAGCCGCGAGCGTGCGAATAAAGACCTCTCCCGTTCCGGTACAGGAAACGGCGACGCTGGCGTTGTTGGCATAACACCCGGCGCCGACCAGCGGGCTGTCGCCGACGCGCCCGGGCAATTTATTGGTCATCCCGCCGGTAGACGTTGCCGCCGCCAGATTGCCGAATTTATCCCGCGCCACCGCGCCGACTGTACCCATTTTTTTCGTTTCGTCCAGCGGCGCGCCGCTGTGATCGAGCGCCATTTCGCCCGCCGCACGCGCCGCCAGCAATTGCTCGTAACGCGCCGGGGTGGAAAAGATATCCGGCGAAACGCGCGCCATCCCCTGTGAAAAGGCAAAGTTTTCCGCCCCTTCCCCCACCATGAGTACATGCGGGCTGCGCTCCATCACCAGTCTGGCGGCGAGCACAGGATGGCGAACATGACTCACGCCCGCGACGGCTCCGGCTTTCAGGGTATTGCCGTCCATCACGCAGGCATCCAGTTCATGAGTTTCGTCTCGGGTATAGACCGCGCCGATACCCGCATTGAAGAGCGGACACGCTTCCAGCAGGCGCACCGCTTCCGTCACTACATCAAGCGCGCTGTCACCCGCTTCCAGCATCTTTTGCCCGCTTTCGACAATCTCTGACAGCGCCTGGATATAGCGTAGCTCCTGCTCATGGCTCATTTGCGCGCGAGCAATCGCGCCTGCGCCGCCGTGAATCGCAATCACTGCTTTATTCATTTTTAGGGTCCATTAACGGTGGCACACAACTTTTACTATAACTATCAGAATTGTTGTGAGTTATTCATTCGATTTTTGAATATAGAAAGATGCGTAAGGTATGTAAAGGCGCAAGGCCGTCTCTAAGACCGAGGTAGCATACTGCCCGCCACTGTTTTCTGACATAATAGCCGGATTCGATTTTGCCTCGCAGGAGTATGTTCATGGAATTTTCCGCCGGATTGATGCCGCTTGAAACGGCGCTGACCCAGATGCTTTCACGTATTACCCCGCTCACCGCCGTAGAAACGTTGCCGCTGGTGAACTGCTTTGGCCGCATCCTGGCGACCGATATCGTATCTCCCCTTGATGTCCCCGGCTTTGATAATTCAGCTATGGATGGTTATGCGGTACGTATGGCGGATTTGTCCGCCGATAAGCCGCTGCCCGTCGCCGGCAAAGCATTTGCCGGTCAGCCTTACCAGGGAGAGTGGCCTGCGGGCACCTGCATTCGCATTATGACCGGCGCCCCGGTGCCGACAGGTTGCGAGGCGGTAGTTATGCAAGAGCAGACGGAACAAACCGATGACGGCGTGCGTTTTACCGCCGATGTTCGTTGCGGACAAAACATCCGCCGCCGCGGCGAGGATATTCGCCAGGATGCGGTGGTCTTTCCGGCCGGTACGCGCCTGACTACTGCCGAACTGCCAGTGCTGGCGTCGCTGGGAATTGCCGATGCACAGGTTGTACGTAAAGTGCGCGTAGCGCTGTTCTCGACCGGCGACGAGCTCCAGCTTCCGGGCCAGCCGCTGGAGGCGGGACAAATTTATGACACTAACCGTCTAACTATACATTTGATGCTGCAACAGCTTGGCTGCGAAGTGATCAATTTAGGCATTATTCCTGACGATCCCGGTAAGCTTCGCGCCGCGTTTGTCGACGCCGACAGCCAGGCCGATGTAGTGATAAGCTCCGGCGGCGTCTCGGTTGGTGAAGCGGACTATACCAAAACCATCCTTGAGGAGCTGGGCGAAATCGCCTTCTGGAAGCTGGCTATCAAGCCAGGCAAACCGTTTGCCTTCGGCAAACTCAGTAATAGCTGGTTCTGTGGCCTGCCGGGGAATCCAGTCTCTGCGGCGCTCACGTTTTATCAACTAGTTCAGCCCTTACTGGCGAAGCTTGGCGGCAATACGGCAAGCGCTGTACCGCCGCGCCAGCGTGTACGCACAACATCTCGCCTGAAGAAAACGCCGGGGCGTCTCGATTTCCAGCGCGGCATCCTGCAACGTAGCGCCAACGGCGAACTGGAGGTCACGACCACCGGACACCAGGGCTCACATATTTTCAGCTCGTTTAGTCTGGGCAACTGCTTTATTGTGCTGGAGCGTGAACGCGGCAATGTTGAGCCGGGAGAATGGGTGGAAGTCGAGCCGTTTAATGCTCTGTTCGGAGGCCTGTAATGGCGGAACTTAGCGACCAGGAGATGCTGCGCTATAACCGACAAATTATTCTGCGCGGCTTCGATTTTGAAGGGCAGGAAGCGTTAAAAGAGGCGCGGGTATTAGTGGTCGGGCTGGGCGGACTCGGCTGCGCGGCAACGCAGTATCTGGCCGGCGCTGGCGTCGGGCAACTGACGCTACTCGATTTTGATACCGTTTCCGTTTCCAATCTCCAGCGTCAAACCTTGCACAGCGACGCCACGGTCGGGCAGCCAAAGGTAGAGTCCGCCCGCGACGCGCTGGCGCGAATCAACCCGCATATTACCATTACGCCCGTTAACGCGCGGCTGGACGACGACGCTATGACCAGCCTGATTGCCGGGCATTCGCTGGTACTGGACTGTACTGATAACGTTAGCGTACGTAATCAACTTAACGCCGGGTGCTATACCGCGAAAGTGCCGCTAATCTCCGGCGCGGCAATTCGTATGGAAGGACAAGTTACCGTCTTTACGTATCGGGAAAACGAACCCTGTTACCGCTGCCTGAGCCGTCTGTTTGGCGAAAACGCTCTGACCTGCGTAGAGGCAGGGGTGATGGCGCCGCTGATTGGCGTGATCGGTTCGCTACAGGCAATGGAGGCCATTAAGCTGCTGGCGCATTACGGTCAGCCCGCTAGCGGAAAAATCGTCATGTACGATGCGATGACCTGTCAGTTCCGCGAAATGAAGTTAATGCGCAACCCCGGCTGTGAAGTCTGCGGACAGTAGCCACTTTACGGATAAACATACCAAAGCACGGTTTATGGCCGTGCTGTATCAACAGATAATTACTGTCATCAGACGCAAAGCCAGCTTACCCAAGCTCCGACTGACGATCGGCTCAAGCAGCGCGGCATCATCTTAAACGCCATACCACAACCTCAAACCGTGATGTTGTACCTCATTTATCGCCTCTTTGTCAGAACCTCTCCATTCGTTGACGCACATCAAGACAACTTTCATTCGAAAGTAATTTAATCTTTATATGAAATAAGAGAGGCCGTTTATGATCTTCAATATTCAGCGCTATTCCACCCACGATGGCCCCGGTATCCGTACCGTAGTATTTCTCAAAGGCTGTTCGTTGGGCTGTCGCTGGTGCCAGAACCCGGAAAGCCGCGCCCGCGCTCAGGATCTGTTATACGACGCGCGGCTGTGTCTCGAAGGATGCGACCTGTGCGCGCAAGCCGCGCCGGACGTCATTGAGCGCGCGCTAAACGGCCTGCTCATCCATCGCGAGAAACTGACCGACGCCCATTTTTCCATCCTGGCGCATTGCTGCCCCACACAGGCGTTAACCGTGTGCGGCGAAATAAAAAGCGTGGATGAGATCATGGCGACGGTACTGCGCGATAAACCTTTTTACGATCGCAGCGGCGGCGGTCTTACGCTTTCCGGCGGCGAACCGTTTATGCAGCCGGAGCTGGCGGCAGAGCTGTTTAAAGCCAGCCATGACGCCGGTATTCATACAGCGGTTGAGACCTGTCTGCATGTTCCATGGAAATACATTGCGCCCTCACTGCCTTATATCGATCTGTTTCTGGCTGATTTGAAGCATGTCGCCGACGGGCCGTTTAAGCAGTGGACCGATGGCAGCGCCTCGCGGGTGCTGGAAAATCTCAGGAAACTCGCCGCCGCGGGCAAAAAAATGGTGATTCGCGTCCCGCTGATTCAGGGATTTAATGCCGATGAGGAGGCCATTAAAGCCATTACCGACTTTGCCGCCGACGAACTGCACGTCGGGGAAATTCATTTTCTGCCCTACCACACGCTGGGCATCAATAAATACCACTTACTCAGTCAACCCTATCATGCCCCGGATAAACCACTGGATGCGCCGGCGTTACTTGATTTTGCCCAGAAGTACGCCTGCCAAAAAGGTTTAACCGCGACCCTACGAGGATAATTATCATGACCCAACTGAAACTGGACACGCTCAGTGACCGCATTAAGGCGCACAAAACCGCGCTGGTACATATCGTGAAACCGCCGGTCTGTACCGAGCGCGCGCAGCATTATACCGAAATGTATCAGCAGCATCTGGATAAACCGATTCCGGTACGCCGTGCGCTGGCGCTGGCCCATCACCTGGCGGAACGCACTATCTGGATAAAACACGATGAACTGATCGTCGGCAACCAGGCAAGTGAAGTCCGCGCCGCGCCGATTTTCCCGGAATATACCGTCTCGTGGATTGAAAAAGAGATCGACGACCTGGCAGACCGGCCCGGCGCAGGTTTTTCCGTAAGTGAAGAAAACAAACGTATTCTGCACGACGTCTGTCCGTGGTGGCGCGGTCAAACCGTCCAGGATCGCTGCTACGGCATGTTTACCGATGAACAAAAAGGGCTTCTGGCGACTGGCATTATCAAAGCCGAAGGCAATATGACCTCCGGTGACGCGCACCTGGCGGTGAACTTCCCGCTGCTGCTGGAAAAAGGGCTTGATGGCCTGCGCGATAAAGTCGCCGAGCGCCGCTCACGCATCAACCTGACCGTGCTGGAAGATCTGCATGGCGAGCAGTTCCTGAAGGCGATTGATATTGTGCTCGACGCGGTAAGCCAGCATATCACGCGCTTTGCCGCGCTGGCGCGCCAGATGGCGGGCGAAGAGTCCCGTGAAAGCCGTCGTAAAGAGCTACTTACCATCGCCGAAAACTGCGAGGTGATCGCCCACCAACCGCCGCAGACCTTCTGGCAAGCACTGCAATTGTGCTACTTCATCCAACTGATTCTACAAATTGAGTCTAACGGTCACTCGGTGTCATTTGGTCGTATGGACCAGTATCTTTACCCCTATTATCGTCGCGATGTCGAACTAAACCAGACGCTGGATCGTGAGCACGCCATTGAACTGCTGCACAGCTGCTGGCTGAAACTGCTGGAAGTAAACAAGATCCGCTCCGGTTCGCACTCTAAAGCTTCCGCAGGCAGCCCGCTATATCAAAACGTCACCATTGGCGGTCAGAATCTCATCAACGGTCAGCCAATGGACGCAGTGAATCCGCTGTCTTACGCCATTCTGGAGTCCTGTGGACGTCTGCGTTCTACCCAGCCCAACCTCAGTGTGCGTTATCACGCCGGAATGAGTAACGATTTCCTTGACGCCTGCGTCCAGGTCATCCGCTGCGGCTTTGGGATGCCGGCGTTTAACAATGATGAAATCGTCATCCCGGAATTTATCAAGTTGGGGATCGAACCACAGGACGCTTACGATTACGCGGCGATCGGCTGTATCGAAACCGCCGTCGGCGGGAAATGGGGTTATCGCTGCACCGGCATGAGCTTTATTAACTTCGCCCGCGTCATGCTGGCGGCGCTGGAAGGCGGTCGCGACGCCACCAGCGGCAAGGTATTTCTGCCGCAGGAAAAGGCGCTCTCCGCAGGCAACTTTAACAATTTTGACGAAGTGATGGCCGCCTGGGATACCCAAATTCGCTACTACACGCGCAAATCGATCGAAATTGAGTATGTGGTCGACACCATGCTGGAAGAGAACGTCCACGATATTCTGTGCTCAGCGCTGGTAGATGACTGTATTGAACGCGCGAAGAGTATCAAGCAAGGCGGCGCTAAATATGACTGGGTATCCGGTCTCCAGGTCGGTATCGCCAACCTGGGCAACAGCCTCGCCGCCGTGAAAAAACTGGTCTTCGAACAGGGCGTTATCGGTCAACAGCAGCTTGCCGCCGCGCTGGCCGATGACTTTGACGGACTGACCCATGAGCAGCTGCGCCAGCGTCTGATTAACGGCGCGCCGAAGTACGGTAACGACGATGACAGTGTCGATACCTTGCTGGCGCGCGCTTATCAGACCTATATTGATGAGCTGAAGCAATATCATAACCCGCGCTACGGTCGTGGCCCTGTGGGCGGCAACTATTACGCCGGTACGTCCTCTATCTCAGCAAACGTGCCATTTGGCGCCGCGACTATGGCAACCCCGGATGGCCGCAAAGCGCATACGCCGCTGGCGGAAGGCGCAAGCCCTGCATCAGGTACGGATCATCTCGGCCCGACGGCGGTGATTGGTTCCGTAGGCAAATTACCTACCGGTTCCATTCTCGGCGGCGTGCTGCTCAACCAGAAACTGAACCCAACGACGCTGGAAAACGAGTCCGACAAACAGAAACTGATGGTTCTGCTACGGACGTTCTTTGAGGTGCATAAAGGCTGGCATATTCAGTACAACATCGTGTCACGCGAAACGCTGCTGGATGCGAAAAAACATCCGGACCAGTACCGCGATCTGGTCGTGCGTGTGGCAGGCTACTCCGCCTTCTTCACCGCGCTGTCGCCGGATGCGCAGGACGATATCATCGCCCGTACCGAACATATGCTGTAATTTTCCCTGGCGCCATCGGCAATATGTCCGAACTGCCTGATGGCGCTACGTTTAACAGGCCTACGCAGGCCTGTTAATCAGAAGGGATCGGTGCCGTCAAGCACGGCCTGAATGACGTTGAGCGCGCCTTGATGGTTATTATCATCAGTGTGATAACGTGAAAGCGCTTTGATATTGTCTGCGGCATTGCCCATGGCAAAAGAGTAATGCGCCATTTTCAACATTTCCGCATCATTACCGCTGTCGCCAATGGCGACGACATTCTGTGGCGATCTGTTCCAGCGCTTTAACAGACGACTGATGCCATTCGCTTTATGCAGTCCCGGGATAATCAGGTCGATAAAACCGAAGCCGCTGGTGACGGGCTTCATGATGCCATCCAGAGATACGTGCAGTTTGTCGATAACCAGCGGAATTTGTTCATCCGGCAAATTCAGGGAGAACTTAAACAGGATATCGTCAATGTCGTGATAATCGTTTACCGGCTGCAGGCGGTGATAATGTTTGGCCATCAGCGCCACGAAAGTCTCGGGAGCGTTTTTGCTGACATAAGCGCTTTTCAGACCACAGGCGACGAAGTTAAGCTGCTTATCCTTCAGCAGTTCGCCAATCACAATACGCGATTCATGTCGGGTTAGCTCCCCGTGAAACAACTGCTTGCCATGTTCATACACCAGCGCGCCATTTTCTGCGACAAAGGAAATTTCGTCTTTCAGCTCGGGGAAGAAGGAGATCAACTGGTAGTACTGATTACCGCTGGCGACCACAAATTCGATATTACGTTTTTTCAGTTCCTGGTATTGCGCCATGAAGCGTACACGATCGTACTGCTTGGCATCGTCGAGAAAAGTGCCGTCCATATCTGTAACGACAACGTTAACGGTCATACTTAAGCTCCTGGCTGTAACTGCGACCAGAAACATTTTAATAACAATGTGAGCAGAACCACAAATTTATTTCGAATGAAAAGTGGCTGAACGAAAGGAATAGCCGCATAAGACATTAAGGCGTCCTGGCCACCTTACGTTTTCCTCTCGCTTCCCTCTTTGTGTTCCCCTGCAATATTTTAAACTTGCATTAACCTTATTTTAACTTAAAGTATCACATGTAACTAATTTTACTTTCGAACGAAAGATGATGAGGTTGATATGACGACTCCTTTTACCCACGAAACGCTGCCCGCCGACCCAAAAGCGGCCATTCGTCAAATGAAGCAGGCGCTACGCGCGCAAATCGGCGACGTACAGGCGGTGTTCGACCGTTTGAGTGCCACCATAGCAGCCCGGGTGGCGGAAATTAACGATCTGAAAGCGCAGGGACAGCCGGTATGGCCAATTATCCCTTTTAGCGAACTGGCGATGGGCAACATTAGCGATGCCACCCGCGCCGAGGTTAAGCGCCGCGGGTGCGCGGTGATTAAAGGTCATTTTCCACGCGAACAGGCGCTGGCATGGGACCAGTCGATGCTCGACTATCTGGACAAGAACCATTTTGACGAGGTGTATAAAGGACCGGGGGATAATTTTTTCGGTACGCTGAGCGCCTCCCGGCCTGAAATCTATCCTGTCTACTGGTCGCAGGCGCAAATGCAGGCCCGCCAAAGTGAAGAGATGGCGCTGGCGCAGTCGTTCCTCAACCGTCTGTGGCAGGTAGAGCACGACGGCAAGCGATGGTTTAATCCGGATATCAGCATCATTTATCCGGATCGCATCCGTCGCCGCCCGCCGGGCACCACATCCAAAGGACTGGGAGCGCATACCGACTCCGGCGCGCTGGAACGCTGGCTGCTGCCAGCCTATCAGCAGGTATTCGCCAGCGTGTTTAACGGCAACGTCGAGCAGTACGATCCGTGGAATGCGGCGCACCGTACCGAAGTTGAAGAGTATACGGTGGATAACACCACCAAATGCTCGGTATTTCGCACCTTCCAGGGCTGGACCGCGCTCTCCGATATGCTGCCCGGTCAGGGGTTGCTTCATGTCGTCCCTATCCCGGAAGCGATGGCGTATATTCTGCTGCGCCCGCTGCTGGATGATGTCCCGGAAGATGAATTATGCGGCGTCGCGCCGGGCCGGGTGCTGCCGATTTCTGAACAGTGGCATCCTTTACTGATGGCGGCGTTAACCAGCATTCCGCCACTGGAAGCCGGGGATTCCGTGTGGTGGCATTGCGATGTCATCCACTCCGTCGCCCCCGTCGAAAATCAGCAGGGCTGGGGCAATGTGATGTACATTCCTGCCGCGCCAATGTGTGAGAAGAATCTGGCCTATGCGCGTAAGGTGAAAGCTGCGCTGGAGACAGGCGCATCACCGGGCGATTTCCCGCGCGAGGACTATGAAACCACCTGGGAAGGGCGCTTCACGCTGCGCGATCTGAATATTCACGGTAAACGGGCATTAGGTATGGACGTTTGACGGTCGTACCGCCCTGCCCGCTTAACTGCGGTGCGCCCTTTGTCTGGGCGCACCCGTCTTACCGGACCTACGCGCCAGGATACGTAGGCCCGGTAAACACAACGCCACCGGGCGTCAGTGTTTAGCTTTCAATCCCTTTACTACGCAAATAATCGTCGTAGTTGCCGCTGAAGTCCACCACGCGCTCCGGCGTAATTTCAGGAACTGAAAAAGCGCGGCATTGAGTTCGTTGTCGCCAGCGTCAGTATTACCAGCTTATTTCGCTCTTTCCTGAGCTAAAGGATGAGATCTCTTTTGTCGCGGAAAACGGCGCACTGGTTTACGAACATGGCAAGCAACTGTTCCACGCCGAACTGACCCGGCATGAATCGCGGATTGTGATTGGCGAGTTGCTGAAAAATAAGCAACTTAATTTTGTCGCCTGCGGTCTGCAAAGTGCATATGTCAGCGAAAATGCGCCAGAAGCACTCGTTACCCTGATGGCAAAACACTACCATCGCCTGAAACCTGTAAAAGATTATCAGGAGATTGATGACGTACTGTTCAAGTTTTCGCTCAACCTACCGGATGAACAAATCCCGTTAGTGATCGAAAAACTACACGTTACGCTCGATGGCATTATGAAGCCCGTCACAAGTGGTTTTGACTTTATCGATCTGATTATTCCCGGCCTGCATAAAGCAAACGGTATTTCGCGGTTACTGAAACGCTGGGATCTGTCGCCACAAAATGTGGTAGCGATTGGCGACAGCGGCAATGGCGCAGAGATGCTTAAAATGGCGCGTTATTCCTTTGCGATGGACAATGCCGCAGAAAACATTAAACAAATCGCCCGTTACGCTACCGATGATAATAAGCATGAAGGCGCACTGAATGTGATTCAGGCGGTGCTGGAAAATAAGGTGCCGTTTACACTTTAACGAGAGTCGGGGCAATTGCCCCGATTTCTCAATGAGCATTACACTCATCTTCTTCAATCAGTTCAACCACTAATGTGGTTCCAGGCCCCTGTAAGTAATATTCATCGTCAAGGGGATCGCGCAGTTTCATAAATGTCGTTTTACCGACTTGCATGGTATGACCGGCAGCCATTTCTGCTCCACTTTCAAGCAGGTAACGCAGAACATTATTGAAAATATCAGAATATTTTTGCCCTTCGTGATGGCCTTGTGCGTGTGCTGCGAAATCTGGTAGCCCAAAGCAATCAGCACCATAGGTACGCATCCATACGCCTTCGATATCCTCAACTTCATATTTCACAAATCCACAAAATAGAGAGGTCAGCGGGAAACCTTCACGCAACATCTCCAGACTATGCTTACCCAACTCCTGAGATTTAAATACCCCCGCAGGTAATGAAGTGTGAGCCGATTCATTTAATACAGCGACAGCCCCCATGTTACTTAATGCACCTGCAACCACAGCCAACGCAACATATTGCTCTAAAGGTGAAGTATCATACCCCTTATAATATAAAATAATATTTGCACTGGTTGCCCGTACTTGCTCTTTTACTTCCTGGGGATAATGAGCTGGCGCGACGCATTGTTCGATTGATTCCTGAGGGTAAGGCGTTTTAAATCCAACCATCGATATTACATGCTTACCCCATCCTGCTAAACCAAAAAAATCCAGTTCAGGGACAAGTTCACACGTTGCCTGTTTCATACTGGAATGATAATTACGCAACAAGCGGGTGAGTTCTTTTGAATTATTTTCCGGGAGAGTATCAAATACAACAACTAAACTTAGTGGGTTATCAATTTCAGCATTCGCTACTAAAACACCTTGTATATTAGATGAGTTTTTTTCTTTACGGCCAAAAAAGCGTTCCAAAATGCTCATATTTATTCCTTTTGTTGAACAATAAAGGAATATAAAATAGCACTTGAATTCTTATAAAGAAAATAACATTACAATATGTTTACCACAAAATATATTCGCAATTTTTATGATAGTTCCTCTTCTTTCATTTAATTTTAAAATCGAATATTAAGAGTATATATAATTTTCACATTGCATTCGGAAAAAATAAAAATTACCTTGTTAACATTCTGTAACCCCGACGCTATCGGGGTTACAGACAATAACTTACTCGATCCCTTTACTACGCAAATAATCGTCGTAGTTGCCGCTGAAGTCCACCACGCGCTCCGGCGTAATTTCAATGACGCGAGTTGCCAGCGAGCTGACGAACTCACGGTCGTGCGAAACAAAGATCAGCGTGCCCTGATACAGCTCCAGCGCCATATTCAGCGATTCGATCGACTCCATATCCAGGTGGTTAGTCGGTTCGTCCATGATCAGGATATTCGGCTTTTGCATCATCAGTTTGCCGAACAGCATACGGCCCTTCTCGCCACCGGAGAGGACTTTCGCAGGCTTTTTGATATCATCCTGGCTAAATAGCAGGCGGCCCAGAATACTGCGCACTGCCTGCTCGTCGTCGCCTTCCTGCTTCCACTGACTCATCCATTCAAACACCGTCAGGTCATTTTCGAATTCATATTCGTGGTCCTGCGCGTAGTAACCAATACGCGCGTTTTCCGACCATTTAACGGTGCCGTGATCGGCGTCCAGATCGCCAACCAGCGTCTTCAGCAGCGTAGATTTACCCACGCCATTGGTGCCGAGTACCGCCAGCTTCTCGCCGACTTCGAGCAGCAAATTGACATTTTTAAACAGCGGACCGTTATCAAAACCTTTCGTCAGCGCCTCCACTTCCAGAGCGTTACGGAACAGTTTTTTATCCTGCTCAAAACGGATGAACGGGTTCTGACGGCTGGAGGCTTTCACCTCTTCCAGCTTGATTTTATCAATCTGCCGCGCGCGCGACGTTGCCTGACGCGATTTAGAGGCATTGGCGCTAAAACGGCTAACAAAAGATTGCAGCTCGGCAATTTGCGCTTTTTTCTTCGCATTATCGGCCAACAGACGTTCACGCGCCTGGGTCGCCGCCGTCATATACTCATCATAGTTACCCGGATAGACGCGCAAGTCGCCGTAATCCAGATCCGCCATATGCGTACAAACCATGTTCAGGAAGTGACGGTCGTGCGAAATGATGATCATCGTGCTATCGCGCTCGTTCAGCACCTGCTCCAGCCAACGGATAGTATCAATATCCAGGTTGTTGGTCGGTTCGTCGAGCAACAGGATGTCCGGATTAGAGAATAACGCCTGCGCCAGCAGCACACGCAATTTCCAGCCTGGCGCGACTTCACTCATCAGACCGTAATGCTGCTCCAGCGGGATGCCCACCCCCAACAGCAGTTCGCCCGCGCGCGCCTCAGCGGAATAACCGTCCATCTCGCCGTATTTTACTTCCAGATCGGCGACTTTATAGCCGTCTTCTTCGCTCATTTCCGGCAAGGCGTAGATACGGTCGCGCTCCTGCTTGACTTCCCACAGTTCGCCATGCCCCATAATGACAGTATCAAGTACGGTGAATGTTTCAAAAGCGAACTGGTCCTGACGCAGCTTACCGATGCGCTCATTCGGATCGAGGGAAACATTGCCCAGCGTCGGCTCCAGGTCGCCGCCGAGGATTTTCATAAAAGTGGACTTTCCGCTACCGTTGGCGCCAATCAGGCCGTAACGGTTGCCGCCGCCAAATTTGACGGAAATGTTTTCGAACAGCGGCTTACTGCCGAACTGCATGGTAACGTTGCTGGAAACTAACACAGGCTTATCCTGAAAAAAGATGTGACAAACCGCTTATTATGCCACAAGTCTGAAATAAGATCGCGCCCTGTACAAAGGGCTACACTGAACCGTAAGGAAAAAAACGTGATTTCGTACACATCTGAATTCCCTGTTTACTGGAATGCACCTATAATGCGCTCCCAACATGACAGAATTCTCAACCTACTAGCCTGCTTGGCACAGAATCTCGCATAACATGAATATGAAATTAACAACGCTTTTCGCGGCGGCTTTCGCTGTAGTTGGTTTTTGTAAAACAGCCTCAGCAGTCACTTACCCGCTGCCTACCGATGGTAGCCGTTTAATTGGGCAAAATCAGGTCATCACCGTTCCTGAGGGCAATACCCAGCCGCTGGAGTATTTTGCCGCGGAGTATCAGATGGGGCTGTCCAACATGCTGGAAGCCAACCCGGGCGTGGATACCTTCCTGCCGAAGGGCGGTACCGTGCTGAATATTCCGCAGCAGCTGATCCTGCCGGATACCGTACACGAAGGCATTATCATCAATAGCGCGGAAATGCGCCTCTATTACTACCCGAAAGGCACAAACACCGTTATCGTCCTGCCGATTGGGATCGGTCAGTTAGGTAAAGACACGCCTATCAACTGGACGACCAAAGTTGAACGTAAAAAAGCCGGTCCGACCTGGACGCCTACGGCAAAAATGCACGCTGAATATCGCGCCGCCGGCGAGCCGCTGCCTGCCGTCGTGCCTGCGGGCCCGGATAACCCGATGGGTCTGTACGCACTGTACATCGGTCGCCTGTATGCTATTCACGGCACCAACGCCAACTTCGGCATCGGGCTTCGCGTGAGCCACGGCTGCGTACGTCTGCGCAACGACGATATCAAATTCCTGTTTGAAAATGTGCCGGTCGGTACCCGCGTGCAGTTTATCGATGAACCGGTAAAAGCCACCACCGAGCCGGACGGTAGCCGTTACATTGAGGTGCATAACCCGCTATCAACGACGGAAGCGCAGTTTGAAGGTAAGGAAGCGGTGCCGATCACGCTTAATAAGAGCATCCTGGCCGTCACCAACGAGCCTGACGTTGATCAGACCGTCGTACAACAGGCGGTTCAGGATCGTTCCGGGATGCCGGTTCGTCTGAACTGACAGACTCTGCCTGCGAAGCCCGATAGATACTATCGGGCTTCTCTTACGGCATCAGTTGCAATAATCCATATCCCACCAGCGCCGCCCATGCCAGCATCGGCAGCGAATAGAAATGAAACCGCCACCAGATTCGGCGATCGTTCGCCATCCGTAAAGCAATAAGATTTGCCAGCGACCCCGGCAGCAGACCAAACCCGCCGATATTCACCGCCCACGCCAGCAGCGTCGAGGCCGGTACATAGTTCAGCAGGAGAATGGTACTGGGCACATTACTGATAACCTGAGACAAGCCGATAGCGGTTAGCCAAAGTCCCAGGTGAGACAGTGCGCCAACCTGGTTGAAAACGCCCTGCAACGCCGGCAATTGCGTTAGTAGATGGACATCAATAAACATCGCCATAAATACCAACAGCAGCGTCCAGTCCACGCTGACTATCACCCTGCGCGCCAGCACAATAAACCCAGCAGCCACCAACACCAGTCCCCATAACTCTTGCCTGAGCTCCAGCGCGGTAAGAAAAACGACATATAACCCCAGGCAACTCCACACCAGACGGGGCTGCCACTGCGGCGAACGCGTACCGGTATGGTACTGTAACGCCCTACCCGGAAAACAAAACCAGCACAGGAGCAGTAACGTCAGCATCATCATGACGGCAAGCGGCGCCATTTGCCCGCTAAATTCAGCAAAGGTTAAGCCGGAGCGTCCCCACAACAGAATATTTTGCGGATTACCGACAGGCGTCAGCAGCGAACCGGCGTTCACCGCCAACGCTTCAAAAATAATCAATCGGTTGACCGGAATCGCGCACAGTTTTTTCAACGTTATCGTCAGCGGCACAACGATAAACAGCGCGACATCGTTTGTCAGAAAGGTCGACAGCACCGCCGCAGCCAGCACCAGGAACATCGCCAGTTGCCGCTCGGTATGAAATCGGCGCGTCATCTTGCGTCCCAGCACATCAAAATAGCCGCTCAGCTCAACGCCTTTAGTGAGCAACATTAACCCACTGAGGGTAATAATGGTGTGCCAGTCAATCGCGCCAGGCCAGTCGCGGGGCGCAAAAGGAACAAACAGGCTTAACGCCATCCCCACAATGATCAACAACTGAAAAAAACGGTCACGCCGCAGCGCCCGTAAAAAGGCCAGATTCATTCTGCAGATGTTCCATGCTGTTGCGTGAAGGCCAAAAAGGCATCTAATGTCTCCTGGCTGACATGGTGTTCCATCCCTTCCGCATCACGACGCGCGATTTCCGGGCTTACGCCTAATACCAGTAAAAAATTTTCGACAATTTGATGCCGCTCGCGGCTTTCCTGCGCCAGCTTCTCCCCTTCCGGCGTCAGAAAAACGCCGCGCCAGGGGATCATTTGAATAAATCCTAACGATGCCAGGCGCTTAAGCATTTTGGCCACAGTTGGCTGGGAGACGCCGAGCCGCGCCGCCATATCCACCTGACGCGCTTCCCCTACCTCAATAATTAAATCGGAAATCAGCTCAACGTAATCGTCTATCAACTCACGGCGATGCGCCTCTCTGACCTGACGAAATCCTTCAACGTGTTCTTCTACGTTCACCAATTGCGTCACTTTTTTTGTTGTTGGCGTACCTGCGCGACGACCCATTTTGCTTCCTCGTTTCTGTGACGCGTTAACGCGTCAGCTGACAGAGCGCTCATTGTAAACCAGAGTTGTCCGGGCACAAAAAATTAACGTTTTAGCAATAGCTATAAAACATAGCCTGTGCTATATCTGTATGTAATGCAGACATCCCTCACGGATCGATGGGATAGAAACATCAGGAGGTTTATATGAACGAATTTAAGAGGTGTATACGCGTGTTCAGTCACTCTCCCTTTAAAGTCCGGTTAATGCTGCTCTCTATGTTGTGCGATATGATCAACGGCAAACCGGAGCAGGATAACCCTTCCACGAAATAACGCGGCGGTGCGGTACGCCGCTTTATTTTGCATCCTCAACGGAAATGGCGCCCATTTCCCCTGTTTTTTTGTGGTTTTGCTATTCTCTTCGCAAAACATTTTCTTTCCGGCGGTTGACCTTCTTACCCGCACGCTCTATCTTCTGGCAGCCCTGAATATTTTGCGACTCGCTGTTGCGAACCCAATACCTTTTTTACGCATAATCAGGCAGGTAATGACCCTTCGCGCCAGGGTTAGCACATGGCGTTTTTGCAATAGTGGCATATGAATTCAACCCTTATCGATTCACTTCTGGCCCGTCGTCGGGCTGTAAGCCCGTGGGCGGGCCTCTACTTTTTACAGTCGCTGCTGATTAACCTCGCGCTCGGCTACCCCTTTAGCCTGCTTTATACCGCGGCGTTTACCTGCCTGTTGCTGCTGCTCTGGCGCTACCTGCCCTGCGGACAAAAAGCGCTGCTCGGCATCTGTTCGCTGGTAGCCGCTTGCTATTTTCCCTTTGGACAGGCTTACGGCGCGCCGAACTTTAATACGCTGCTGGCGCTGCACTCCACCAATATGGAAGAGTCGAGCGAAATCCTGACCATCTTCCCGTGGTATAGCTACCTGACCGGACTTTTTATTTTTGCGCTGGGTATTATTGCGCTTCGTCGCCGAAAAGAAGAGGTCAGGCCGCGCTGGAATAGCCTCGACAGCCTGTGCCTGCTGATTAGCGTCGCGGCATTTTTCGTCGCGCCGGTACAAAATCTGGCGTGGGGCGGCGTTTTTAAGGTTATTGATACCGGCTATCCGGTTTTTCGCTTCGCTAAAGACGTTATCGTCAATAACAACGAAGTCATTGAAGAGCAGCACCGTATGGCGCAGCTATCCGGCATAAAAGATAGCTGGACGGTTACTGCGGTGAAACCCAGATATCACATCTATGTCGTGGTGATTGGTGAAAGCGCGCGACGGGATGCCATGGGCGCTTTCGGCGGCCACTGGGATAATACCCCCTTCGCCAGCCATGTGAATGGCGACTTCTTTATGGATTACATCGCCGCCAGCGGCTCAACGCAAAAATCGCTCGGTTTAACGCTCAATCGCGTGGTGGATAACAAACCGCAGTATCAGGATAACTTCGTCACGCTGGCTAACCGCGCCGGTTTTCAGACATGGTGGTTTTCCAATCAGGGGCAAATCGGCGAATACGACACGGCCATCGCCAGTATCGCCAAACGCGCCGATGAAGCGCATTTCCTGAAAAACGGCGATTTTGAAGCGGATAAAAATACTCGCGACGACGCGCTGTTAACCATGACGGCGCAGGTATTGGCGACAGAACGCACGCAACCGCAGTTGATTGTGTTGCATTTAATGGGGTCGCATCCCCAGGCCTGCGACCGTACTCAGGGAAAATACGCGACGTTTGTCCAGTCGAAAGAGACGTCTTGTTATTTATACACCATGACGCAAACCGACGATTTGCTCCGTCAGCTCTATACTCAGCTTCGTCATAGCGGCGACAGTTTTTCGCTCGTCTATTTCTCCGATCACGGGCTGGCGTTTAAAGAGCGCGGCAAAGCGGTACAGTACCTGGCGCATGACGACAAATTCCAGCAAAACTTCCAGGTGCCGTTTATGGTGCTATCAAGCGACAGTAAAGCGCATCGGATCATTAAAGCTCGCCGTTCCGCGAACGATTTTCTGAGTTTTTTCTCGCAATGGACAGGAATTAGCGCTAAAGAGATCAAAAATCGCTATCGTTTTATTTCGGAGCAGAAAGCCGGGCCCGTTTATATCACCAATTTCAAATTACAGAAAGTGGACTATAACCATCTGGGCAGCGATATTTTTTCACTAAAATAATGCATGTTTCAGGCAAAAAAAATCCGCCCCGAAAGGCGGATTTTTCATTTTCACCGACGTGATTAGAAGCGGTAACCCACGCCAGCAATCCAGGTGCCAACGTCAACGCTACGAATACGGCTCTGCTCGTAAGAGAAGTCCAGAGCAACATTTTCCATCGGGTTGAATTGCAGACCAGCGCCATAGGAGAAGCCATAATCGCTGGTGTCATGTTTGTAGGTTGGGTAATCGGTCGTCTGGAATTTACCGTAACCCACACCGACTACACCGTAGATGCTCGCCCAATCGTTCAGACGGTAAGCCGGGCCGGCAGTGATGCCGTAGTACTGACCTTTGTTGTAATCGCCCGCACCGTTAGTACGATCTTTTTCGGTGTAGGTGAAGGAACCGATTACGCCCAGCGGGTTGTCGTCCTGCTCGTAACGATACTTCAGGTTGAAACCGCTCATTTTATTCGCTACGCCCTGCGCGTCGCTCTGAGCGTAACCACCGGTAACGGTAGAAGTAGCAGCTACTGCAGTACCTGCGGAAAAAGCCAGAACAGCGGCCAGTGCTGAAAGACATGCAATTTTTTTCATAACCACCTCAAATGTGCTTCAAGTAAGTCCTAAGTTTTAAATATATCAAAAATTAATGGGAAACTCTTTGCGATTCACGGTGTCTAAGGGCGCCTTTCATGTAACAGAACGTTTCCATATCGCGCTATCTTATTCAATTAACATCACTTTTCCGGCTGATTGCACCAATAATGCGCGTGCGACGCGATACATTCATCCAGATTATTCCTAAACTAACAGTCTATTTATCCATCAATTTAAGTTCATTTTATGGAATCCTGGAAATTTTTTTTCAACGAATCCTCAACCGCCACGGGGAATTTCCATTACACTGCCACCTTTACTCGTACTGACATTTTTTGACAGGAGAAAGGATGCCGGGGTCAACACGTAAACTACCAGTCTGGTTGCCCATTTTGGTTTTGCTCATTGCCATGTCCTCTATTCAGAGTGGCGCTTCACTGGCGAAATCGTTATTTCCTCTTGTCGGCGCGCCGGGCGTAACGGCGCTTCGTCTGGCGTTGGGAACGCTTATCCTTATCGCCTTTTTCAAACCCTGGCGTTTGCGTTTTGCCAAAGAGCAGCGGCTGCCTTTACTGTTTTATGGTCTGTCGCTGGGCGGGATGAACTATCTATTCTATCTGTCGATTCAGACGGTGCCGTTGGGTATTGCGGTCGCGCTGGAATTTACCGGTCCTCTGGCGGTCGCGCTGTTTTCATCCCGGCGGCCGGTAGATTTTATTTGGGTCGTACTGGCTGTGCTTGGGCTCTGGTTCCTGCTGCCATTAGGGCAAGATATGTCTCACGTCGATCTTACCGGGGCCGCGTTAGCGCTCGGCGCTGGCGCCTGTTGGGCTGTCTATATTCTTACCGGCCAGCGAGCAGGCGCGGAACATGGTCCGGCCACGGTGGCGGTAGGCTCGCTGATTGCCGCCATCATTTTCGTGCCGATTGGCGCAGTTCAGGCTGGCGACGCGCTATGGCACTGGTCGATTCTTCCCTTAGGGTTAGCGGTCGCTGTGCTTTCTACGGCGCTGCCTTATTCACTGGAAATGATTGCGCTGACGCGCCTGCCAACCCGCACCTTCGGTACGCTGATGAGCATGGAACCCGCGCTGGCCGCCGTTTCCGGGATGATTTTTCTGGGCGAAACGCTTACGGGCATACAAATCCTGGCCCTGTGCGCCATCATTGCCGCCTCAATGGGCTCTACCCTAACGATTCGCCGCGAACCGCAAATTAAACAAGTTGACGTAAAATAGTTTCTTATTCTGCATGATGTGCATAATCATGCAGAATATCACCTCGTTATTCACCTTTTATTATCGCGCTATTACTTCGTCATTTTTTGTCATATTTTTTCTCATTTTTTACATTAAAATGAGAATTATTACCCACCAAACAGCAAACTCGTCTAACCAATTGATTTTTAATCAAAATAAATATTAAATCTTGTCTGTACTATTAAAGTGATAGGTAAATTCAAAAAAGCAAAGTTAAAAACCGGTGCTATACTTATTTTCGTTAATTACCTGGGACACAAACATCAAGAGGATATGAGATTATGAGTACCGCTAAACTGGTAAAAACAAAAGCGTCTAATCTGCTTTATACCCGTAACGATGTATCAGAGAGCGATAAAAAAGCGACGGTTGAGTTGCTTAATCGTCAGGTGATCCAGTTCATTGACCTGTCGCTGATCACGAAACAGGCCCACTGGAACATGCGCGGTGCTAACTTTATTGCCGTTCATGAGATGCTGGATGGCTTCCGTACCGCACTGACCGATCATCTGGATACTATGGCCGAGCGCGCCGTACAGCTTGGCGGTGTGGCGTTAGGCACCACGCAAGTTATCAACAGCAAAACTCCACTGAAAAGCTATCCGCTCGATATCCATAACGTGCAGGATCACTTAAAAGAACTGGCCGATCGCTACGCTGTTGTCGCTAATGATGTTCGCAAAGCTATCGGTGAAGCCAAAGATGAAGACACTGCCGATATCTTTACCGCCGCATCACGCGACCTCGATAAATTCCTGTGGTTTATCGAATCCAACATCGAATAAATCTATCTCTACCCTGAATACTTCGAGTTGCAGGAAGGTACAAACGCAGCGAATCCGCAGAAGCCTGACTTCCGTCGGTAACTGAAGCGAACGCACCTGCAACTTGATGTACACAGGTATATAAGTCATCCCTATACCCCTGCCTGGCACAGGGGTTTTGCACTTAAATAGTGCACACGTCTTGTACTCCCCTCCGATAAAAGTGAATTATTTGTAATAATTACATCACACAATCGTTAATTAAAGATTGTTTTAACAACAATTTTTACGCTAAATAGACCCTGTATCTCTACTTTGTTATTCATGCACTAAATCAGTGCCCCAAAACGGTGCGGCATACTGGTTTTGCCCGACTTATTGTGCACAGGAATGGTTCACGCTTCTGTTAAAACAATGAGTTACATAATTGGCATGATTTTTTCATTACGCTACATGTTCTCGCAGGGGATCGCCCCGTGGATAGAAAAGGAAATGCTATGAAGTCTCTATTAAAAGTTTCACTGGCTGCACTTACCCTGGCTTTTGCGGTGTCTTCGCACGCTGCGGATAAGAAACTCGTGGTGGCAACCGATACGGCGTTCGTTCCGTTTGAATTTAAACAGGGCGACAAATACGTCGGTTTTGATGTTGATCTGTGGGACGCTATCGCGAAAGAACTGAAGCTGGACTACACCCTGAAACCGATGGATTTCAGCGGCATTATTCCGGCATTACAAACCAAAAATATCGATCTGGCGCTGGCGGGTATTACGATTACGGACGAGCGTAAAAAAGCGATCGACTTTTCCGATGGCTATTACAAAAGCGGTCTGCTCGTGATGGTGAAAGCCAACAATAACGATATTAAAAGCGTTAAAGACCTTGATGGCAAAGTCGTTGCCGTGAAGAGCGGAACCGGGTCGGTGGATTACGCGAAAGCGAATATCAAAACCAAAGACCTGCGTCAGTTTCCGAACATTGATAACGCGTACATGGAATTAGGCACCAACCGCGCAGACGCCGTTCTGCACGATACGCCGAACATCCTGTACTTTATCAAAACCGCAGGCAACGGCCAGTTCAAGGCGGTAGGCGAATCGCTGGAAGCACAGCAATACGGAGTTGCCTTCCCGAAAGGCAGCGATGAACTGCGCGAGAAAGTCAACGGCGCGCTGAAAACGCTGCGTGAGAATGGCACCTATAACGAAATCTACAAAAAATGGTTCGGTACAGAACCTAAATAAAACGACCTGATGTTGGCTTGTGGCCCGGTAGTGATGACGCTCACCGGGCCTACAGCTCTTTTCCGTGACGGATAAGACACTTTCACGCCATTTCCGCGCCGGATAGAGCATTTGACTATTTACACCACGGTAACAGGAACGACATATGCAGTTTGACTGGAGCGCCATCTGGCCCGCCATTCCGCTTTTGCTTGAGGGCGCTAAAATGACCCTGTGGATCTCGGTCCTCGGTCTGGCTGGCGGCCTGGTTATTGGACTGGCGGCAGGTTTTGCCCGTACGTTTGGCGGCTGGTTCGCTAACCACATCGCCCTGGTTTTCATTGAAATTATTCGCGGCACGCCCATCGTTGTCCAGGTCATGTTTATCTACTTTGCCCTGCCGATGGCATTTAATGATTTGCGTATTGATCCGTTCAGCGCAGCGGTCGTGACAATTATGATTAACTCCGGCGCTTATATCGCGGAAATTACTCGCGGCGCAGTACTATCCATTCACAAAGGTTTTCGCGAAGCGGGTCTGGCGCTGGGCCTTTCTCGCCGGGAAACCATCCGCCATGTTATTTTACCGCTTGCTCTGCGCCGTATGCTGCCGCCGCTGGGCAACCAGTGGATCATTAGCATCAAAGACACCTCGTTGTTTATTGTTATCGGCGTAGCCGAGCTGACCCGTCAGGGCCAGGAAATTATTGCCGGTAACTTTCGCGCCCTGGAAATCTGGAGCGCCGTGGCCGTCTTCTATTTGATCATTACGCTGGTGCTGAGCTTTATTTTGCGTCGTCTTGAAAGAAGGATGAAAATCCTGTGATTGAATTTAAAAACGTCTCCAAGCACTTTGGCCCCACCCAGGTGCTGCATAACATTGATTTAAACATCCGTCAGGGCGAAGTGGTTGTGATTATCGGCCCTTCCGGTTCGGGTAAATCCACGTTATTACGCTGTATCAATAAACTGGAAGAGATCACCTCCGGCGATCTGATTGTCGATGGTCTGAAAGTCAACGATCCTAAAGTAGACGAACGGCTGATTCGCCAGGAAGCCGGCATGGTGTTTCAACAGTTTTATCTGTTCCCGCATCTGACCGCGCTCGAAAACGTGATGTTCGGTCCTCTGCGCGTGCGCGGCGTAAAGAAAGAAGAAGCGGAAAAACAGGCGAAAGCTCTGTTAGCGAAAGTTGGACTGGCGGAACGTGCGCACCACTACCCCTCCGAGCTTTCCGGCGGTCAACAACAGCGCGTCGCTATTGCCCGAGCGCTGGCAGTGAAGCCGAAAATGATGCTCTTTGACGAGCCAACCTCCGCTCTGGACCCTGAACTGCGCCATGAAGTGCTGAAAGTCATGCAGGATCTGGCGGAAGAAGGCATGACCATGGTCATTGTCACTCACGAAATCGGCTTTGCCGAAAAAGTCGCCTCACGGCTGATTTTCATCGATAAAGGCCGTATTGCCGAAGATGGCAGTCCGCAGGCGTTGATCGAAAACCCGCCAAGCCCACGTTTACAGGAATTTTTACAGCACGTCTCCTGAGATATCGCCCTTCCTGCCCTGCGGCAGGGAGGGCATCATAGAATAGTCCCATTTCATTTTCCCTCCCCTGCGCCATCTATACTTAGTGTTTTGCGTCTCTTTTCTCACTGGAGGAGTCATGCGGTGGACCCTGTTCATCCTTTTTTGTCTACTGGGCACGCCTGCCCATGCGGTCGCCATACCCGGCGTGACCACGGGGACATCAACCAGCCAGCAAGCAGCGCCAGAGCCCAGTCCTGAACAAAAAAAAGCGGCCTATGCGGCCCTGGCTGACGTACTGGAGAACGAGGCTTCACGTAACGAATTGATAGCGCAACTCCGCGAAGCATCAACCACGCCGACCGAGCCGGCACCAGCGCTTGCGCCGCCTGCGGCCAAAGATGAGAAAACGGTACTGGAGAACGTCACCACCGTTACCCGTCAGTACGGCGATGCTTTCGCTACCCGTTTCGCCCAGCTTTATCGCAACATCACCGATGCGCCGCACAAGCCATTTAACTCGCAAACCTTCACCAACGCGTTAACCCACTTTTTATTTCTGGCCGCCGCGGTATTTGGTTTTTATAGCGTGATACGGCTTTGCGCCCTGCCGTTATATCGAAAAATGGGCCTGTGGGCGCGCAAGAAAAACCGTGAACGCAGCAACTGGTTACAGCTCCCGGCGATGATCGTCGGCGCGTTTATTATCGACCTGCTGCTACTGGCGCTCACCTTATTTATCGGTCAGATGCTCAGTGATAATTTCCATGCGGGAAGTCGAACTATCGCTTTTCAGCAAAGCCTGTTCCTGAATGCCTTCGCGCTGATAGAGTTCTTTAAAGCGATTCTGCGGCTTATTTTTTGCCCTAATGTACCGGAATTACGCCCATTCGCGATTCAGGATGCGACAGCGCGTTACTGGAATCGCCGTATGAGTTCCCTTAGCAGTTTGATTGGCTACGGGCTGATTGTTGCCGTTCCGATTATTTCCAACCAGGTGAATGTTCAGGTTGGCGCGATGGCTAATGTGGCGATCATGCTCTGCATCACCATCTGGGCGCTGTACCTGATCTTTAAAAACAAAGCGGAGATTACGCAACATTTATTAAGTCTGGCGGAACGATCATTAGCCTTTTTTAGCCTGTTTATCCGCGCCTTTGCGCTGGTGTGGCACTGGCTGGCCAGCGCTTACTTTATCGTGCTGTTTTTCTTCTCGTTATTCGACCCAGGCAATAGCCTGAAGTTTATGATGGGCGCGACCGTGCGCAGTCTGGCGATTATTGGTATCGCCGCGTTTATCTCCGGTATGTTTACCCGCTGGATAGCGAAAACCATCACCCTGTCGCCCCATACGCAGCGCAATTACCCGGAATTACAAAAGCGGCTTAACGGCTGGCTCTCCTCGGCGCTAAAAGTCGCACGCTTTTTGACCGTCTGCGTCGCCGTTATGCTGTTGCTCAACGCCTGGGGATTATTCGATTTCTGGCACTGGCTACATTATGGCGCGGGGGAAAAGATGGTCGATATCCTCATCCGTATCGCGTTAATCTTATTCTTCTCCGCCGTGGGATGGACGATTCTCGCCAGTCTGATTGAGAATCGCCTGGCCTCCGATATTCATGGTCGCCCGCTACCCAGCGCCCGCACGCGCACGCTGCTGACGCTGTTCCGCAATGCGCTGGCAGTGATTATCAGTACCATAACCATCATGATCGTGTTATCGGAAATCGGCGTCAATATCGCGCCATTGCTGGCTGGCGCGGGGGCGTTAGGTCTGGCTATCTCTTTCGGTTCGCAAACCCTGGTGAAAGATATTATTACCGGCGTCTTTATTCAGTTTGAAAACGGGATGAATACCGGCGACTTAGTCACCATAGGCCCGCTGACGGGGACGGTCGAAAGAATGTCGATTCGTTCCGTCGGCGTGCGGCAGGATACCGGGGCATACCATATTATCCCGTGGTCCTCGATCACCACTTTCGCCAACTTTGTGCGCGGTATCGGCTCAGTTGTCGCCAACTATGACGTGGATCGCCATGAGGATGCGGATAAAGCGAATCAGGCGCTGAAAGACGCGGTAACGGCGCTGATGGAGACGGAGGATATTCGCGGGCTGATTATCGGCGAACCCACGTTCGCCGGTATTGTCGGTTTAACGAACACAGCGTTTACTTTACGCGTATCGTTCACCACCCTACCGCTCAAGCAGTGGACGGTGCGTTTTGCCCTTGATAGCCAGGTGAAAAAGCATTTTGATCTGGCCAATGTGCGCGCGCCGGTGCAAACGTATCAGGTTCTACCCGCCCCCGCTGGCGGCCCGTCGCCTGATTCACTGCCGCCGCGCGAACCGACGATTTAGCGTTTACGGGTGATAAAACGGCGACGCTGGTCGTCATCCATAAAGGTCCAGGCAATAAAGCGGCTTTGCTTTTGCCCCTGGGCCATCTCTTTTTTCACCACTTTCACCGCGCCAGCCTCCGTCAACGCCCGGTAAAGCGGCGGTAAATTCTCGCCGCGCGACACCAACGTCGTAAACCACAACACCTGACGGCGGAAGGTTTGGCTTTCAGCAATCATTTTTTTAATAAAGGCGACTTCGCCGCCTTCGCACCATAGCTCCTGCTGTTGACCGCCAAAGTTCAGCGCATCATCTTTATTCTGCCCCAAATTGCGGCGCTTACGCTCGCTGCCCGCGCGGGCTGCGGCGGCGGAGTCGTGAAAAGGCGGGTTACAAAGCGTTGCGTCATAAAATTCATTTTTATGAATAATACCGGTAAAAATGGCCGCCGGATCTTTTTGCCGACGCAGACGAATGGCGCGGCTTAACCCCGTATTAGCCTGAATGATAGCCTGCGCGCTGGACATCGCTGCGTCGCTGACTTCACTACCGGTAAATCGCCAGCCATATTCATGGACGCCGATAAGCGGATAAATACAATTGGCGCCCACGCCCACGTCCAGAATAGTTGCCTGCGCCGGAATACTCCCTGTCGTTTCGCCAAGCAGATCCGCCAGATGATGGATATAATCCGCACGACCAGGCACCGGCGGACATAAAAACCCTGGCGGAATGTCCCAGTGTGTGACGGCATAAAAATGCGCCAGCAATGCCTTATTGAGCGCTTTTACCGCTTGCGGATTAGCAAAATCAACGCTCTGTTCACCGGCGGGCGTGCGGATAAGAAAGGACGTCAATTCCGGCGTGGTCTGACACAGTGCGGCGAGATCATAACGGTGTTGATGGCGGTTGCGCGGGTGTAACCCCGGTTTCTGGGCGGACATGGCATTCTCCTTTTAGCAGCGGCGTAAGATACCCGTATAACGCCACGGGGTAAATATACCACCGCGAATTCCCTGCCTCGCTCGTTTGATCGGATATCTGAATGACATTGGCTCTGCTCATGGTCTGAAAAGATCGCGCGATGCGATTTTTTCGCCTGACGGCGCTACACTTAACCTCAGGTACCCTAAAATCAGGAGAGCGTGATGGCATCCGGCTGGGCAAATGACGACGCAGTGAATGAACAAATCAACAATACCATTGAAGATGCCGTTGCCCGCGCTCGCGGCGAACTTCCTCACGGCGAAAGTCGCGATGAATGCGAATCTTGCGGCGCCCCTATCCCTGAAGCGCGGCGTAAAGCCGTACCGGGCGTTCGGTTATGCATAGCCTGCCAACAGGAGAAAGATTTACATAACGCAACATTTTCAGGATATAATCGTAGAGGTTCAAAAGACAGCCAGTTACGCTGACTTTTCTTTACCGAAACCGCCAGTATTATCCATTCCTTTACGCTCATGCTTTTTAGCGTTCTGCGTCGCAGAATGTGCCGTTAACCTCGACTCTGTAAAGCCAGATGACAAGAAAGGTAAATTCAACCGTTGAATTAATTAATAATCAATAGGTTATTTGTCATTCAAAAATTTTGAGCAAGGCCGTCAATTCTATTCGATTTTATCTTTCGCAAAAAACCGTGATACTCATCACATCGACGGAACATCGTCCCATAAACAGAATAACCTGCGAGAGATTAATCATGAAAACCATTAAATATGCTGTTGCAGCCATCGCGCTTTCCACCCTTTCTTTTGGCGCTTTTGCCGCAGAACCGGTTAGCGCGTCTCAGACGCAAAACCTGCATAAAATCGGCGTAGTGTCTGCCGATGGCGCCACCACGCTGGATGGCCTGGAAGCTAAATTGGCTGAAAAAGCCGCCGCTGCTGGCGCAAGCGCTTATAACATCACCTCCGCCGTAGGTAATGACAAAATGAGCGGCACTGCGGTGATTTATAAATAATTTACCTGCCCGCCAGATTTCAGGCTGTAACATCGCTGTTGTTTGAATTCTGACGGGTATTACCCTCGTCTGTTTGCCAACAGACCCACTGCTCCAACCCTCATTAACCCTGTTTGTTACCCTTATTTGCCCGTCCGCCACTGGACGGGCTTTTTTTATTCGCTAAAAGCCTGTTCGACGCGCGCAAGCCCGTCTTCTAACGTCGCCGCCTCTCCCGTCGCAACCAGACAACAGGCCATTTGCGTTTTTAATGATTGCGGCACCGACTCGTGGCCGGCAAGGCAGCGCTCAATCCAGCGCGCGGTGATTTCAGGATCTTTAGTCGCAGGCAGTGAAAGCGGCTCGTCGTACGTGTCGCTCTGGCGCTCATGCAGTACCTGCACGCCACGGCTATCAATCAGGCTGATTTGCGGACAGCGTTGCGGGTTGGCATAGACTTCGCCTTCGGTACCATGCATCAGCAAAGCCCGCCCGCCAATGCGGCTAAAAAAGGTCGCCACACGCGGGACATATTCAGGGTGAGAAACGCTTGATAAACGCAGCGCGGCATCCTCAGCAAATGGCGTCGCCAGCTTGGCCAGTGAATGCGCGCTGTTGCGCACGCCCATCCGCCAGCGCATCGCCAGTTGTTTTTCCAGCGGCGGGCAGAGCGCGCTCACCGGGATAAACACCGGCTGGCGCCCGTCCAGTTTGGCCTGTGCTTGTCCGCCGTGTAGGGTGGGCACAATCCCCATCAGCTCAAATATTGTTTCCGTCAGTACGCGGGTCGGATCTTCACTGACGCCGTGTACTACAACTGGAAAGCCCAATTTATGCAGCAGGATAGCCAGCAACGGCGTTAAATTCGCCTGTTTACGCGCGCCGTTATAGCTGGGAATAACGACCGGCAACGGCCTATCTGCGGGCGGTGTCAGTTTGATGGTATGATTCTGCATGGCTTCATAAAAGCCCAGCATTTCGGCTTCGCCTTCGCCTTTAATACGCAGCGCCATCAATATACTGCCCATCTCCAGGTCGGGGACGTCGCCATTCAGCATTCGGGTATACAAACCGCGCGCGGTATCCAGATCCAGATCGCGGGCGTGATTTTTACCTCGCCCGATCTCTTTGATGATCTTGCGATAATCCATTGAAAGCTCCTTGAAGTGTGCTCACAGCATTAACGCCGTCGGCGGCGTGCAGGTTTTGCTTTTGGTTTTACTATAACGTCTGGCACGGCAGGCTGCTCTATCGGAAAAACAGGTAAGGCATTCAGTAAACGCTGTCCGTAGTTTTTGGTCAACAAACGCTTATCATAAATGACCACTTCTCCCCGACAGGCGTGGCTACGGATCAATCGCCCTACCTGCTGAATTAAATTAAAAGACGCGCTTGGTAAACTTTGTACCTCAAACGGATAACGATTCAGACTTTTTAGCCATTCGCCTTCGGTGATCACGACCGGGCTGTCGATCGGCGGGAAGGCAATTTTATGGATATGGACCTGCGTAAGCAGCTCGCCTTTAAGATCCAGCCCTTCGGCAAAAGACTGAAGCCCAACCAGCACGCTGCGTTCGCCGCTCTCCACCCGTTTACGGTGCAGCTCTACCAGCCGGTAACGCGGCTGGTCACCCTGGACCAGGAGGAGTAAGCGCACATCAGCGACATGCTCCAGAAAACGCTGCATCGCCCGCCCGCTGGCGAACAGTACCAGCATACCATGATGTTTTTTGCTCTCCAGTTGCTCACGAAAATAGGCCGCCATTTCGGCAATATGCTGCTCTTCGTTATCAATGGTGGGTTCGTAGCGCATCTGAGGAATCATCAGTTTCCCCTGTTCCACATGATTAAACGGCGAATCCAGCGCCACAAAGCGGTCGCCGGCTTTTTCTTTTAAGCCGCTCATTTCCTGCAGGCGCGAAAAGCTATTGAGCGAGCGCAGTGTCGCCGAGGTGACAATAATGTGCGGTACGCTGCGCCATAACAATCTTTCCAACTGCTCGCTGACGCGGATACCGACACAATGGAACCAGACGTGGAGTTGCCCTTCGCGTATTTCACGCGTCGCCCATTTGGACACCGGCGCGCCTGAAGACTGCGCCATCGAAGCCAGCCGCCATAATTTACTTTGCGCCTCGAACATTCCCAGCGCCCGGTTCATCTGTAAAATCACCCGATGCAAACGCACAATATCGTGCGACCCGGTTTTTTCGCTGAGATCGTTGAGAAAGGATTCCGCCAGCCCACGCAACGTCTCGGTCAGCTTCGCCAGTCGCTGGCAGATTTCCATGACCTCATCAGGCAACTCGCCCATTGCAAAACGGTGCTCCGCCTCCTGCGCTGCGGGCATATACAGATTAAGAATGGCATTGAGCGAGGCGATCAGTTCGTACACCTCCTCGCAATGGGCGTTAAGTCGCTCAGGATTCGCTAACGGCGGCGTGGTTTTAGGGCGAAATTGCTCCATGCAGGTCGCCACCAGTTTGCTGAACAGATCCAGCTGCAAGCGATACCAGGAGGCGGTAATTTCCGCGCTCATCTCCAGCGCATCGCGAGCGACATCGGGCAGATGATGACCTTCATCCAGTACTAACAGCAGATGCTTTGGTTCCGGCAGTACGGCTTCACTTTCCATCGCCGCCATTACCAGCGCGTGATTCGCCACCACGACTTCCGCTTCCTGTATTTCACGTCGGGCGACAAAGAATGGACATTCGCGGTAATAGTGACAGTTGCGGTTCAGACAACTGGCTTTATCGGTACTTAATCGCCGCCACAGATCGTCGTCAATAGCAATGTCGGTATGATCCCGCAGACCATCCCATTTGTAACCGTCAAGATCCCCTTTCAGCCTGGCGCAGCGCTTTTGCTCTTCCTGGTTGTTAGGCGTCAGTTCGTCATCAAGAAAGGCGAGCAGATCCTGCTGCGTAGGCTCGCTACTGGCGAGCGCCGCCAGGTTTCGCGGACACACGTAACGCCCGCGGCCAAAGGCGGCGGTAAAGCGCAGATCGGGGATGATTTTTCGTAGCAGCGGCAAATCTTTGCTAAAGATCTGATCCTGTAACGCCACGTTAGCGGTACTGACCACCAGTGTTTTTTGCTCTTCCCGGGCAATGGCAATACCGGGAATAAGATAGGAGAGGGTTTTCCCGACGCCGGTCGGCGCTTCAATAGCCAGATGTCTCCCTTCTTCCCCGGCCAGCGTTCTGGCGACGTCAGCAATCATCTGCCGCTGCGGCGCACGGGGAATAAAGTCGGGAATCTGGTCCTGAAGCGCCTTATACCAGGCGGCGATTTGCGCTTTCAGCGCAGCGGTCAATGCCATGAGAAAACCTGAAGTACTGTATAAACAGCCACTATTGTGTCACATTTCAGGGGCGGGAAGTACCTTTTTTACCGGTTCTGGAAGGCGGCTCGCAACGCGATGTGTATTTTGCCGGATGGCGGTGCAAGCACCTTATCCGGCCTACGTATTTGCATAGTCCGTAGGCCCGGTAAGCGTCGCGCTACCGGGCATGTTGCCGGATAAAATTTACTGGGCAGGCGTGATTCTGCGCGGGCGACGCGGCGGACGTGCTTTGTCGCCAGCGGGTTTCCCCTCGCCTGTGCGCGGTTTTGGTTTCGCCTTCGCCGCCCCGCTATCCTGACGTCGCGGCTGCTGACTGCGCCCCGCTCCTCCCTGATTTTGTCCACGTCCACGACCGCCGCCGCCGCCGCGCTGCTGACGACCATTCTGAATCGGCTCCGCTTTAATCGACGGGTCCGGCTCATAGCCCGGCGTCGTAATGCGTGGGATCTCTTTTTTCAGCAACTTTTCGATATCACGCAACAATTTATGCTCGTCAACACAGACCAGCGACAGCGCCTCGCCAGTTGCCGCCGCGCGACCGGTACGGCCAATACGGTGTACATAATCTTCCGGCACGTTCGGCAGCTCATAGTTGACCACGTGCGGCAGCTCTTCAATATCCAGACCACGCGCTGCAATATCCGTCGCTACCAGCACGCGAATATCGCCGGATTTAAAATCGGCCAGCGCGCGGGTACGTGCGCCCTGCGATTTATTACCGTGGATCGCCGCGCTGCGAATACCGTCTTTATTAAGCTGTTCCGCCAGATGGTTCGCGCCATGCTTGGTGCGGGTGAAGACCAACACCTGCTGCCAGTTGCCCTGGCCAATCATTTGTGACAGCAGTTCGCGCTTACGTTTTTTATCGACAAAGTGCACGTGCTGCGTTACCTGCTCTGAGGCCGTGTTGCGGCGCGCCACTTCGATTTCCAGCGGGTTGCGCAACAGCTTTTCGGCGAGCGCTTTGATGTCGTCGGAGAACGTGGCGGAGAACAGCAGATTCTGACGCTTCGCCGGCAGTTTCGCCAGCACGCGACGAATGTCGTGAATGAAGCCCATATCCAGCATACGGTCGGCTTCATCCAGTACCAGAATCTCAATCTGATCCAGCTTCACGGCATTTTGATGTTCCAGGTCGAGCAGACGTCCCGGCGTCGCCACCAGCACATCCACGCCGCCGCGCAGTTTCATCATCTGCGGATTGATGCTTACGCCGCCAAATACCACCAGCGAGCGAATGTTGAGATATTTACTGTAATCTCTGACGTTTTCGCCAATTTGCGCCGCCAGCTCGCGGGTTGGCGTGAGGATCAACGCACGCACCGGGCGACGACCTTTAGCATGCGGCTGATGGGTAATCAGATGCTGCAACAATGGCAGGGTAAAACCCGCCGTTTTACCGGTTCCGGTCTGGGCGCTGGCCATCAGATCGCGGCCTTCCAGCACGGCGGGAATCGCCTGTTGCTGAATAGGGGTAGGTTCACGGTAACCCTGCTCGGCAATGGCGCGCAGGATATCAGGGTTTAATCCCAGGGAATCAAAAGACATAACTACTCCGGACCGCCCCGACCGTTGCCGGTGTAGTTTTCAGGGAGATGCTCAAATTTGGAATGACAAAAACCACAATGTCATGAAGGGGCGGAGTGTAGCAGTTTTTGTGATGCGGCGCATAAATTATCCTTACGGTGAGCCGCGGGGAAAATGACGCCCCGCGGCGGGGATCCATGCGTTATTGTTCAGCAAACGCCTCGCCGTAGAAACTTGCCAGCAGCAGTTGGCGCAGTTCCGATACCAGCGGATAACGCGGGTTAGCGCCGGTGCACTGGTCATCGAAGGCATCTTCAGACAGTTTGTCAACGTGTGCCAGGA